>CAZRWP010000001.1:0-283793 GCA_964603945.1 uncultured Pseudomonadales bacterium
AGGGTTAGAACTGAAGAAAAAGCCCGCAACTAAGGCACAATAAGAGGATCTTGCAGCTATTCGTACACAATGGCGGAAGGGGTGGGATTCACACCGCTCAACGCCTGCCTCTGGTAGTTATAGGTCTTGGAACCATTTTAGCTCAAATTTCATCCTTGCGAAGCATTGAATTTAATCCGAAAAAAATCCAAAGATTTAAATATGTTATAGTACACATATTCATTAATTCGAATATGTCAGGCTTATTATCGACAGACTACTTAGATCTTTATAAAGCACTCTCACATACTTTGAGAGTTGAAATTTTGTCATTGCTCATCCATCAACCTCAAGATGTGTCACAGCTGTGCAAGAGACTGCATAAACGCCAACCAAACATTAGCCAACATTTAAGAAAACTTAAAAAGTCTGAGATCGTTACCTGCGAAAAAAAAGGAAAAAAACGACAGTACTCGGTTGCTCCACGTTATCAACCGCTCATTAGTTATTTAGACAGACATACTATATGAAATTACTTATTATTGAAGATGACTCTTCACTTGCCCAAAATCTACAAAAAACGCTTCAAAAAGAAGGGTTTGCTGCTGATGTTGCTCAGAGTCTTGAACAAGGGAAAATCGAAGTTGACGTTAATGAATACGACTGCATACTGCTAGATCTTAATCTTCCAGATGGCAGTGGTTTCTCTTTCTTAGATCAACTAAGAAAAGACTCCAACCAAACTCCCATTGTCATTATGACTGCTCGAGGAGATGTTGAAGATAGAATTAAGGGGCTCAACTTAGGAGCTGATGATTATGTTCCTAAACCAGCAAATAGTAATGAGCTAATTGCAAGAGTTCGAGCGGTAATACGTAGAAATAGCCAAAATGCCCTGCCTACCATCACCATAGGAAAGTTAGTGGTTAAACCAGCTGAGCATGTAGTTCTCGCTAATAACAAGCAACTTGACTTGACTGCCAAAGAGTTTGCAGTATTGGAATACTTGGCACTCCACAGTAGACAAGCTATTACAAGAACGATGCTTATGGAACATATTTGGGGTAATGATTTTGATACGTTTTCAAACGTGATTGATGTCTATATTAGAAATTTGCGAAAAAAAATAAAGAAACACATCACACAGGAAATGATTACTACCATTCGTGGTAAAGGCTATGTTTTAGGAAAAGATGTTCAAAAAAATTCTAAATAAACTCAATCACAGTCTTCAAGGAAAATTGACGATTTGGTATCTCAGCTCAATGAGCATTGTAATCGCCATTTTTGTTGTCGCAACCAGTGGTCTCTTTTGGTTCACTCTACAGAATCAAATTGATCACCATGTGCATATCGTGGTAACAGAAGCGTCTCAAATAGTACAACAGTTTCAAGGAGAACAACGCCAAGAGTTACTTACTAATCTAGTAAGTGCAAAAGGCATGACTATTGTGTTGCTATCTCCAGATGGGTCACCAATTCTTGAAACCAACAGCCCTGATGTGGCACTCGTAACAGAGCATGAACTTCAAGGAATTTTGTCTTCTAGCAGCTTATATGATTCTGTTCCCAGCCACTTTACCGAGAGTGGAATTCGTTTTGCAGCTATGCCAGTTCAGGTGAATGCAGGCAAGGGTATTTTGGCTGTTGGATACTCCACTAAAGTTTTATATTCAACTTTCACCAACATGCTTCTTATAGTAGGTGGAATTATCCTATTTTGTGTTGTTCCTGTTACTTTTTTTGGTATTAAGTTACTCAAAAGACAACTGCAACCACTGCAAAGTATTGCTCGACAAGCAAGTAGTATTAATACCTCGACTTCTTTGCATCAGCGCATTCAGCTTGATAAGACAACAGCGGAACTAAGCACTATCCAGAATACTCTTAATAAAATGCTCTCACAGCTTGAAAATGTATTTTTAAGTGAGAGGGCTTTTTTCTCTGATGCAGCCCATACTCTTAAAACACCTTTAGCTGTTTTGCGATCTCAAATCGAAAATATGAGAGTGAGTGACAAAAACAAAACGGAACTGCTTGAAGTAATTGATAGTACAAACGAAACAATTCAGGATTTGCTTTTCTTATCAAAGATTGGTGGGAAACAGCAAGAAACTGAAAAAGTTTCTGTATCACAACTTTTAGAAAATGTTGCAGAAATTACCCGTACATTAGGAGAAAGCAAAAACATTAGAGTTGACTCGAATATTGAAAAAGAAATATATGTCACAACAAATAGGCAAATGTTACAGAGAGCCTTGAGCAACATAGTTCATAATGCGGTTATTTATAACAAAGACAATGGCTCTATCTCCATTAGTCTTAAGAAGAAAAATGATACCGCAACTATTGTCATCTCTGATTCTGGTAAAGGTGTTAGTTCAGCAGAAAAGAAAAAAATCTTTGACCGTTTTTATCGAGGAAAAAATCGAGAAAAATCAGGTTCAGGTTTAGGCTTGTCCATCAGCAAAGCAGTTTTTGATACCATGGGTGGTAGTATTGTTTTCGACTCTCGACTGCACAAAGGCTCAACCGTCACCATTATGCTTCCAATAGTTTAATTTCATCTTCTTTTAATCTTTGTCCTGGTAGTCTCCTTATATACAGAAAGTAAAAGGAGTTCTATGACAACAGACAGTACAGTAAACAAAAACCCCTTACAAAAATTGCCGGAACTTATTGAGCATACTAATTTTTGGAAAGGGATGGCTTTATTTCTCTTTGCAATTATCGTGCTGACTCAACTACTTGAAGTCAGCATCACTCCTAAGTTGTCATTCTTAAAACCTTTGTTGGGTTCTAAACAAGAACAAGCAATTGCGCTCAATCCAGGTAGCACCACAACTTTTAATGTTGATGCGGCAAGTATTTCCCAGCAAGTACTTCCTGCAGAAGGTGTTGAGTTACCTATTGTTTGGGGTGACTTTGGTAAACAAATGATTGCAGATGGCGTAATTGATGAAGCTAAATTCAGAGCATTATTTGAAGGTGGCTTACAAAATCAAGACGAACAAATGTTAACAGGATCAATTGATCAACCAGTAGTTTTGAACCAAGAGAATAGTCGATTTATGCTTGATATGCTCTGGGCATTTGGCTTAGCCAATAAAAATGACATTTTAGAAAATGGCGAGATGACTGATCCAAAATATGGAGGCGATGCTAGCAAGTTCGCATCTACTGGTGGTTGGTCATTAGCCAAAGGAGCTGGTTTTGACCACTATAGTATGCATGAATATGTCACGTTAACTGATGAGCAGCAAGCTTTAGTTGATAAGGTTTCAAGAGGTATCTATCGACCTTGCTGTGGCAACTCTACCCACTTCCCAGACTGCAACCACGGTATGGCAATGCTTGGTCTCTTAGAGCTGATGGCCAAAAATGGAGCAACTGAAGAACAGATGTACAAAGTTGCTTTGCAAGTAAATGCCTACTGGTTCCCACAAACGTACATTGACCTGGCAACATATTTCAAAGAGCAAGGTCAAGAATGGGATCAGGTTGATCCTAAAGTTGCCCTAAGTCAGGAATATTCAAGCGCTCAAGGGTATCAACAAACTCGTCAGAAAATTCAGAGTCTTCCCAAACCACAACAAGGTGGTGGTGGTTGCGGAGCTTAAACAAAAAATAGGAATACATGTCATACAAAAAACTCTTTTGGCAAATTGCAACATTCTTGGGACTAGTGATACTACTCGCTAGTCCCTTGAATCAAGGCTTACAAATGGTTGGTTTTGGTCACCAGCAAATAGTACCTTCAGTTGTCAAAACTGTTGAAGCCAAGGAAGTATATGACATGTTTAGCTGCCCTTGCTGTGGGCAACCACTACAAAAAGAAGAGCCCTGCTGCGGAGCTATGACACAGATGGTTGATTTTATTGATCAAAAGATAACTACTGGAGCGTCAAAGGATGCTGTAGTTCTTGCTACTGCACAAGAATTTGGACTTGAAAGATTACTAGATGAATCGGATAGGTCAAGCTTAAGAGAAAGATTGATAGCACAAGCTCCCGAAGATGCGCCTCGAATTACCTTAGCTGAATCAAAAAAAGATCTGGGAATAGTTAGCCAACAAGATGGGATAGTTAGCACTCTCTTTACCATCAAAAACGAGGGTAAAAGTGATTTAGTTGTTGATAAGCTTTCTTCTTCATGTGGCTGCACTTCAGCTAGCTTGATTTACCAAGGAGAAGAAGGTCCACGTTTCTACATGGCTGGACATGGCCATGATGAACCTGATGCTAGCTGGCAAGTATCCATAGCACCGAGTGATGAGGCTCAGATTAAGGTTTACTATGACCCAACGGTGCACCCCGACTTGGTGGGATCAGTTACCCGTACGGTATCCGTTCACACTAACGACCCTGTTGATTTCGAAACAAAAATAACAATTACTCTAGAACAGGAGAAATAACATGCAACACGACTGCTGCAAAACAGATAGCAAAAAACCTTCAAAAAAAGGCATTGACTCATTTTTAATTGGTATTGTTATAGTAACAGTTTTAATTCTAGGTGGAGCCGTGTACTTTGGAACCAAGATGGGGGCAACCACCCAAGTATCAGCTGACACTCAAGTAGAAACACAAATTGGTGAAACAAAATATGACTGGGGAACAATTGATATTAATGGCGGAATAGTCAGTAAGTCATTTACTATTGAAAATAGTGGTACTACACCACTAAAGCTTTATGATGTAAAAACCTCCTGTATGTGTACCACCGCACAGTTAAAAACAGCGAGCAACTCTTCTAAAAAGTTTGGCATGCATGAGAAAAATAGTAGCGTTTTTGAGGTTGCTCCAGGTGAAAGTGCAGAAGTATTGGTTGAATTTGATCCATTGTTCCATGGTCCAAGTGGAGTTGGCCCAATTAGTCGAACGGTCACTATGAATACTAATGATGCCAGCAGACCAACTTTGTCATTCCAGCTCTCGGCAAATGTGGTCAAACAGTAAAGGAATATATGGATAAAACAAAAATAGTATTGAGTATTTTAGTAGCAATTATTCTTGCTGGATGGGGAGCTCGCTGGGTAATGAATCAGAATAAAACTCAATCACCTCCCAGAGAATCAAAGATAACTCAAAAAAATATTTCAGGATCGTCTTCAGTGACACTTGTGAGTTCAGCAGAGTTTGCAGACTTGGCGAAAGAGGATCGAGCATTCATAGTTGATGTGCACACTCCAGAACAGACACATATCCCAGGTACTGATGCATTGATTCCTTATGACCAGATCTTGGAAAATAAAGATAAGTTACCTACAGATAAAAGTACTCCCATTTTGGTTTACTGTCGCTCGGGTAGTATGAGTGAGCAAGCGAGCAAAGAAATTACTGAACTGGGTTACACAAATGTCTATGACCTTGATGGTGGCACTAATGCCTACAAAGAGCAACAAGTTTCTGTCCAACTTTGGCCTGATAAGCAAGATTTGGGTACCGTAGTCTACGGTGATATAGCTACAACCAGTTTTACTCTGACAAATTACACACCACTCCCACTCAAAATTACGAGAGTATCAACCTCTTGTGGTTGCACTAAAGCAGAAGTTGAGAAAGAAGAGTTGGAAGCCTACGAAAGCACTACAGTTAATGTTTCTTTTGATCCAGCAGTGCATAAAGATGATACCGATCTGGGTGAGCTGACCAGAACTATTTATATTGAGACAGATAATCCTAATTTTTCTGATCTAGAGACAATTATAGCTGCTAATGTAATCAAGGAAAACTAATATGGATGCACTCTTTCAACTTTCATTACTCGCTTCATTTATAGCTGGCATGGTGGCATTATTTGCCCCTTGTTGTATCACTTTTTTGCTACCGGCCTACTTTGCTAATGTTTTTAAGGAAAAAAGAAGAGTAGTCTTGATGACTTTCATTTACTCCTTGGGAATATTCACAGTGATGCTACCTGTGGTGCTCGGTGCAAAGGCATTAAGCCAGATGTTTTTTGACCTGCATGACCAAACATACATTATTGGTGGATTATTCTTAATCTTTGTTGGTTTTGGCGCTCTGTTGGGATTTAAGTTGCCGATGCCTCGTTTCAATTTCACCAAACAAGCAGATGATCCACTCTCTACGTATGTGTTAGGAGTCATTTCTGGCATTACGAGTGCTTGCTGTGCACCAGTCTTGATTGGTGTATTAGCTTTATCTAGTTTAACCCCATCAATGGTTCAATCTTTACTAGTGGGCTTTTTCTATGTTTTGGGAATGGTCACGCCACTGTACTTAGCAAGCTTATTTATTGATAAACGAAACTTCCTGGAAAAACCCATCTTTCGCAGACCAATTAGAGAAGTTTCGTTTCTAGGAAAAAATCACATGATTACTATCTCTAACCTAGTCTCATTCGCGATGTTTGTAGGAATAGGTATATTGACTATTTTTCTCTCTCTATCTGGCAAGCTTGCCATGAATAGGAGTGAAGAGAGTGTGACTCAGGCAATTCAAAATGTAGCAGTTTCAGTTACTGTTTTTGTGCAGAAAATACCAGGACTAGATGTTATCTTTGTCCTACTAGCTCTGTGGTTGCTATACAAATTCGTGAAGTATATTCACCAAAAAAAGTAGTCACTATTTTGAAACTACTAAGTTATAAATATTCACAAATGAGTAAACTCCCAAGAAGCTAACCACTGCTGCCTCGATCATTCCGCCTATCAGACCCACAAAAGTTAGGTTGAAAAACATATGCCACGCAGCCATGGCTTCAGCTGCCGAAACATACAACCCCATTTTTGCTAACACCCATAATAACAACATTACTAAAGCTGACCAAATGGCCAAAGAAATAGCTGTCGGTTGAGCGTTTATCTTTCCCCTTCTGTTATATAAACTTTGCATTTTGCACCTCCTCTATTACTTTATAGTTCCCAACTAAAGTCTGTAGTTTCATTATCGACACTAGAAAGTGTGAGTGTCAACTGTTTTGCTTCACTTGATACAGCAGTAAAAATAAGTTGACCGCTGACGTGATGTCCGCCGACATTACCAGTCCACTCACTTGGCTTATATGTATTTCCCTTCTCGTCTGTAAGTGTGACAATTTGGGTGAAGTCATAATCAAGATCAACTGAATGGTTATTCATAGCTATATCAAAGACTAACCCGTTTTCTAGCTCTGTGAAAGCTGGCGTGACATCTACCGATACAACTCCCATAGTCTTTGATTGGGTTACAAGAGTTGACGATTCATAACTTTCCTCAGTTTGAGTTGTGGCAAGAACTTGTTGTTCTGAACTTGGTTTAGCAGCCACGCCAAAGACAGCTACACCCGCTACCATTAGTAGCAATATAAAGAATAATTTTGAGTTCATGTTTCCTCCTTTGAAATAAATGCTAATTGCTTAATTACTATTTTTGCACTTGGCTTACCAGCGACAAACCAAAGCATCATCACAATTCCGATCAGGTTCGAAATCACCCCAAAGATGAGAAGCTGTTCTTGGTACTGCGTCAAAAACAGAGCAGCTGCAGAAAGTCCTAGGATAGGTAAGACATCCACAGCATGATGGGCACAGCAGGCCACCATCGCCATACCTGAAACTGCTGTACTCGTACCAGTCGTAATCTTTGAATCACTTTTGTCTTGATTAGAAAGGTGCATGCCTTTTCGAAGCAACCAAAATAACCCCATTTGTATTCCAAAACCAAGAATAAGCAGACTCATCCATGGTTGGTACAGTTTAAATTGATTGAAGGGGTGGTAAATATCTTGAGTAACCAGAAACAGTAGCAGATAGTAGAAGGTGCTTAGTCCAATTGACCCAAGCAAAAATCCCTTGGTAAAAACGCTACTGACTTCCCTAAAACTATGCATGATGTCATAGTACACAAAATAACATTAAGCCAGGATGAAACTTACTTAACTTCAACCACAGTCATCATCCCTGCTTCGGCATGTTCAAGGGCATGGCAGTGACTTGCCCATACACCCTCATCAAGAGGCATCAAGCCGATATCTACAGTTTCTTTTGATTTAATGAGTACCGTGTCACGCAAGTATGGTTCATCCACTTGCTGACCATTTCGAGCTAACACTTTGAAAAATTGACCATGTAAGTGCATGGGGTGGAGGCGTGCCGATTCATTTGTAAAGCGAATCACATTATACTCACCTTTTTTTAAGGTAATTGGATCGTAATCTGGGTAGGCTTTATCATTGATTGTCCATTCGATGCCAAACTGGCCACCTCTACGGGCGTTCAATCGGTACTCTTTATCAATAATTCTTTTAGTGTTACTTGTCCAGTCAGGGAATATTTTTGCTGCTGGTGTTTGGATAACTTTCATTGCGTCAACATTTCCATCAATGGTGATTGTGGCGAGTGTGTTAGATTGACGAGTGAATGTATCCCGTATTACATACGGTTTTGAGCGTGAAAGTTGTGGAACAAAAACATCGACATCAATTCGATTACCCGGAGATAATTCAAATCCTTGAGCTGTAAAAGGCTCTTTTGCCAGCATGCCATCAACGGCAAAACCCTGTGCTTCCAAATCTCCAAAATCAAGCTTGTAAACGCGAGCGTTCGATGTGTTTACTAATCTCAGTCTTAATTTCTCGCCAGCTTTTGCTTGTAACTCGTAGTTTGATAGTCCGTTTACTGTAATAAAATTACCCCAACGCCCGTCATGCATCAAATCATGACCAGTGTTGAATCGTTCATCTAGCTGACCATTTTCGGTAAGTCGCCAATCATCAAGCACTAAGACTTGATCTTGATCATACGTTGGTTCGCTTGGATCTTCTACCACAATCACTCCATATAGTCCGCGCTCTACCTGCTCACTACCTCGCACATGAGGGTGGTACCAAAAGGTCCCCGCATCTTTGGGAGTGAACTCATACGTGAATTGTTCTCCTGGTTGGATTGGTTCCTGAGTTACACCTGGCACTCCATCCATAGCATTGGGAACCCTGATGCCGTGAAAGTGAATAGTTGTTGGTTGAGGCAAGTTATTGGTAAAGTTTATTTTGAGTGTTTCACCTTTGGTAATCCTTATTTCTGGTCCAGGTACTTGGCCGTTGTAGCTCCAGACATCGAAAGAGGAGTTTTGCCCAAGTGAAATAGTAGTTTTTTTAGCTACTAAGTCAATTTCTTTTATTTCCCCAGTAGCTTGAATTGATTCGGGATATGGTAGCTTGGAGTTGAGTGGCGACCAAAAACGCAATCCCACCAGAATGGCAGCAAAGACCAAGCTAATGAAAAAATATTTCCTGTTCGCCATACTACGCCTCCACTGCCAGCTTGGCATTTCGCAGAGACATAGCATTAACTACAACAATCACCGAGGAGAGACTCATTAACAAGGCTCCTACTGCTGGACTCAGACGAAATCCAAAAGGAATAAACAATCCTGCTGCAGCTGGAATGGCGACGATGTTATAGCCAAGTGCCCACCATAAATTTTGCAGCATTTTGGCATAGACTTTTCTGGAAAGAACAATCAACCGTACGATGTGCTGAGGATTGGACTGCGTCAAGATAATGTCGCCAGCTTCAACCGCCACATCAGTACCTGCCCCAATGGCTACACCCGCATTAGCTTGGGTTAAGGCAGGAGCATCATTAACCCCATCACCAGCCATGACTACTACATTGCCAGCATCTTGTAGCTCCCGAATATACTTATACTTATCCTCTGGCAAAACTTCAGCAAATACCGTGTCTATGCCCAGTTGTTTAGCAATTGGCTCTGCAGCTGACTTTGTGTCACCAGTCAGCATCGCAACCTTAACTCCCAACTGGTGTAGCTGCGCCACAGCCTGCTTGGACTCTTCTTTCACTTGATCACTCAGGGCAATAACACCTAAAACTTTATTTTTATCTGCCACAAAAACTGGTGTTTTGCCTTCTGCAGAAAGTTTCTTGTATACCTCAGCTACATTTTCATCCCAAACCTTTCGTTCTTCCATTAAGCGTTTGTTGCCCAGGAAATATTGTTTTTCGTTATACGTTCCTTCCATACCTTTACCAGCTAAGTTCTTGATTTTGGAAGCCTCAGTCAATGTGATCTTCTCTTTTTGCAAGTGCTGAACAATTGCCATACCAATCACATGAGAAGAATGCGTTTCAATACTACCTGCTATCTGAAGTAATTGTTTTTCTGTACCTGAAAAAACAGTGATACCAGTTACACCAAACTCACCTTTAGTTAGAGTGCCTGTCTTATCGAAAACAACATAATCAGCTGCTTTAACTACTTCTATTTTCCCCATATCTTTGATAAACACGCCATTTTTTACTGCTAGGCGAGTAGCAATGGTAGAAACAGTGGGAATAGCTAATCCAAGGGCATGAGGACAGGCAATCACCAAGACTGTGATAGCAAGTGTCGCTGCAAATACAACCGACTCACCAACTAGTATTGACCATACCAGTAGTGATACGAGAGCAACTCCAAGTGCAGTAAAGGTCAACCACTTTGCAGCACGGTCAGCTAGCTTTTGTGCTGATGGTTTGGTTTGTTTAGCTTCAGAAATAAGACTTTGAATTTGACCTATTGTTGAAGAGTCACCAACTCGCATCAGTTTAACTTCAACAGAGCCATCAATACTTATAGCACCAGCTACCACCTCACTTCCTGATTTTTTCTCTACAGGTTTTGATTCTCCTGTGATATGTGCTTCATTAAAGTTACCACTGCCCTTTAGTATTTCGCCGTCTGCAGGAACTTTTTCACCTGGCTTAACAATAACGACATCGCCTTCTTTCAACGAAGTCAGGTCAACTTCTGTAACACCATTCTTGGTTTTAAGGTGTGCCTCCTTTGGTAGCAATTTAGCAACTTCTTGCAAAGCATCTCCAGCGGCCGTCGAGGATTTGGCTTCCAAAAAGTGTCCAAAAAGTAGCACCCAAATCAAAGTTGCTATCTCCAGGTAAAATTCCATTTCAATCTGAGGCAAAAAAGTTGCCGCAGCAGAAAAGAGATATCCTGAACCAATAGCTAAAGAAACTAAGGTCATCATGCCATACTGCTTCATTTGAATCTCATGACGAGCGTGTTCAAAGAAAACTAAACCAAAGTAGAAAATAATTGAGGCAATGGCAAATTCAAGATACGACCGGAGAGCGAAATCCGGCATACCAAGAAACTTAACCGCTGGTTCAGAAAAAATTGCTAGAGGTATTAGTAGGGCAGTGACAATGAAAAAACGTTTTAGAAAGTCAGCTGCTGCTTCAGGACTAGCCATCATACTAGCGTGATCATGCTGAACATGGCCACTATCCATCTCACTTTTTTTCACTAAATCCATACCCCCACACTTGGGGCACTTTCTAGGCTTTTTCTCCTTGATCTCAGGATGCATTGGACAAGTGTAATAGTCTTGGTTGTCAATGTGTTGGTGGTTATGTTTCATAACATTGTTTTCAGTTTATTTACTTTTTATGTGCTTGCTTAAGAAAGAAGTATGTTCCAGAAGCAAAGAAGGCAATGGCGACAATCCAAGTTGCTGTCCCAAGGAAACTATATGATCCATATCCCATCATTGAACCAAAACCCATCATATTAGTCGAACCATTAAAACTTCTATTGTTGGTGTAGCCCATCATGCCTCTTTCCATCATTCCAGGACCGTAATTTGTATTAGAGCCGTATCCTAAATAAGCTTGTCCCATAGCAATATGCATTTGACGCAGTGAGTCGGAGCCTTCACCACCCATCATTCTATCCATGGCTTCGTGTGCTTCTCCCGGGTGCTGGAGTTCCATTACAGCATCACCTAATCGCTCCCATTCATCATCACTAACCTTTGATAAGTCAAGTTCTTGTACTGTCTGTACATTTTGACTACTGAGTACATCTTGCAAAACTACTTCTACAGACTCAGCATGTCCTTCATTTTCACTTACTTCAGTCTCGTCACTATCAAATCCCATCATCGAACCCATCTGGGCTTGCGTCTTCGGAACTACAAATCCAAGCGAAAGAAATGTGAGTAGTAATAGTGTGGTAACAGCTTTTTTCACACGAACTCCTTTTATGAACTAAGTTAATCATAAAGCAGATTAAGAGAAGATGAAATTGTGGTTACACGGCTGTTAAACTGGAAAATGTTCAAATCAAGGAAATTTAGCAAGCCCCATCAACCCATTTGGTGGTATTAGACGGGTCTGTCAGAACTTTTGAGTTGTTGCGGAGGCGGTGGGATTCGAACCGCAACACATTTACCTCAAGTAGTTATAGGTCTTAGAGCCATTTTAGCTTAAATTTCACCCTTGCGAAGTACCTGTTTCAATCTTTAGAAAAGCAGATTAGTGGTCAATAATCTCCAAATCAACCTCACCTTGAGTCGCTTCTAGTCTTACTGTACCTCCAATAGGAAAGGTAATCTGTGGTGTTGTGTGTCCAAAATCAGCATTGGCAATGACGGGAATACCACTGAGTTCAGCCTTTGAATGAATAATTTGTTCCAGAAGGTTTCTCGTCATTCCAGTCTCGGGTTGGAATCTTCCAATAACGATACCTTTAACAGATGAAAATCCAGGCTGATGGATGATAGATTGTAAATCTCGATCGAAAGTAGCCACATGTGCTTCATAATCATCCTCTAAAAATAAAACACTATCTTCTAAACTTGGCATAAATTCAGTCCCATGTAAAAGGTTTATAGTACATTGATTGCCACCAATGATGGTTCCAGTGCAAGATCCCTGATTGATGACCCAAAACCCCTCATTACTCTCAAATGATCTGTTGTTTTGCTTTCCAACCCATCGATCGTTACTCCATTCTTTTGATGGATTAACCATAAACGGTTCAGTGTTGAAAAGTGCTTTTTTGAAATACTCCAAAGTGTAATCAAAACCTTGTTTATCTCCAAAAGAGAAATAGTGGGGGCCAGAGTAAGTTACCAGTCCAGTTTTAGCGTAAATTGCGTTTGCTAGTGCGGTGATATCTGAATAACCACATACGATCTTGGGGTTTTTCCGAATAAGATCATAGTCCAAATATGACAACAACTGATTTGAGTTGAATCCGCCTATCACTGTGATAATCATTTTTACTTCTGGATCTTGAAAGGCTTGGTGAAGATCAGATACTCGATCCTCAATTGAGGACGAATCAAAGTCGTCACATTCATAAATATGATCTCCGAATGTGAGTTTTAATCCAAGTTCTGCAAATCGACTATTTGCAACATCTTTCATTTCTTGGTTATTTATCCAAGGCATAGAAAGACTTCTGGCTGGAGTGACAACTCTAACTGTATCGCCTTGTGTGAGTTTTGAGGGGAAAATTTTTTTCATACTTCTCTTTATTATAATCTAGTGAAAAGACTTACACGGCTGTTAAACAAACATTTGTTTATTTTAGCGTATTTTAGCAAGCCCCATCAACCCATTCATGAGTATTAGACGGGTCTATCAGAACTTTTCGATTGTTGCGGGGAGGATGGGATTCTCGCCACATCTGGTAGCACCGCCATTTTAGCTTACATTTGGGGTGTTGCGAAGCTTTTATTTTTTAAATGCTACTTCACTTATTTAGGGAGATGCCTCTTTTATTAGAGATCTTGTCTAAGTATGTTCTTTCTATTTCGATATTTTCCCCATCATCTGCCAAAACTGGTTCCGAATCATGAACTATAAACGTTTCGGTATCTGGATCATACGAGTGAACAAGTATAAGGTGACCTCCATTTAGTTGAGAATCAATTTTCGATTTATCTACCGAAAGCATTACTAAACTCCCACCACTTAAAAGATTAATTAACCGCCTAAGAGTTAAACGTCTTTCAACTTTTCCATGCAAACCTAATGATTCAGCTAACTCTACCAAAGGCACATGATATGCACCTAAGATCTCACCAGTCTCTTTGTCTTGTCTAAAAACCCCGGCTTCTAGTGCATCCATAGTAAGCTAATACAGACTTTTATCTTGACTTACCTCAAAATAATCACCGGCACTTTTTAAGCGACAGATACTGCAAATGTGTGTGGTCCACTTGCCACCACCTTCCAATTGTTGTTTCTGATAATACTGAGCTGTTCTCATTTTTTTTAATTATATACTGCCAAAACAGTCATAGATACCAGGCTAAAAAGGCGATATAATTTGATTATGCAGTTACAAGTCAGTGAGAATACTATCCTTAGAACATGGGGCGATGAGGATGCTCCCACATTATTTGCACTCGTGAATAAAAACCGTCAAATGTTACAACCATGGCTCCCATGGGTGCCGGCTGTTACAGAAGTAAAAGATTCCCAGAAATTTATACAAGACTCTAGTTCCGACCCACACAGTGAGCGTGGCTTAGAATTGGGTATTTGGTATCACAACAAATTAGCTGGTTGCCTTGGCTTGCATGAAATCTCAAAAACTCACAACCGCACGAGTCTGGGCTACTGGCTGGGAGAAGAATACCAAGGCAAAGGAATAATGACCAATTCTGTTAAAACACTAACTCATTTTTGCTTTGAAGAGCTTACGTTAAATAGAATTGAAATCAGAGCAGCTGTGAAAAACATTGCCAGTCAAAAAGTAGCAAAGAGATTGGGCTTTAGGTTTGAAGGTACGTTGCGAGAGGTTGAGCTAATTGATGGCCAATATCTTGACCAAAATGTGTATTCCAAAATTCGAAAGGATGTTTGAAACATTTCAAAGACTACACCACTGCTGATGGTATACATGTGCTCGATCTGAATGATCGACCATGGCAAGCGATCAAGCGTGGCACGAAATCCGTTGAGGTACGTGCAAACGGAGCGTATTCAGACTTCGATCACTACCAGATCAAAACTGGCGATACTATTCGGTTTATCAATAATGAAACCGAGCAAACACTTGAAGTAAAAGTCGTGGCTGTTCGACAGTATCAAACTGTCAGGGAACTGCTAGAGACGGAAGGCACTCAACGGACACTTTCCAGTGGCAAAGATATCTCGGGTGGAATTGAATCTATTCACTCCATTACAGGTTACAAAGAGGCAATCGCAAAAAATGGTGTGTTTGCCATTGAGTTAAAACCTGTAAAGCCTCTTCTTATCGCCCACCGTGGAAACACGCGTGATTATCCAGAAAATACTCTAGAAGCGTTCGCCTCGGCATTCGAACTGGGAGCAGATGGGATTGAACTCGACGTGCACCTTAACGATAGCGGCGATGTGATCGTAGTACATAACTATCTTTTTGATCGCAGTCAATTACATCCAACACTTGATGAGGTTTTAAAGAAGTTTGGCAGTAAAGGTCGAATCGAGATTGAGATCAAGGAGCTCAAGTTAGAAACCATTGAAAAAGTGAAACAACTCATTGAAAAATATCAGGTTCAAGACTTTGAAATCACCTCCAGCGTTATTCCACTTGTGTCACACATCCGAGCTGCTTTCCCAAATGCACTCGTTGGTCTCATTTTCCGCCGTTGGCTTATTGAAGATTGGATGACACCAGAATTTGTTTCAACGTGGGTGCTCAATCATCTAGAACTATCTGGCGCCAACGTATTGCACTTAGATATTGACTTGTACAATCAAAAATTGGCTTCTGATCTTAAACGAGCAGGAATTGTTTTGCATACCCATTTGAAAAGTGCCGACGAAAAGACACTGCAAAAAGTTATTGAATTAGGCATTAATCAGTGTACGTTTGATGATCCAGAAACTTTGAAAGTCTTATGACCCAACAAATACATTTTTTGACTAGGAATCCATTTAAAATTGCTACTGCTGAGTTAGCAATGAATCCATTTGACATTGAAGTCATACCACTGCAACTTGATATTCCTGAGATCCAAGCTGACAGCAACGCTGAAATAGCCCGTCATGGCGCAATCATGGCTGCCCAGCAAACTGGACATCATGTTATGCGAGAAGACCATGGTTTCTACCTCCATGCGTTTCCGGGTTGGCCTGGTCCATATATGGCGCATACGGAACGAACTATTCCACCAGATGATTTACTCCGTCTCGTTGAAAACAAAGATCGTACCGGTCATTTTGAGATGGCACTGGCTTTCGCCACTCCAGAAGGTGAAGTCATAGAATACTCTTTCCAATTACCCACAAAAATTACTGACTCCATTCGACCTGGCGGCAAAGATTTTGGGTGGGATTCAATCATTAGTTTGGGTGATGATCCTCGTGCTTTGAGTGAGTATCCACAGGAAGATCGGTACCCACTTTTTACAACAAACTACGTGCAGCTAGCTCAACAGCTTGCAAAGTAATCATTTACTCAGAAATATCACCTAGGTGTTCGACGAAGTTCGCGAGCTCAAGATGCAGTATATTGTCGTATGCTACACGAGTCACAGAACAATTGAGTAGCTGAAAATCAACTCCTTCTGGGTACTGTTTGTGCAGGGCAGTTAAGTCTTGGTCGGCAAAATGATTGCGAAGATAGTCTGCTATGGCCCCACCGTGAGTTACCAAAACAATATGAGTTGGTTTGCTAGACTGCAAAGAGATAATGAGATTTGTGATCCTTTCTCCCGTTGTTCTGGATGAATCACCCCATTTGGGTTGATAGTCTCGATTGTGAGTCGAAGCAATCCATTCAGCAATGAACTCATCACGAGAGATCGACTCATCATTCCAGTTCATGCGTTCAACCAAGGCTGGGTTTGTGTCATATGACAAACCAATTTTTTGGGCAATCTCTTCTGCTGTTCTAATAGTTCTCTTGAATGGACTTGATACGATTTTCGTAATTGGAAACTGAGACAGATACTTGCCAGTTTGTTGTGCCTGCCTTATGCCAATCTGAGTGAGTCCAGGATCGCCGGCATGAGATTCTTTTTGGCCATGTCGGACAAGATGAATGGTGGTCATTCTGGAATCCTTTCAATCACTCTTCTAAAGAATTGATCTTTCTGTCGATTATACTCACGCTGAGAGTTGCAATAATCCTGCTTGATTTGTTTATATTCATTCAAGAGCGAAGTGTTAGCAAGCAAGAACGTGTGAAGTTTTTTATCTAGTTTTGCAGTATGCCCTCGCATCAAAATTACTTCAATGTCAAAGTCATCAACTCGATCATTAAAACGAGCATATTCTTCATCTAAATTGCCGAGCCCATGAAAGTGTTGTGAGAGGTCTACAATTACCTCAAACCAGTAATTTTCATCAGGAATTACTCCAATCTCAATATCACCCTTACCAGCAATTTTCAGTGCTGTTGAGCCACGATGATAAATATCGTTTACGGGAAACTTCACTAAGATGGTTTGTAACCTATAAATATACTCCTCAGCTACTTTTTCTGAACGGGGATTAAAAGGAGCAATTTCCACAGGTTCGTTAGAAAATTTCAACCAATAGCGATCTGGAAACGGTGGGAGTTGTTGCATAACTTACATGTCATTATAACTAAAAAGTGTATACTTACGCGGCTGTTAAACTGAAAATTGTTTAAATCAAGTAAATTTAGCAAGCCCCCATCAATCTATTTGAGAATACTAGACGGGTATGTCAGAACTTTTCAACTGTTGCGGAGCATGTGGGTCTGGAACCAGTGTGTCCCATAGCCACTTACACCTTTCAGAGGTAATTGTACAAGAAATGGGACAAATCAGACCTAGAAAGTCGCGTCAATGGCTAATTGTACTACCAGGCTAACAGAGAAAAAATGGGACAAATAGGACACCTAAAAAAAGGAGTGTCTCATTTCTTGTACGGTGTACCTCTTTTCCAAACCACATAAATACGATTGACCATTCTTCTGGAGTTTGCCACAGTAGCTTCCGTATAACTTTTCCCCTCGGCTCGTTTTTTTTCGTGATACTGTTTGAACTCGTTGTTATGCAGTTGAGCTACTACGGTAGAAAAGTAGACTGCTTTCCTCAAGTATTGAGAACCACGTTTGGTAAGTCTGGAGTTTCTATGCAGTGTCGTCCCACTTTGATTGATACGAGGATCTAGTCCAGCATATGCCACGAGTGCTTTAGCAGAGGTGAAACGATTAACCGTGCCGATTTCTGCCATAAGTACATCGGCTGTGGTTTTGCCAATACCAGGAATACTTGTGAGGAGTTTTCTGGTGTTGTCATCAGTGAAATTCTTAGTGTGGTTTCGCAAGTTATCTCTGGCAGATTCAAGGGATTTTCTGCATTCTTCCAGTACAAACTGCGTGGTGGGATCTTCAACCTCCCGATCATCTAGGTGGGAAAGCATTCTGCCAATCGTTCTTTCCAGGTTGGACATTTTATCTGCAGCTCTGGACACCAACTTGGCATGGCTGAAGTTATCCTTGGTACAAATATGACCTTCACCTTAGAGTCCTAATCTAGCAATGATAACAGCATCGGTAAGATCTGTTTTTCGCTTTCTTACTGTGGCTCTGGTGTACTGTTTGGTGACAATGGGGTTCAGCAACCGAAATGGAATATTAAGCTCAAAACAAGCCATTGCCAACTTTCGGTGATAATCTGATGTTGATTCAGACACTACTTCGATTTGTGGATGATGTTCTCTGAATTCAGAGAGAAATTCCCTAATTTTATGAGGAGTATTGGCTACGTTGAAGCTCTCTTTTGGCTTGCCAGAACGAGTAACCCACACTCCATCAAGCGTATTTTTGGATACGTCAAAACCTACGGTTATCATGGATCTCCTTTCCTTTTTATTACCAGGCTAAACAAAAGAAAAAAGAGAAAGAAAGAGAAAAAAGAAAACGGAAAAGCCCCGTTGATCTTTCGCTTACTGTATCGCAAGAGTCTTGTGTGTGATTCGGGACTCTCTCCCAACCTAGAAAAGCTTGCTTGATACGGTATGAAAGACCAGAAACTGATTTGCTGGACAACGGCAATCTGCCGTTTCCAAGACACTAAATATGCTGGCTCTCCCATAAGAAAGAGTGTACTTTTCTCCATCTAACATGGGAATATACAAGACACTATAAAAAGGGAGTGTCTTGTTTTAAACCGTAGTCCAAAGTTCTGTTGGGGCATGTGATAATGAAGTGCGAGCAGTTCTAAATGGTACTTTCTGATGCATTTCATATGCTTGATCATAATGGCAATTACGGAGGCGTAATCCAGATCCACAGTAGCATCTCCAATGCCCTTTTAATTGAGGTGCTGATAAATATTTAAGAAAGCAAAATATCATCCTTTCATCGGTTGTATCAAGTATTTCACTATAAAACTGAACAATTCCTTCCCAGCCATGTGGTCTTTCCCCAAATGGCATTTTGCCAGTTTTTTCATAGTAAATTTGTGCAACCAAAAAAGGTTCTATGAGTGTTTTAATAAAATCTACAATGGTTGATTCTGGAGAATAGAATTTCCAGTACTCATCAGGAACACACAAACACAAAACCCCATTTGCATATACATGCCTATCGGCAATTCTGGGAAATCTTCCAGCATTATCTCTAACAATCGGGATTCCAATGGGGTAATTTTTGGGGAGCTCTATTTCTAGTGTAAATGAATCTAAAAGCTTATTATCACTTTTTAAGTCTATAGGGCCTCTAATAAATACTACCGAATCTTTTACATATACTAGTAATGCAGGATATTCTTTTTTTAGAAGTTCTATTAGTAAATCAAGCCTTTCTGGATTAGCTTCGTGCCACTTTTTCATTTTTTACCCAACCATGGTTTCGGAGCATTTGAATAGCTTGGTAAAAACTGTTCAACTATAGTAACTTTTTCAGATTCCTCAACAGTTTCTGCAGGACCAAAGACTGATTCCCACAAACCGGCATCAACAAGGTTCAGCGTGCTTTTTGCAAACATGCTAATAAGTGTTTTGGTGCTGTCAGATAATAGGAGCGAAAGATCATTGCCTTCAGGATTAGCGGGATCTTCTATAGTTATATTGTCACCATGGTCACGCAAATATTCCCAAAATGACACTATTCCTGTTTCTAGGTGGTTCTTTTTGCTGTTAGTTGCATACTTAATAACAAGTAACTCTAAGCCAAATGTCTTTAAATCTATGTTGTTTCTTACTTTCCAAACTTTGGCTAGTTGAATAACGTCTACCATCCCACTATCTCTGATGTGAGCAATATGGATATCTAAATTTGTTTTCAATCGCTCTTTTTCACCTTCTGCCTGATAGAGAAATGTGTCTGATTTTGTGTCATCAGTAAATCTTCCTGGGACAACATCAATATGAAAGTCTTCACGATTAGCATCCTTGCTCCTAATTCTGATTGCTGATCGACGTGGTTCTACATAGTACTGTTCTGCTAAAGCATTTACGACATTGTCATATATATCTTTCAGTGTATCTCCAGCACACGTATCGTCATGTGGGAAATAGCTGACAATGTCGAGATCATAAGAGTCAAGAATCATAGTGCCTTTTACTTTCGATCCGCCATACCTAATGGTCGGTGAACACTCGTCAAATTTTTCTCTAATCAAAGATTCGACCGTTTTTCTCGTTTCTTGGAGCTTTTTCATTTCTGGTGAATTAACTCCAACCGAGTGATTTTTTAATATTTGTTTTAAATATTCTTCTGGTTCCATATTAATTAACAGTCAGCACATGGCTGAAGCCTCCATTCTTTTTATTGTTATCAAACACCTTGAGCGATGGATCAATTTTTTTGAGAAGATCTCTGCCACACGCCACAGCTATTGGTGCTGGAATTGCGGGAAACAGCGACAATGAGTCGACTTTTCCATGTTTATTTTTAAGATCTCTAATAAGAGTCTGGTATTGAGTCTGAAAATTGAGCAAACTTTCTTTGCGACCAAAAAGCATTGGGTTAGGTGCAATGCCAGAAACGGCAATCTCATAGACTGTATAGCCTGTGCGTACGTCTTCAGGCAAATCAGTGAAAGCAATTTTGCCACTTAACGAAAGTATGAGCGCAACATTGTTAGATTCGCTTTGCTGTAGACATCGGGTCTCAAAGTTAACAACGTCACCTTCTGATTTCCACTTCCAATCCTGGGTATCACGATGTCTTTGGAACAATTCGGTTGTGATCTTATTGCTAAGTTTGTGACCAAGATAAACTAGTAATGGGATAGATCCCAGTGCGAAAACTGAGTAATGACCATATGGCAATCTGCCAATTGCCGGTGCATACAGTTGCTCGATTTGCTGATCAATAATCCGTACTCCCATGTTCCAGTATGCGGGGTCTTCTATATCTGGTAGCTGAGTCAAATCTACTTCTGTTCCGTCGTTATTCAGTGGATACATTGGAGCGATAGCCTCACGAATTTGGTGATCTGGAATTTCCACTGCCTCACCAGCAATTTTTGCTTTCACCCTAATTAAATGAGTTCTGGCACCATTGTGGCCAGTGAAGTAAAAGATCCGTTCTTCGTGCTGTTGCTTGTAGCGGTAGAGCAGTTCGTCAGGATATTCTGCTCGATGTTCCTTACTATCGATAAGTTTGTGGTGATCAAGACATAGTAGCATCAAGTTTTCAGCCTTGTTTCTCTCCGAAAGCGGCAAGATGCTGTTTCCGCGAGGACCATCCAAGCTTCGAGCAGCGACATGTGCATTTTCACCAAAGTTTGCCTCTGACAACGTTAAGTCGTCTCTCCACAAATATTTGTTGCACCCAGGAAATTCACAACGAGCACCAGCCTTTGTCCAAAGCTTTATCACCTCTAGTGGTGGAATATTTTTAGGTGCTGAGGTCGATTTTGAGCTTTTTTTCATAAACGAGCCTCCAACCAGTTGTGTGCTGACTCTGGCATCCAAGCCGAGTAACTTCCTCGGGCAAGTCTAGCAACAAAGACAAAGTCATTTCCGTCAATTACAGACCTAATCTGGTCTCTAATGGTGTCGGCACTGTGTTGACTATCAAGCAACCACAAGTTCTGCAGCGGACGGAGCGTTACTCCAAGGCTGTTGATCTTTCGGTAGAGGGAGTCATAATCCTGACCAGTAGCGTTTAAGTCATATGTAAGTGCGTAAATCATGATACCTTTCGACTGATTACTATTTTTGTGTTGGAGTTTTACAGAAAGAGTATATACACTAAGAGGATTGATTGTCAACAAAAATAGTAATACAATTCCAGTATATGAGTAAAACTGCCGACATAAATGTATCAAAACACGTCAGTGACAAGATTCGAGAGCTCCGACTTACCTTTGGAGGCCACGGCATTTCGCAAGAAGAGCTCGCTAAGCACCTCGATGTACAAACAAATACTGTTTCTAGATGGGAAACGGGTGCATATAAACCAAAGCTTAAAGATCTTGATAAACTCGCTGAATTTTTTGCAGTATCAGTTTCTGATTTCTTTCCTAAAGAGGACTTTACCGAACCTGTAACTGCTTTGCTTAGAGCTGCCAAAGATTTGCCAGAGGATGATATTGAAGTTTTAAGACAGTTTGCTGAATTGAAACGCGCTCAATTAAAGCTGAAGAAAGCGAAGTAAAATGACACGCTCAGAATACTATGACGAAATGAGACGCCTCGCGAATGAGCAAAGATCATTATTTAATTTGTCGAGTGCAAGAGTCACGTTGACTGATCTGAGAAAAATTTTTAAACATCATGATATTTCAATTAGTTTGTGGCCTATGCCTGGCATATCTGGCGACCATACGAAAAAGATTAAGGGTGCATATATGCATGTTGATGGACAACCTAGTGTTCTGATCAGCAGAAGACTCCCAGACGAACAGCGTATTTTTACAATGGCTCATGAGCTCAAGCATCATTTAGCCGATTACGATGATGCGGCTAAAGGGATAACTTGCCAATTTGAAGGAGCAACAGATGCCAAAGAAATTGCTGCTGAGGTATTTGCTGCAGAACTTATTTACCCCGATACCATTTTTATTAGTGACATGAGTGCGAGATCAATTGCACAGGGAGCATGTACTGATCGTGACATAGTGAGCCTAAAACGTAGCACTAATACAACACTCAGCTTCACTGCATTAGCGAAAAAAGCAACTTTCCTCGGTTTTGCCTCTAAAGGATCTCTAGACGGAGTGAAATGGAAAAAATTGGATGAAGAGATATTTGGAGAACCTCTTTACAAAAGAATTAACCGTTATCGCCACTATTCAGGCCAATAAGATAAATTAAACAATCAATCTTAAGTCTTGCTTTTTTACCCAGTTCTAGTTATCATCCTTCTCAATGAGAAAATTAATAACCTTCTCAGCTCATCATCACCACTCTCAGCATACAGGGAGTGATTTGTCGTTGTTCCAATAAATATCTATATAAAACCCAACCCGACACACTCCCTAAAAGGGAGTTTTTTGTGTTGGGAAAGCAAAAGGAAAATATGCAGACTAAAGAAAAAATGACTAACGTTTTATTACCTAAGGGCGAATGGCTAGATGCGATGCTTCTAGCTCTAAAAGTAGCTAACCTTGAGGTAGTTGCTCAACCAAGGAGTTATGAGTACTCTTTCATAAATCAAGCACTGCCTATTTTATTTCAAGCAGTCCGTTCCAAAGAGATTATCGAAACTGTCTATGACTGGGACACGATGGTAAATGCTGGGTTTACCGGTACTGACATCGCTGCCGAACAGGGTGTAAATCCCACTCAACCAAGATCATGGGACTTTCCTATTGATGAGCTCAATCCTGTAGCTCCTAGACCCACAGCCTATTTGGGCTCGACGCCAAATTTACGCGCTAAATTACCAGATCCGAAACTATCCGATTTGGAAGGCACAACCATTTATACGGAATACCCTAATTTAGCTCAGAAAACAATTGCCAAGGCTGGAGTAAGTGCAAAAATTAAACCAGTCCAGGGTGGCAGTGAAGGCCGTTGGCGTATCGATCAAAGGAATGGTGCTATAGTTTCGATTCGCAATACGGATGCTACTTTGAGAGCTAATGAAATTGATCCCATGCTCGATATCATGAGAGCTGGGATACTTTATGTCGAGAGTCCCAATATTAGTCAGCAAGACCAGCTAAGAGTTGATGATCTCCGCGAATTACTATTTAGGGCTCTCATTGCCCTATAACAGGGCACTCTCATCACTCTTCATCGTCGTGGTAGCCACCATCCAGAGACAAATCTCTTTGGATGGAAAACAAATCCACTTCTTGATCTGGGTGAAAATCACCATCCGCGATAGCTCTCAAGGCAATCAAGTCGGCTTGACTGAGATTCCCTGCGTTGGTAACTAACAAATGATGAGCCTCAACCGGTCGCAGTGGCAGGGTTCTCCAATCTCTACGCTCCTCAGCACTAGGGATATAGGGATTTTCGTAATATTCGCTTCCTGGCCGAGTTTCTTTTGGTGTCATGTTGCCTCCTATTATCATTTATATCAAGGAACATAGTATTCTAAATGTTTCTACTCCATACTCAGATGGTAATTCGCTCTTTGTCTCTTTATCAGTTATTTGTTTAAAACTGACGTCGCCAGACTTGAGACCTATTTGAAGTGATTGTATTTTACCATTTAATTGCGGTATAGATTTGTTCTCAAGTGCAATTTTCAACTGATCATATAAGCCCTGCAACCGAAGTTGCCAACCTGGTTTTGCTTTTTCCTCATCTATTGCTTCATTTATTTTCCCATACATTTGTAATACATCCTGGTCTGGAGTATCGATATTTCTCGTTAAGATATGCTTCATTACCAGTCCGAAAGGAATATACAGATCCCCTCTTTCATTTGAAAAAATATCACCATCAAGTGAGATATTACTCGAATAGATTCTAACGACAAGTTCTATGCCATTATGTATGGTTAAACTTACGTTAATATCAGAATTTGGCAGAATGTCACTAGTCATTAAACTCACTTTCTTAATCAGCCAACCAAACAATACTTTTCTGGCCTCGAGCGGCAATTTTGAAAATTCCCCTGAATTTACTAAATTCAGTAATAAATTTTTAGGATGTAGTTTATATAACCCAGTATCGCTATTCAAACTTTCTCCATCTGAGTTACTACTGTCCAATGATTCTTGCCAAATCTTGCCATCAAAAGGTTTATCAGTCTGAGGATCAACTTTGATTAATACTTTATAGCTACCTAAATGAGAGAATCTGGCATTAACTGGAGCAGTTAAGACATCATAGCTTGATAAAGACAACCTTAATGCAATATCATTTGCATCTTTGTAAGCTAAATCAAGATCTCTATCAGATAATCGTTGCTTCACATCAAAATAATCATACTCAAACAATATTTGAGTAGCAGCCTTTCCAGCTGCTTTGATTTTTATCCTTTTTCTACAAACAACATCACTAGCGCGATCAGAGCTTAAATAAGATAAAATCCTCTCTTGCCCCGGAAAGACTTCTGTCTCGAAAGATTGAAACGGTATGTACTCTTCAGAAAAAAGAGCATAACCAGTTTCAAAATCATATTTATCACTCCCTTTCTGCAGAGCAAGAGCTAACACCCAAAAGAAATCTGCATTATTCCGCCAATACTCGAAATTTATTTGATCTTTTTCCTTACTCATATGCTATGTAAAGTTATTTTGCCAACAATCGCAATAACGTGGTAACTAAACTTGTAAGTGCCACTTCTTCCTGCTCGCGTGTCTCAAGGTTGCGAATTAAAGCTGTTCCTTTAGCATGTTCATCTCCTCCAATCAGAACAGCATAAGGAATGCCTAATTCACTGGCATGTTTGAGTTGCTGACCTACTTTTTTTGTATCGCTATATACCTGAGTGGCGATGTTGTTTCGACGCAGTTCACTTGCTATCGAAAAATACACAGCACTTAATTCAGGTGCAAAGTTAACGACGAACACTTCTGCCGGGGTTTGAGCTCCTGTTTCCCAACCGGAGTTTTGCAACACATCCAGCAAGCGACTTACTCCAAAAGAGGCACCTACAGCTGGTTGGTTGGGTCCACCCAAATCGGCAATTAGTCTGTCATAGCGGCCGCCGCTGGCGACGCTACCATATTGCTCAAAGCCTTTAACATAAGTCTCAAAAATAGCTCCAGTGTAATAACCAAGACCACGAACAATCTCAGGTGAAACTGCTACCCGTCCTTCATATCCAGAAGCGTGAAGCATGGTGATAATGCTTTCCAAATTTTCAAGAGCTTCTTGGGTAGCTGAACTTGAGCCTAATAGATCTCTTAACTGCTCGATTTTTTCGAGTTCTGGACCATTCACAGATAAGTATTGGTCAACTAAATCAGCAAATTGTTCATTGGTAGCTAAAGAGACCTCAGATACTACCTTATCTTTCCCAATTTTGTCGAACTTATCAATGGCGGTAAAAACAGCAGTTTTTACTTGCTCATCTTGAATTCCCCCAACTTCAACTAAACCATCAAGCAAGCGACGATTGTTAATCTTTACCACTGCAGGAAGATTCAAACGTTGCATAGCATCGGCTAACATGGCGGCTGTCTCAGCATCTGCCATCGACCCCGTTGCGCCAACAGTATCAGCATCGAATTGATAAAACTCACGGTATCGACCCTTCCCCGTAGCAGCACTCTCACCTCTGAAGACTTTGCCCCAGTGGTAGCGGCGGAAGGGCAAGGGTAGTTCATTGGCGTGCTGACCATAAAAGCGAGCCAGGGGAACAGTTAGGTCAAAGCGCAAACCTTTGTCCATCACAGAATCTAAATCAGCACCTTCTTCTGGGTTTTCATAGCCATTAAACACACGATAAATGAGCTTGCCACCGGAGTCATCATGACCTTTAAGGGTGTCCATCCACTCAATTTCAGGCGTATCTATGGGTGAAAAACCATAGCTTTCAACTACCTGACTTAACTCCTCCATTAATCGATTAAACAATAACTTCTCCGCTGGAAGAGTGTCCTTGAAACCACTTGGATTACCTGTTTTTCTTTCTTTATTGTTTCTAGCCATAATGCTCCTTCTTTATTGGTTATTATTATTTCTTTTAAAGAATTGATAACTAAATTCTAAACCATGGTCTAGTGCTTCGTACGTCAGGTTTTCATTCGCACCATGAATAGCACTATCATCATTAGCTAACGGCAAAAGCAATTGCGGGATACCAAGTTGATGCTCAACTTCAACGGAAATAGGCATTGAAGCACCAATAAAAGCATGGATAGGAAACTTGCCATATACATATTTCATAATAGCTTCGGCACGTTGAAACTCATCACTATCAGCAGCTAAGTATACCCCAGGCATGACCCCGCCAAATTCAATAATAGTATTCACATATGAGGGTGTATTAGCCTTAACAAATTCTTTGAACTTTTCCATCATCGATTGTGGGTCTTGGCCCGGTGCGAGTCGAAAGTTGATTTTTGCTTGTGCGGCTCCAGGGATACTGTTTTGGTGGCCTATCCCTTGATAACCACTTTGAAGGCTGGTAATAGTCATTGAGGGTTGAAACGCAATCGCTTCAACCACGTCTTCTTTAGGAACTATGAACTCTTGAACTCCAGTTACTTCGAGTAAACGATTAAGGCGTTCATCATCTAAGGTTTCCTTTGTCGTTGGAGCTTGAATATCTTCATACCAACCTGGAATAGCAATTGCCCCTGTTTCATCTTGCAACTTTCCTAGAAAAGAGGCTAATTCATTTGAAGCACTGGGTACTGCCCCACCGTATAAACCAGAATGCAAATCTTTCTCTGAGGTTGTAAATTGCAGAGCACAGCTCATTGAGCCTCGAAAACTTCTTTCAATAGTAGGGAGATTGTTTTCTAGCAAACCGTCTGAGATAACTAAGAAATCATACTTTTGAAGTAGCTGAGATTGATCAGTTAAAAATTGATCAATTCTCCCTTCGGCAGTTTCTTCATCACCTTCAATCAGAAAACTAACGTTATAGCCCAGATCACCGCTTTCAATTAAATCGAAGATTGCTGTCATATGGATACCCACTTGACCTTTATTATCTGCAATTCCTCGTGCAACCAGTCTTTCGCCTGTATCAGTTAGCTGAAATGGAGGTGTTTGCCAGCCTTTTCTTTCCTCTTCTGATAGTTCGGACCAGTCTCCTGCAGGAGCTGGTTGGACATCATAATGGCCATATATTAGTGCTGATTTAAGAGTAGAACTCTTAACATAGCTAGCAAATACAATAGGGTTGCCATAGTTCTCAAAAATCTCAACCTGAAAACCATTGTCCTTGAAAAGTTCAGTTAACCAATCAACAGTATTTCGTATTTCACGGCTAAATGACTGATCCGTAGAAATACTTCTTTGCTCTACAAATGGACCAACAATAGTTTTGTATTTTTCTCTTATCATAAGTTATGTTTGATTCATTATGTGTAATGCAAGTACTCCTAAAAAGAAGTCTCTTTCCTTAATTAAGTTGTCAATTTTGATATGCTCTTTTGGAGTGTGAGCAGTTTCTCCTACACCTCCTCCATACATAAACGCAGTTGGCCGATCCACAGCTTCCCATAACATTTGTAAGTCCAAATACCCGCTATCTTGGGGGTTGCTGTATACAGACTCTAGGGGTGAAATAAACTGCCTGGCGATTTTTTCATAAGGTTTTAATTCAGAAGCATCAGTATACCAAGCACCCAAATTATGTTTTTCTCTTACTACCTGAAATCCGAGACGACGAGTTTCAAATTCTTCTGCAAGTAAATCCACTACAGCTTGCAAATTCAAATTAGGAAAAGCGGGACGTACGTCCAAAACAAATTCCATAATATCTGGAACAACGTTACCAGCTTGACCGACGTGGTCAACAAAACCGTATTCATTTCTATTATCAGGCTGATTGGCTCCTCCTAGCATATAAGCTACACTGAATGAATTGGAACCCATAACCTCATGTTTCTGAGTAAGTAATTTATTACGCACGGTAGCTAATACCTCAAATCCCTCCCATATTGCACTACGACCTGTTGCTTTAGCAGGATGTCCTGTTGCACCTTCCACTTGCGCCCTAATCTCTATTAGACCGCGACAGCCATGACCAAGCCGCAAATCTGACCCATCTGAGGATACGATCATCTGTGGTCGAATATGACTATATTCCTCAACTAATGCTTTCATACCTAAAAAGTCATATTCTTCATCTGCATATAGAAACATCCAAGTATTATCAATCTGGGGCTTCAAACTTAAAGCTTGAATCATGGTAGCAATACCAGATTTCATATCAGTAGTGCCCCGTCCCCAGATTTTGGCATCATGAACCTCAGCCGCGAGTTGGTCGTATGGAGCGTTTTCTGAAGGAGTAACTGTATCAGTGTGAGCTAAGAAAACTAAATCTGGTCGGCCCTTTTTTAAAATTAAATTATATCGACCACCCTCTAAAGGTTGACGAATTATTTCAAAAGTAGTATTTGCTCTGGCCCAATCTTCTAAGAAATCTACAACTGCATTTTCATTATGAATTTTTTTTAAATCTGAATTTTCAGGAACCCAGGAAGGAATTCGCACTAAATTTTGTAACAAAGCAACGAGCTCTTGGTCAGCAGGTTGTAAGTGGGAAAGAGATTCAATGGATTTCGGCATAGCTTTTTACTGATTTTCTTGTAATTCTAGTTCTTCTTTTGCCTCATGATGAATTTCCTTTAGTCTGACAAGACTACCTAAGGTATTGTAAACATGCATATACCTTGACATAATTAAACGGAGCTCAGGATCATTTTCGCTTCCCTTTGGTGCGCCAAAGGTTAACCCTGGCAACCGCAAACTTCCGAATCTCTTGAACTCATTGTCTCTTTTCTCATATATTACTTTTGGCTTTGAAAAAAGCCAAGTTTCTGAGGGCGCTATAAACTTCGATATTGATTCATTGTCTAACTCAGTGATGTTACCATCAGTCGTGACTCTTTCAAGTTCCCAGTGAGGTGAATTTTTCAAAAGTGAAGCTGTTACAAAAGCCTCTACAGCTTGCTTGGGATATCCTTCTAAAATACCATTAAAGTATTCTCTTTCTCTCCAGTTAGCCTTTTCAAAACGCTCAACAAGCCAATCAATAAAATCCTCATCACTAAGAGATACTTGACCAAATATCTCTTTCGCGCGCTTCTTATTAAGAAAACTTAATTGTTCACTTCTCCAATACCCACTGTGGTTCTCATAATTTGAAACCCTTAATAATAACGAATGTTTTTCAACAAACTCCTCATTCTCATTGAGCTTTAATAGAAACGACTTACGAGGATCCGCATATCTAGGAATGGGTGCAAAGGGCACCAAACCTGCAAGAACAGAAAAATAGCTTGGACGACTTAACACTAAACGAACTACAGCATTTTGCCTATTTAAAAAGTTTAAAGCTTGGAAAGATGCTAACTCCAGTTCTGACCTCTCTGATTCTACTAGGTCAACTTGACTAACAGTTTTTGATTGTTCTAAGTTAATCTGCTGTCGTTCCTTTGACATAACATTTATTTCTGTTTTCTCAGAAAGATTCTTCTGTCCGATTGCACTTCACCACTCTGACGGGTTTGTTCGACATACTGCTCCATGCCATCAACGATCTCAAATCCTACACCTTGGTTTACTCGTTGCGATGCAATGTTATTTTCAGAAGTTCTCATCAGTAGGGTATCAGCTGGAGTTTCGGCAATCATGGCTTGAACTAAAGCTTGGGCAATTTTCTGTCGGCGATATTCATGATTAACGCCTAAGTCTGCAAAATACCAAACCTGTTCGGGATCAATTCCAAATTGTTCCGCAATTTTAGCTATTTCTTGCTCTAGAACAAGAGGGACAGATGCTGAAAAACCAATTACATTTTGAGTGTTTTCTCGAGCAAGCATGAGTACTCCTTGCATAAAGTAGAGCTCAAAGAAACTTTTCACCTCTTCAGGAGTAAACTGTTCTTCGTAAGGAGGATCTGCGAATACTGCTTGATAAAGTTCAACTAACCCCCGATTGAAAGCATCATTAAGTTCTTCTGCGGTTTTTACTCGGTCAATTGTATGTCCAACTTGTTCTGTCATAAGTTTATCTCCTCATTTTGGTTTAATACTTCAATTGGCCCTGAAATAACTGCCTGTTTAAATTCTGAGCCGTCAAAATCGACTTTGATATTAATAGGCATCCCCGTGGGTTGAGTAATTGGCAGATCAACTGACTTGCCTTGTTTCAATGCCTCAAGTAAGCCAACAGCAGTTGTGCCACTACCACAGGCCGTTTCATAAAAGAGGGTATTAATATCGCGAACCAATACAACTGGACGCATACTCACTCCTGATTCCGATGGAGTTAAAAACATCACTCCTGAAGCAGCAACCGACGTCGCTAGTCCAAGCTCTTGGAGAATATTGAGCGCAATTTGTTTTAGTTCTTCTGGTGAAGCCTCAGGAAAAGAATCATTCATAACTACATGGGTAATGCCTTCCATTGCCACAACTGCTCGTCCATCATCTAAAAATGTCACTCGGGACGGATCAGCATAAATAGGCATCTGTGCCCATGCATTACCTTCTTCATCAACTCCTGCTTGTAAATTTGACTCAACTCCTGAAACTTTAATCGAAATCTCGCCAGCCTGACCTTTTAAAACCTGCCAAGCTGTACTGCGAGTTGCATTACCACAAAATTCCCCTCCTGCCATCATGAGCTCAGCATTTTTGGGATCAAGATTGACGAAACCAACTTGCTCAACGTTGCTCTGTTGACTCATGATTTGATCATTAATTGCTTTCCTGCGTTTGGAATCAGTTTCAATACCAATCACTAACGCGGTATCGTTTCCGCCTGGTCGCAAGACTGAATATTGTATGGGCATAGGTTCTACTTCCTTTTGTGAGGGAGTAAGTCCCTCTTTAGATCGAAATGACATAGGTGCTCCTATTCTAACTGTTTTTCTTACAAAATAGCACCCCCATAGCAAGTGGCAGGTGCTTAAATAAACATTTTTATCCTACAATATAATCAAACTATGTCAACGCTTAATTCACTGTAGATAAAAAAAGAGGTTTAATTTGACTACCGCTTTGAGCTACCTTTATCTCGAATTGATTTTTTATACAGTTAAAGACAATTTTTTCTGACTTTTGCTCATAGATCGCATTAGTTTTTTGATAGTAAAAAGCCCATTCTTTATCACCAAATGAAAAGTGCCACCATTCGCCATCATAAGGAGCGAAACCTTGTGACATCATTATCCTTCTAAGAATTTGCCTGTTTTGTTTTGCTTCATCACTAATAAAAGGAGAAAATGTATAGACATCCTTCGAATCAAAAGTAAAAAGGGGAACTCCAAAATCAAGTTTAGCTCCATTACGATTATCTTGAATAAATACATCCACCGCTCCACCAGTTGGGTGACCAGCAACCGAAGGAACAGCAATTAAGCGGTGAATAACTTCTTCGATACTCTCGTTTTCCTGAATTCCGTTAGCTAAGTACTCTCGCTTTTGGATTTCAAAATATTTCTGTTGAATTTCTAAACTTCTATATCCGTAAGCAACAACTAACTGAAAATTGGGATTTATTTTTTTGAGCTCTTTGTCTGCTTGGTCAAGACGTTCTTTTACTTCTCTACGAACGGGAACCAAGGGGAAATTTTCTTTCATGTCGCTGAGTGTTTCATACTGACCCACCACTCCAAAATCGGTAGCCTCTGTTTGTAGCAAAGTCACAAAGTCATCTCCATTGTCTTTAGCAACAATGTTAACTAAATCCTTGTACTTCACTAACTTTTCTTCTAATTGTCTGTATATTGTATTTTTATCCATATAGTCCTTAGAACAAAAAACCTCACGTTCCTTAACTACCACAAACTGTGGTAATTAAGGAACGAGAGGTATTAAAAAAGGACCTCCCGCGGTCCCATCCTTATTCTTAAGAGTATTTCTCTCTTAAGCACTTGGGCCGACTCCGCGTTGGCGACATCGACTATTGCATTTTACGGTTCAATTTCCGTCGAGCATTTTGGCTCGCAGCTCCTGGATCGTGACTCCAGTCAAGCGCTTTATATTGTTTGTTAATTGTCCTCATTTTACTAAATTTGACCACCTAAGTCAAGTTTTGGTAAGTCTTTCATGATCTTTCTTCGTCTGATAAGCAAGCTAACAAACAGTACATTAGCCACCATCAGATAAGCAGGATAGAGTGTTGTGACCAGTGAGTAGTTTTGAATCGCAAACAAAGAAATAAAATGTTTAATTGCACTTAAAACGAACGTGCTGACAGTTTCTTCTTCAGGTTTACGCCAAGATTTGCGAATGGTAGGAACAAATCCCATCACATCCGTGAGCGTAACTAATATGATGGAAAGTGTGGGCTGCTTGACAAAAAACCATAAAAAAAAGGAAAAACCTGCTCCAGCAAGCATCATATAGTCGATTTTAGCCAGATTCTTATTTCCTTTGACGAGTGCAAAGAAAAAAATTGAAAAGCACAGCGCGGTTGTTACAGCTGATGGCCAAGCACCTGGACCTGCTTTCCCCAAAATCTGTCCAAGGAATCCAATTAAAGTCAGTGTCCCCCATATAAGCCAGGTAAACATGTGAGGTTTTGTCTTATTGGCGAGAACATCTCTGAGGTAAGGAATGTAGCTAACAAGAGCAATAATAGTGGCTGATACACCGAAAATTTCTTTGAGGTATTCCATATGTTAACTTCTCAGTTGGGCTATGATTGCCTGCAATTTAATACAGGCAGCAGTCAAGTCATCAAGCTCATGTGATTTGATTTGTCCTTTTTTTATGCGAGAAATATCACTAAATGTTAAAGTTTCAGTTAGACTGATAAGTAAGTATAAAGTATCTCTCAATGCATCGGGATCGGTAATTGATGTAATCTTTTCTAACTCGATGTCATCACGATCTTTGCCATTGATAAGAAACTCTCCATCAACTGAATAGTAAGGGGGTCGTCTGCCCATTTCCGTAAAACCTTGCGCGGTTTTTCTTTTTCCCGTATTTGGAAAATTACTCAGCAATAGTTGTCGAGCTTCATAGAAGAGCTTTTCAGCTGGACCTCCAACAACAAGTAGCGATTCTGGGGCCTTTAATCTTTGAGTTATAAACAATTCCGTGTCAACATCTAGATCATCCCACATATAAAGGGCGTGGGCAGCTATGTAGGCTAAGGATTCATCACCGTTGCGACTGTCAGCAAAACGAATTATTCTCTCTGAGCCTTTTTCTCTGAGTATTTTGACCATTTCGGACAAAAAAGCAGTTCGTTCAGGTTTAAATGGATCTCCCTCTTCCAACCATGCCGGAACATTTCTTACTTTCAACTCTCTTCTGAGTAGGCTTATATATTCTTTAAGCAAGTCAACGTTAGCAGCTACTTTTTTAGAGTCGAGATTATTGATTTTAGTGGCAAAAGCTTGAGCGATATAAAATTCTGTCTGGGCCGCTAGCATCTGCTCACCAACCTGTAAAACAGGTAGAGCATACACTGCTACCCGCACTGGGACTTCATGATCGACTCCAAAACCAGTACAAATATTAGTAAACCCGCAGTCTCCATTCTCAATAGATTGACCATCCACCTTTACGAGTGCACCTTTGCTTGGCAATAAACTTTTTGAAGATTCGAGTAAGGGCATATGAAATCTTAGGATTACTTTTTGGAGTGATTGTCTTTAATAAATGAAGCAGCATCTTTTCCAGTCGTGATCTGAAATTGGGGCAAACAATAAGCCAGATTTGGGCTGAGTTGTACCAGCAGTGGAATCAGTTCAGCTACTCCTTCAGATCCAACAATTGGTACGATATAAATTGGCTCAACATTATCCTTTTTCCGCTTAGTATTGACTTTCATCATAGTGCTAGCTTCTGCCAGTGTCCCGTACGATCCACCAATAAAGACTGCATAATCCGGTAGCTGGGCAAAAGAAGGAGTTTCTGAGCCAAAGCTGGCTGGCCCTAAGGAAGGAGGTAACGTTTCGATTGGTAAATCTATTTCATTGTATAAAACATATTTTTTTGCTTTTGGCGGGAACACGGCAATGGTTGGTAAGTTATTTTCTTTAGCAATTTTAGTACCTAACTCAGGAATACCGCCTTGAGTACCACCTGTCAAAATGGCACATGACGTATCTTTCAATCCATCAATGAGCTGAGCAACCGTATTATGAGCGTAAACCAAGTTGTGTTCTTCAGCACCTCCTGAAATGCTGACTATATAACTGATGGCAAACTTATTTCTGAATTCAGTCAATGCTTGCTGAACTTCTTCTAAATGGGCTGCAACACTTTCGTCTAAATGCTCGATGTTTGACATAGGATTCCTGTCTGATTTTCGTAAAGATTAGTATTTTTTGCATAAGGGCAATATGCTCGATTTTTACCGAGATACTATATCATTTAAGCTAGGAGAAGGAAAGGCAAAATAGTATTTTGATATAGTTAGTGGCTTTAGGGTAACAGCTAGAAATCGAAGAGTTCTTTGAGCTTAATGTTGAGAGCTTTGGCAATTTTACCGATTTTGTCCAAAGTAGCGTTTTTTTCACCTCTTTCAAGAAAACCCATATAACTGCGGTCGACGCCAACTTCTCCAGCGAGGTCTTCTTGGGTCATACCCTGTTCTCGGCGGAGTTCTTGAATGCGTTGGCCAAATTTCCTGTGTAATTCAGTTGTTTTGAGCGATGAATAGGTCGCGATACATATGAGACTTTAAGAAAGGTTTCAGATGCGACAATTTCGGAAGTTTGGAGGGATAGAAGGGTATTATTGCTGGATGAAGACGGTAGTATCGATAAATAAGAGCTTGGGAAACAAAACAGCAGAGTATAGATTGAAAGTTTTACAGCATTAACTGGAAACACGGGATGGCATCTAGCTTGGATGCATACCCAGTTTCTAGAGCAAGTATTTGCGTTGGCAGAGGCAGTTAAAAAGCAGTGGAAAATTAACAAGTCTCATTCCCCAAAGCACACGTCCCAAAAGGGTGAGGAGGATGCAAGTAGAACTTCCAGTGGCCGCCAAAATAAAAGACTTGAGAAAAACATGGCCAAACCTCTCTAAGCACAAACTGAAGCCACATTTGAATCTCTATTGCCAGGAGAATGGCTACAACACCCTCTCTAAAACCACCATTGGAAAGATAATAAAAAGAAGCAATCTCTTCTTTCCCAAACAAGGAAGGGTCTACCATGATCCAGGAAGGAAAAAGAAGGCTGCAAAGACAAAAACAAGAGTGTGGAGAGCTCCAGAGCAAGTACCAGGTTATATTGAAGCAGATCTGGTTGAAACCCAACTGGATGGAAAGAAGAGATATACCATTTGCTGGATAGATATTGGTTCTAAAGTGGCCTATTCCAAAACTTATGAGAGAAAGTTGAGCAAGAATATCTTGGAGAGCTTTTTGGAGTTTGAGAAATTTTATCCTGGGAAGATACACACGTTCCAAACAGATAATGGTTCTGAGTTTGAGGGAGCTCTAGACGCCTTTCTAACTAAAGAAAGACCTGAGATTAAAAGAGTCTACATTCCAGTTAAATCCCCGAAGGTAAATGGTGTGGTGGAGAGATACAACCGAACACTCCAGGATGATTGGCTTAACTACCACCTGCATTTATTCCATGACCTAGAGGCATGGAACCAGTCTCTTTCTGAGTACCTGCATTTTTACAATTTCCAGCGTGTCCATGAAGCGATACAATACCAAACACCCATGCAAAAGGCTGGTGTGCAAAAAAGTCTCATATGTATGTGACCTGTACAAAAATTTGACAGACTGAATTGCTACCAATATAATTCACCTCAATCCGCGATCAATGAGAGTCGCGCCTCATGATCTTGAACGAAAAAATTCAAGAGCGGAATCTCGCAAAATCGAGATCGGCTGGCATCCGTAACTTCCAGACTTGTGTCACTCATTGGAGCAACTGAGCAAGTTACAAAGTGTATGTTGGTAACAACATACAAAAATAAGGGTGGTACCGCGTTTATAGAGAACGCCCCTTTGTCTACAAAATACTTGTAGGTGAAGGGGCGTTTTCGTGTTTCCTCACCTACTCAAAGGAGACTATGGCAAAAAAACTGTGGCAAACCACTAATACAATTAACTCTTTGATAGAAAATTACACGTCGGGAGAGGACGTTTTGTTGGATGCCTATTTAGCGGAGTTTGATATATACGGATCTCTGGCACATGCCAAAATGCTTCAGAAACAGAATTTGATTGAAGATAAAGACCTTGAGCAGATACATGCTGGATTAAAAAAAATCTTCCACCAGTTTTCCAACGGGGAGATGAAACTTTCATTGGGTGATGAAGATATTCATACAAAAGTGGAAACGGAGCTTACCAAGTTATATCAAGAGGCAGGTGCAAAACTTCATACTGGACGATCTCGAAATGATCAAGTTTTGGTTGATATTCGCTTGTATTCAAAACAACAAATTTCTGAAATTGCACATGTCACAATTGAACTTATCGAGAGTTTTTCAAAACAAGCAGAAAACTATCAAAATGTTCCACTTGCTGGCATGACTCACATGCAACCTGCCATGCTGTCTTCTTTTGGATTGTGGCTTGGAGCATTTGCGGAAAGTTTGCTTGATGATCTAGCGGTCCTCAAAACAGCCTATCAACTCAATAATCAATCTCCGCTTGGCTCAGGAGCGGCGTATGGAGTTACTCTTCCGCTCGACAGACAGCTCACAGTAGATCTGCTCGGTTTTGAGAAAGTACAGAACAATGCTCTGTACTGTCAAAATTCTAGAGGAAAGATTGAAACCACAACCATTCATGCACTAAGCCAAATCATGGCTACTCTGAATAAATTTGCAACTGATTGTCTGATTTTCACCACCGAGCCATTCGGCTATATCACGTTTGCTAAAGAACTTGGTACTGGTAGTAGTATTATGCCTCAGAAACAAAACTGGGATGCACTTGAATTGATGCGTTCAAAGTATCACCAAATTGTTTCTACTCAGTTGCAACTCAGTACAAGTTTGGCGAGTATTCCTTCTGGTTACAACCGAGACTTGCAACAGGCCAAAGGGAGTCTTATTTCTGCTTTTCAAACAACTTTAGAGTCCGTCCAGGTAGCTCAACTCCATGTTGAAAGCATTGAAATTCATGAAGAAAAAGTAAAACTCCATATTCCTAAAGAGCTTTTTGCAGCACATTGGGCCTATGTTCTAGTCGAAGAAAAAGAGATGCCATTCCGAGAAGCATATCGATACGTTAAGGACCATCTAAATGAAATTCCAGATTTTAATATTGCAGAGTTGTTAACTAAAGCAATCTCTCAGGGATCCACTGGGAACCTGCAACTAGAAATCGCTCAAAAAAGATCTCGCCTTGAGCGTACATACTGGGAAACTCAAAATAAACACTTTCAAAAAAAATTACAAGATTTAATCAAATAAGGAAAACATGCAAATACAAACAAATTATAAAAAAATTGCCTCACACGAAGTTCACGAAGGCGATGCTATAAACAAAGTAGTCCTGCTCTACTCAGGCGGTTTAGACACTTCAGTTATGCTGAAGTGGATTCAAGATTCCTATGGAGCTGAGGTAATTGCGCTAACGATTGATATTGGTCAACAGGCTGACGATCTAGAAGCAATTAAACAAAAAGCGATCAAGCTTGGAGCAAAGAAAGCCATCGTCTTAGATTGCAAAGAAGAGTTTGCATCTAATTACATTGCCAAAGCCATTAAAGCCAACGGCAGCTATCAAGGTGAGTATCATTTGAGCACTCCTATTGGACGTCCACTTCTGGCTAAAAAAGCGGTAGAGATTGCTCACTCAGAGGGAGCAACAGTCATTGCTCATGGCGCAACAGGTAAAGGTAATGACCAAGTACGTATCGAGAGCTCAATTCTTTGTGAAGATCCTCATATGAAAGTAATTGCTCCAGTGCGTGAATGGAGTATGGGTCGAGATGAACAACTAAAATATGCTGCGAAACATGGCATCGAAACCAAACAAGCTAAGAACAACGTTCCGTACTCTTGGGATGACAATATGTGGGGTGTTACTGGTGAAGGTGGTGAGATTGAAGACCCAAAGCAAGAGCCAAAGTTGGAACAAATTCTGCAGGTCACAACTTTGCCAGAGCAAGCTCCTGACAAGCCAGAATACTTAGAGATTGAGTTTTCGAAAGGCTTGCCTGTTGCCTTAAATGGTAAGCAGATGTCTTTGATTGAACTGATTCATGAAGCCAATAGTATTGTGGGCAAGCATGGGGTGGGATATACAATTTTGATCGAGGATCGTTTGGTAGGCTTGAAAGTAAGAGGTGTTTACGAGGCTCCAGCTGCACATGCCATTACACTGGCACATTACAATTTAGAAAAACTCGTCAGCACTCAGACTGAAAACGAGCTTAAGGAGTTCGTTGATTTAAAATGGGCGTACCTTTGCTACAGTGCGAAATGGCAAGAACCTACAATGCATCATCTCAATGCCTATATTGATTCTATGAATCAAAAAGTCAGTGGTACCGTAAGGCTCAAACTCTATAAAGGGCGAGCTGATGTGGTAAGCGTTACTTCTCCGCATTCGTTGTTTGATGCTGACTTAGCAACCTTTAATAAAAACGGTAAGTTTAACCAAAACTCGAGTGCTGGATTTATTGAGTTGTATTCGTTGGCGATGAAGACATCTGCAACTGTTAAGCATCAATAGTTAATACACTGAGCCGAGAGGTCGGTAATAAGTTGAAGTAAATCGTCTGGGGCAAGAGCAATCGTCTTGTCATGCACGCCCGCATTGATAAACACCTGTTCTTGCTCCAGAAGTCTTTTATCAAAAATGACTGGATATTCAGTATCGTATCCAAATGGTGCTAGGGCTCCAATTTCGATTCCGAGTATATCGATAACTTCTTCAGGTCGTGCTAGTTTACTCCTCTTGAAATCTAGCTTGGAACATATATCAGTAAAAGGAATTTGCTCATCTCCTTGCCAAACAATGAGCCAGTATTGAAATTGACGCTTTGTAGCGTAAAGCTTAATCAGGAGTGTTTTGATACCTTGATTCGGCAAGTGGTTACAAATTTCAGCCGCCTGTTCCATAGTAAAAACTGGCTCATGTTCAATCAATTTGTATGGAATATCAGATTTTTCAAGGATTTGGAGAATATTTGCGAAAATACTCATAGTTTTCTTACTAGGCTGTTAAACTCACATTTGTTGTTTTTGGCGTTTTTTTGCAAGCCACACCGGTTTAAATTAGCTAAAAGGACGGGTCTGCCAGAACTTTTTGATTGTTGCGGAAGGGGTGGGATTCGAACCCACGGTGAGCTTGCACCCACAGAGGTTTTCAAGACCTCCGCACTAGACCACTATGCGACCCTTCCAGGCATTTTCCCTAAAATTTAATCCACAAATCTGAAACTAGATTCATTATCACTTTCAGGGTAATCTGGGTGCGATTGTATCATTTCCCAATGGTGTTTGTCTGGTTTTGCCTGACAAGCTTTGGGCATGTTATCCCCGCTTGACCTGCTTTTTCCGCCGGTTTGCGCTGGTTGCAATAAGATCGGTACACGCTTGTGCGCCAATTGCCAAACTCATTTGACTTGGCTTGATCCTGATTGGAATCTAATATCCCTACAAGGTTTACCTGTGGAGCTTGGCCATGTTTGGACAGCCGTTGAATACCGAGATCTGGCTACTGACTTAGTCAAAAAAGTGAAATATCAGCATTTTTATGATTACTGCGGGTTAATGGCTAGACTAATGTGGTCAAATTTTGGAGAATTCTGGTCAGAGCAACAATTTGATGCCATAGTACCAGTACCGCTAGCGCCACAGCGCCAGCGATGGCGCGGCTACAACCAAGCTGGCAAAATCGCTCAGGAATTAGGAAAGTTATCAAAAATCCCAGTCAATGCTCATCTGCTCTATCGCCAGATGTCGCGTATAAACCAAGCCAAACTTAACCGACTGGAGCGCCAAGCCCTCAAACATGACTTTGCACTAAATCCAAAATTCACCAATCAATTATCCGGAAAAAATATCTGTTTAATCGATGATGTCATCACCACCGGCGCCACACTTAAAACCTGCGCCCAGCTTTTCACCCAGGCTGGCGCCAAAGTACAAGTAGCCAGCTTTGCCGTGACTATATCAGGGAAAGTGTACTAAAAAATTGTGGAGATGTCGGGCAATGAGCCCGAGTCCGAAAAGGATCATCAACGTGGACTACGCGTGTAGTATCGCTTTTGCTCGTGCAAAAGGTGGAGAGCGGACCAACCACTCCTTCGCGCCGGTAATTAGTCTTAGCCTGCAGGTAACTACCGAATTACCTGCCGGAGCACATAAACTGGGTTTATGCTCCACCGACTGCGTTTATGAGACAAAACGATGGAACATCAGTTACGCTACTTGAGCGTTTCCTGAAATGAAAGGATTGATCGAAGCGATTAATCCAGTCACCTTGGCCTTAAAATTGGCACCTAAATTTTTTCACCCATTACGTGAGTGAATCGACGCGCCCATGTTCACGAACTCTCCCCGTCAAAGCAATACATCCCCATTTGTTGATGTACTTGGCGAAAAGTACAATCTGTATTATATCAGAATCTAGGAACTCATTGCAAAAAAATTGCTTTCAGAGCGAAAGGCAGCTGGTAATGGAATTTGGTAATGAGTTCTAGAATAAAACGCCCAAACTCGCTACACTTAATAAGATATGGCGAAAGCTTCCCGATCTTCACTCGTAAACCGCATTTCCCAAACTTTTCCCTGGCTCCCTCGCCTGCAGCGCTGGGCTAACCGCCATGAAGGCCTCCTAATTCTCTTACTCATCGTTATCGCCTTGCGCTTGCCCAGCTTGGCCGAACCCTACTGGTATGGCGACGAAGCAATCTACTTAACAATCGGCAATGCCCTACGTCATGGTCAGCGACTTTACGCCGAAATTGTCGACCACAAGACGCCATTTATTTATTATCTGGCGATGATGCCGAATCAATTTTCATTCCGCTTGCTGATGCTAGGCTGGATGCTGGCCTCAACGACCTTCTTCTACCGCTTGGCCGAGAACTTCTTTGCCTCCTCCAAAGCTGTCTGGCTGAGTACCTTGCTGTTTGTCCTTCTAACCAGCTGGTCATCGTTAGAAGGAAACATCCCTAATGGCGAACTCTTTGTCATGGGCTTTATCTTGGCCGGACTCTGGATCTTTTCTAAATCAGTCTTTTTTCAAAACTTCATTAAAGCTGAGAATCACGTAGCCAAACAGCGAGATTATTACTTAGCCTTTTTGGCTGGCGCGGTCAGCAGTGGCGGTATTTTAACCAAGGTTCCGGCTTTGTTTGACACCGCCGCCATGGGCAGTGTCTTTATTTGGCTGGTCATGCTTAGTGTACTACCAGCCATCTTTAACAAGCCTGGCCGTCGCCCCAATTGGCTAACCAGTATAAAAGGTGGATTAGTCATGGTCGCTGGCATTATTTTGCCCTTGGCTTTATCGGTTGGGTATTACTGGTGGCGCGGCAGTCTGGACGCTTATCTGCAGTTTGGCTTGCTTTACAATTTTCACTACACCGGCAACTGGAATCCACCATTAAATACGGATTGGCTGCAGTGGCTATTCACTTTGCAAGGCAAGGGACTGGTGCTGTTAGTTGGCTTCTTTTTATCCAGTTTTCTCGTTATGGCTCAGCCAAAATTCCGTCGCGATGCCTGGCTTGGCTGGTGGCTGTGGCTAGCTTTATTTGCCGCCTTGCTGTCAAATCGCCCCTATCCTCATTACTTTATGCAAATTGTGCCACCGCTATCTTTACTAGTGATAGCCTGGCTCGATCCAAAAATGAAGTGGTTTACGCGTGGCGTGTTAGTTTTGCCAGCCGTTTTAGCGGTGGCCGCGCTTTATTTACTACAGTTTCGGTTGTATCCATTTAAAGAGTACTACGCTAATTACCTCAAGCTAAGTTTTGGCCAGCTATCTGAGGAAGAATATGCTCAATCATTTAATTCATTGGTCGGCCAAAATGATGTCGTCGCTCAGGAAATTGTCGATAACTCAGCCGACAGCGACCATCTTTTCATCTGGGGAACCAATCCCATGCTCTACGCTTTAACTAAACGCGTACCCGCCAACCGCTTCACTGTGGCTTTCCATATTCATGATATGGAAGTCTATGACGAGTCCTTAGCTGAGATTAAGACCAACAAACCAATTTACATCGTAATGATGAAAAATGAGCCGGAATGGTCGGAACTTGAGAGTTATTTGGAAATGCATTATATTTACGCCCTGGAAACGGCTGACATGATTCTTTACCGGCGAAGCTCCCTGGAAAGCTTAACGCTGTTACAATAAGATCTTAGCTTATGCGCATTCGCTACTCCATTCATCCAGACGATCACCGGATTATTTTTATCTTCTTTACTATCTGGGTGGTGAGCCTGCTCTTGAGTGCTTTATTATTTATCTTTGGTCCACCACTAATTCCCTTGTGGTACTCCTTAACTTTGCCTGTTGAACAACTTGCTCCCAAAATTGCCGCTTGGACCTTTCCAGGTTTAGGAGCAGTCATTACTATCTTAAGCTTATGGCAGGCACGCCGCACCGACTTTGACCACAACCGCTATCTGGCTAGATTGTCCTTAATCAGCGGCTTAGTGCTGTTAATCTTTTTACTGATTGCTCAACTCAGGATAATTAAAATCATCCTATGAACACTTGGTGGATCGTAGCCTGGCTAACAAGTTTCTTGGCGGCCGCTTTGGTCGCCCCATTGGTTATTCGTTTGTATAACCGCCTGGGCTGGCTTGACAACCCGGCTACTCAATCGCACCCAAAAATAACTCACACCTATGCTGTTCCGCGCGGTGGCGGTTTAGTGGTGGCGGCCGGAATTCTAGCCGGATTATTATTCACTGCCAGCTTAGCTCCTTCATTATGGGGAATTATGGCCGGCTTTATTGTGCTTTTAGTCAGCGGCACGCTTGATGATCACTATGATTTGAGCCCTTATCTTCGTATTGGGCTTAATTTGATTGCCGCTTGTCTAGTAGTTGCCAGCGGAATTGGTATAAATTTTGTGACTAATCCTATAGGTGATGGCGTCATCATGCTGAACCAATGGCAGTACGCTTGGACAATCGGCGGCTTTGTCTTAAATTTAGCCCTGCCTGCTGACCTATTAGCTATTGTTTGGATTGTTTGGAGTATGAATACCGTTAATTGGGCTAAAGGCGTGGATGGTCAACTGCCGGGATTTGTTAGTATTGCGGCAATTTTCATTGCCCTGTTGAGCTTACGCTTTATTGGCGACACTAGCCAAACCCAAGTGGCTTTACTGGCGCTAAGTGTTAGTGGTGCTTACGCTGGTCTTTTACTTTGGAATGTTTACCCGCAAAAAATGATGCCAGGTTACGCCGCTGGCTCGCTGGCTGGTTATTTTTTAGCTATCTTGGCAATATTATCTGGTGCGAAAATTGCCACTTTGCTTTTACTATTAGCTATTCCAACCGTAGACGGAATTTTTGTAGTCACTCGCCGGCTTTCGCAGGGGAAGTCTCCTTTTTGGGGCGACCGCAGTCACTTACATCACTTAATGTTAGATGCTGGCTGGGGCAAACGCCGGATAGCCGCCTTTTACTGGGCGGCCACCTTTATCTTTGGCGTAGTCGCCTTACAACTTGATTCACGAGCCAAGCTCTATGCTATGATGGCGATAGCCATTCTGTTTGTGGCCCTCTTAGTATGGTTCAAACGATCTATCTCTTACTCAAATCAGCCAGACCAAGACAATGGTTGAAAAATTTATCGGTTTACGCGGCTTTAATCTTTTCTGGCTTCTTTTTCTTTGACTGGCCTAGTTATTTTGTCCAAGTCACAATCGCCTTTATCTTATTCTGCATCCTTTCTTCATCTATTTATATAATTAACGATGCAATCGACCGCCCAGCAGACCGTCAGCACCCCTTTAAAAATAAGCGACCAATTGCCTCTGGCAAGTTATCAGTTCCGCTGGCTTTAGGAGCATCATTACTTGGGCTTTTAACCGTATTCTGGGCAAGCTCCCACATATCATTTTTTCTACTGATGATTATGTTAGGCTATTTGGCTTTGCAACTTAGTTACAGTTTCTTTTTTAAGCATATCGCCATTCTTGATGTGCTTTCGATTGCGGCCGGCTTTATTTTGCGGGTTTACGCAGGGGCAATTGTCGTCAACTTGCACATGAGCGTTTGGTTTTTACTCACGGTGATTTCGGCTTCTCTATTTTTAGCGGTCGGCAAACGACAAAGCGAGCAAACGCTTCTGGCGTCTTTGCAAGATAAAGTTTTCACCCGTAAATCCTTGGAAAAATATAGTCCGCGACTATTAGATATTTACACCGGCATGTTTGCTAACGCCACTTGGCTGACTTACGCGCTTTTTGCTTTTCAGCAAGACAGTGCCATTAGCCAAGGTAATTTACCAACGTTGCTATCCTATATTCCCCGTGCCTTTACCGCGCAAAAGTGGCTTATGCTAACCGTGCCTGTGGTAATTTATGGAGTCATGCGCTATCTTCAGCTAGTTTATGAAAGCAATCAAGGCGAGTCGCCCGAAAGAGTCCTCTTAAATGACAAGCCTTTGCTTTTAGCCGTCTTGTTGTTCGGCGTAATGGTGATGACCATTATCTATTTCGTGGAAACAATTGCGCTTTAATAATTTTATTTTTTAACTTTGCTATATCCATAGCTTATCAACCAGAATAATATGGCCAATAAACCACCACTCCAGGTTATCCAACGCATCTGCTGAAGGATTTGTTCGGAATACTCTAGATTGCTCAGCATCCAGGGAACATAGCGGACCATCGATGAGATAGATAGACCAATCATCGCCCAGCGCAGCCAGCGCCATTTGATAAAGGGCAAGAAGCTTAATGGCCAAATCAAGTACCAAGGATGAAACCACTGAGATCTGGCTGTTAGAAGTGGTAAAAACATCAGACAGGCCGCCCACTCTGCCCAATTATGGCGAAACCAATCAGCCAGCTTACTCAACCATGAAAATGACTGCCACGAGCGATGTCTATATTGCCAAATGAATAGACCCAATAATAGCGGCAGTAAAGCCACGCTGGCCAGCTTTATACTGACTGACAAAATCCAAAGTGCCAGCACCAGGAGCCACTGAAATCTTTGCTTACTACCAAATCTGGCCATTAACACTGCCAAGACTGCCGGCCACATCATCCAAACGTCATTATGGCCATTTAGAAGGGTTTCCATTAGTAGCAAAGGGTGAAGCGCCAGCCAGGCAAAACGGGTACCCGGATGATCCATATTGGCATATTTAAGGCCTCGCCAGATAACTAAGAGTAATAATACTAAACCAGCCAGCATTAATATTTTCATTAGGGCGTAAGCTATTAAGAATTTTCCGCCACTTAAAACTATTGGCAGCAGTGAGATGCCAGTCCAACCATACCCATATGGTGCCGGTGTGTGGATATTGTGCATAAATCTAGTCCAAGGGTCACTTAGAAAGTCCATCGCCGTTACAACATGAGGATTGACACCATAAACCGCAACTAATTTAGCATTAAACAAATAATTAAAGATGTCATGCGACAAAGCGTTATAGCCGATCAGCAAAATTAAATAAATTGGAGCTAACCAAAGAAGCCATTTTTTAAAATTTAACTGGAAATTTAACCGACTAGCCAGTACACCCCAAAGCAACCACCATATTCCCAACCAACCCAAAAACACATTAACGAGAAACTGTCGGTTGTCACCCCAGGACCACCACCATTTTTGCCAAGCAAAACTCCAGTCGTAAGGTAGTAAAATCAAATTTTTATCAACTAAACTATATGACCAAAAACTTACGGAGGCAACTATTAATAGTAAAAGTAGATAAAACCATCTGGTCTTATTTGGCCACATGATAGCGCCCCATTAGATCAGCCAGACGAATCCGCAAAATATCAATAAACATCCGGATAGAATCTTTAATTGGATTGACTCGGTCGCTTTCATTGTGCTTCCACAACACGGGAACCTCGGCGATAGAATAGCCATGTTTTTTAGCTAAGTACAACAACTCGACATCAAACGCGCCCGTGAAGGCGTCGCGCCGCTCGCGATCTTTGTAAATTACCAGCTTGGGAAAAAGAGTCTCAACAGCTTCAGCTGTAAACATCTTAAAGCCACACTGTGTATCTTGAATGCCTGGCAAGGCAAAAATTTGTACAACTAAATTGAAGACTTTTCCCATGGCGTGTCGATACCATGGTTCCTTGTCACGCTTAGCGCCCTGAACCGCCCTCGAACCAATAATTATGTCATTTCCCTCAATTGTGTACGGCCACATTTTTCTAACCTCAACAATTGGAGTGGACTGATCAAAATCACTAAATAGACGGTATTCGCCCGTAGCTGATAACATGCCTGCCATGACGGTCGGACCTTTACCGCCATGTTTATTGAGGAGACAAGTAACGTTTTCATGCTGATCAGCAAATTGTTGTAAAAGTTCACGGGTACCATCAGTTGAGCCATCATCAGTTAAGATAACTTCCCAGGTATATGGTTGTTTTGCCAACCAGCTTACAACTTCATCCAGTACGCCACGGTCAAAATTTTTGCGCTCATTATAGGAGGGAATGACAACGGACAAGCGAGGTTTAGCCATACTATTTGTACTTTAACATCTCAATGGCCGGCTTGTCTGTTAACAAAATATAAGACCGGCCAACCAGGTTCCTCTACTACCCAATAATCGCCACGCGGGAACTCTTTTATTTCATAGGCGGGCGAGTTTAATACTTCTTCTGGTATACGCGGAGTTTCGGCTACAATTACTAAAAGTTCAGCTGAGTGAAATTCCTCTTGAGGAACTGGCGGATGCTCATCAATTTCCAAAAAGTAACGGTAATTAAGGCCGCGGTAATCCCGGAACTCACTCAGGGTTGCCAGAGAGTAAGTTCTGTCATCCGGTACTTCAGCGGCAATCCGCTCAGCTACCGCTCGCATGTCACTTAACTGCCAACCCATCGGTTTAAGATAGCGAAGTTGTTCTGGCTGAACCGCCAACCAATTTATATAAACAAAAATTATCAGCGCCGCCAGGGCACCAGGCCATTTAAACCATTTGGCCAGTGTTGCTAAAGCTGTACCAGTCAGTAGATATGAAACCGGATAAAAATAGCTGAAATAGTGTGGATGCAAAGTCATTCGGTAGGCAGATAAACCACTAATACTGATTAAAGTAAATAATCCCAAAATGGTGTAGCCAATCGCATAATGAGAACGGCGATGGCTATACCAAGCCCCGCCAAACAAGACAGCGTAAGTCGCTAAAAGCCAGGTGTTAATTTCACGATACCACTGTGTCCATTCGGCTCCCCAAATTTCAAAAAGGACATGCATGCCTCGGCCGTGATGTTCACGCAGGAAGTTAGTTAATTTTTCAATAAGTGGCAAGCTTGGGGCGCTGGGATCACTATCAAAAAAGTCTACAAAACCCTTAATGATTATGTTGTCAAAGCGCCAGTTAAAAATAATCAGTGAAGAAATCGAAATGATAAATAGTCCCAGTGAAGCCAGCAAGACCAGGCCTATTTGTCTAATCCGGTCAGTATCTGACCCGCGCCAACTTCGCCATAAATCAGCCACTCCCAAAATGGCAAAAGGCACAATCGAGAGCAAAGCAACGTAATGCAGCTGGATGATTATCAGCCAGCCAGCCGCCACGCCCAGCCACCATTTAGCTGATCCGTTCCAGGCGCGCCAACCAGCATAAAGCATAAACAGCGTGATAATCGGGGCCGGATTTGGATTCCAAGAAAAGCGGGTAAAGGTGATCACGGTTGGCGCCGTGGCGTAAAGCAAAGTCGCTAGAAAGGCCGGGACCGGCCCTACTAGTCGCCTCCCCACCCAGTAAAGCAGTGGCACGGTGACCACGCCAATCAGTGCTACGACCAGAGCCGGCCCCAGTGGGTTATTGCCGGCCAGCCACAACCAGGGGACCATAAAGTAATAATACAAAGGCCCCAAGAACATGCTACCCACGCTGGTTGATGGTCCAACTAAGGCAAAATCTCCATGCAATATTCCATAAGCAATGATGGCATCACGGCCTTGATCGCCTAAGAATTGCAAAGTCTCTTCTAAATTAACTAAACGGTAACTAGCGCCAATTATGGTGGCTAAACTAACCCCTAGAACACGCCACTGCTGTGGCCAGGTCAAACTTCGCCACCACTGAGTGTAATTTTGCCACCAATTTTTCATAACTATATTATTTTTTGCGCCATATTATCCGGCTATAGACGGTAAAGTTCCAAATCATACCAAGTAAGACACCGGCCACTAAGTAAAGGTTATCGCTCGTGATCTGGAAGCCCGCCAGAGTCAGCAAGGTAAAGATGCCGATCAATTTCACTGATACTTGCATCGTTATATATTGGATAACTACTGAACCAACTGAACCCAAGTTAAATTGCAAAAATTTACTTAGATGCTTTTTAACACCGACAATTTGACGATCTTTAAAAGTCCATAAATTATTCCAGAGATAATTGGAGATAATTGCCACTTCAGCACCCAGGATAACCGCTAAACTTTCATCGGAAAAAGCCGCGCTAGCCAACTCGGTTTGGGACGCAATACCTAATAAATTTCTCAGTCCTGTCCACAATTCTAATGATTTGAACAAGTGATAGAAAACTAAATTGACCACAAACCCAATTCCGCCAACAATTACAAACTTAATCAGGCGATTGGCCAGCAATTCGCGCAGGCGGACGATCAAGATATAACGCAATGTGTTCACAATGTACTCCGTTCCTAGTTTTGATACACCTTCTGTTCGATCAATAAAATGAAATGGCACTTCCGTCACCTTAAAACCAGACCGCAGTGCTTTGTGCAAAAATCCTATCTGAAAGGTATAGCCGGAAAACTGCTCATCAGACAGATCTTCATGAACTTTTTCATAGACTGATTTGCGAATTGCTCGGTAACCGGTTGTCCAATCACGCACCGCCCGAGATCCTAATATTAAAGCAATCGTAAAATTACCAAACACACTTAAAAATTTACGGTGCAGACCCCAGTTGGCTGGAATTGAGCCCCCGGTAATGTAACGTGAACCTAGCACCATGTCAGCGCCATTTTCAATTTCTCGTAAAAACGCGGGTATCTTTTTGGGATCGTGTGATAAATCTGCATCTATTTCAAAAACAACCTCAGCTCCCAGTTGATTGAAAGCCTGATCCATGCCCTTGAGGTAGGCGCCACCTAAACCGCACTTTTGCGGATTAACTAAAAGCTCCACAAATTTATATTTCATTTGAAGTTGTCTGACTTCATCGGCTGTACCATCTGGCGATGAATCATCTACCACCAATAGCTTCATGTCCCAGCCTTCAATTTGCTCAAAAACTCGAGCAATCGCCGGAATCAATCGCTTGATATTTGGGCGTTCGTTATAAGTTGGCGTGATAATTACGGCACGAGATATTTTATTGGACATACCTGCTTTCACTTGTGATTAGCCACTTCTTCTAGGTCAGCTTCAACCATAATTTTTACTAATTCCTTAAACGAGGTTTTGGGCTGCCAACCTAACTTAGTGTGTGCTTTGCTGGCATCGCCTACCAGCAGATCAACCTCGGCTGGCCGGATAAATTTAGGATCTATCTCCACCACCGATTCCCAATCATCAATCCCGGCCACTTTGCAAGCTTCAACTAAAAATTCCTTAACTGAATGAGTTTCGCCGGAAGCGATCACATAATCATCTGGCTGATCCTGTTGCAGCATTAACCACATGGCCTCAACATAATCGCGGGCAAAACCCCAATCTCGTTTGGAATCCAGATTTCCCAGATACAATTTGTCCTGCAGACCATGTTTGATTCGTGCCAAGTTATAAGTGATTTTGCGGGTAACAAACTCAATTCCCCGCCGCGGCGACTCGTGATTGAACAAAATTCCAGAAACGGCATACATGTCATACGACTCGCGATAATTTACCGTTATCCAGTGACCATACACCTTGGCTACACCATATGGCGAACGAGGATAAAAGGGCGTTTCTTCTGATTGTGGGACTTGCCGGACTTTGCCAAACATTTCCGATGAAGATGCTTGATAAAAACGGGCAGTCGGACAGGCCAAGCGGACCGCCTCTAACATTCTGGTCACACCAATCGCGGTAAATTCGCCAGTTAGAACCGGCTGTTCCCAGCTGGTCTGGACAAACGACTGAGCCGCCAAATTATAAACTTCATCCGGCTGAGCATCTCTTAAAGCCTGGGTAATTGAATGCTGATCAATTAAATCGCCGGAGACTAAATGCAAGTTAGGATTGTCGACAATGGCGGCAATCCGGTGGTAATTTTGCGTACTGGTTCGGCGGGTCAGACCATAAACTTCATAGCCCTTGTCAAGTAAAAATTCGGCTAAGTACGAACCATCTTGTCCGGTTATGCCAGTGATAAAGGCTTTTTTCATGTTTAATTCTCCTTTTTTCTAATTTTTACCTGGCCATATTAGCTTTGACCAGATTGCTGGTCAGCCAATCGGCGTTCATATGCCAAAATATCGGTTAATGTTTGTTTAAGTGAATTCTTAGGTTCCCAACCCAATTCCTTAATCTTTGAGTTATCGGCCACAAAGTGAGGAATGTCCGCTGGTCGCAGGCGGCTGGGGTCAACCTCTACTTTGACTTCAGCTGAAGTCAACTCCAACAGGCCATCTAAAACCGCTTGCATGCTCACACCTTGACCCGATCCAAGATTGTAAGGTTCGCCAGATACTCCATCTTGCAGTAAAAGTTCATAAGCAGAGGCGGCATCTCGGACATCGGTAAAATCTCTAATCGTCGATAAATTTCCAACCTTTAAACTTGTCTGCTCTCCCCGCTCAATTCTGACAATTTGCTGGGCAAAGGAAGGCACGGCAAACTCGGGCAGTTGACCCGGACCAATTTGGTTAAACGGCCGAACATGAATAACGTCCAAACCATAACTCAAGTGATATGCCTGGGCTAAATGCTCCGCTGTTAATTTAGAAACCGCGTAGGCGTTTGTGGGATTAAAGGGTGTGCGCTCATTTAAAGGCTTGCCCAAATATTCAGGCGCTATCATTCCGTATTCCTGAGCCGAGCCAATGCTTAGTAATCGCGCCTGCGGTGCTTGGTGGCGCAAAGCCTCCAGCATAACCAATTGTAGATGAGCGTTGGTTTTCAAGACCAGCCAGGCATTGTCATAACTTTCGTTAACCGATGGACGCGCCGCCAAGTGAATTATCGCGGCCGGTTTAATTTTGCCGACCATTTCTTGAACAGCTTCATCGTTTTCCAGATCAATTTGCCAGGCTTTATCTTCGCCCAGTTTTTGCTTTAAGCTATCAATTGACCGAAAAGCCGTGCCATGAAGATTGGTGTAGCCATGTTTTTGAAAATATTCCACTAAATGTGAGCCAACAAAACCTTCGGCTCCAGTAATCAAAAGTGGCTGAGTTAGGTCTATCATAATTAACGACCAATACTAATATATTCCCACATTTCACCCGAAAATTGTGACGGATTAAGCTGATTTCGAGTATCAATCAGCCACCGTTTTTGTTCATTTGGCAGAACCGGCAATTGGGTAAAGTCAAACTCAGTAATTTCTGGCCACTCAACTAGAAGAATAATTACTTCGGCTTGGGCACAAGCTGAGGCCATGTCTGACACTAAAGTTAGGCCTGCCAGTTGACCATACTGCCGTTCCCAGGCTTGGCTGGCCATTGGATCGTAGGCTATTACCTCGGCTCCCTCATGCAATAGCTGAGGAATTGCCTTGGTACTTGGAGCTTCGCGCAGGTCATCGGTATTTGGCTTAAAAGACAAACCCAAAACCGCTACTTTTTTGCCGGACCAGCCACCAATTTGCTGTTTATAATCTCTTAGCTTGGTAAAAATACGATTTTCATTAAGTTCATCAATTTTATTGAACAAATTATCCCCTTGGCCGACCGAACGTGAGTAAGCCGCTAACTCCTTAACATCCTTGGGGAAACAAGAGCCACCATAACCTAAACCAGGGTACCAATAATGACTGCCAATCCGCTTATCAAACCCAATTGCCTGGATGACCTCCTGAACGTCAGCGCCGTTTTCTTCACATAAATCAGCGATTTGATTGATAAAAGTAATCCGCTGAGCCAGGTAGGCGTTAGCCGAGTATTTGCCCATCTGGGCACTCTCCGGCTTCATAATCGCTAATGGCGCGTTCAGCGGAGCGTGTAAAGTTTTTAAAGTTTCCAGCGCCGCCTCGTCACTACAACCGATTACCACTCGATCAGGATGTAAGGTATCGTTCACAGCCGACCCTTCCCGCAAAAATTCTGGCAGGGAAGCTAGAGCAAAAGGGGTATTAGTCAGCGCTTTAATTCGATTTTCGAAATCTTTAAATGAGCCTGGCGGCACCGTACTCTTGATGCAAACAACCGCACCTGGCTTAATATGAACGGCTAAAGCTTCACAAGCTTTTTGGACATAGGTCAAATCGGCTGTGCCGTCTGGCGCCGAGGGAGTACCCACCGCTACCATAATTACATCTGCCTGAGGAATGGCTAACTCATAAGAGGTAGTAAAGCTCAGATTTCCTTTAGCTAATTCCGCCTTCAACAAATCTTGCAATTGCGGTTCATGGAATGGCACCTGACCTTGGTTGAGACTGTCAACCTTGGCTTGGTCAATATCCAAACCAATCACTTTATTCTCAAACTTAGCCAAAACGGCTGAGGTTACAACACCGACAAATCCGGTACCAATTACAACAACTTGCATGGGGTCATACTAGCAGGAAACGCGTCAATCGGAAAGTCATGGTTCCTGGCTAAGGAATGAATCTTTATCATCAATAATTAGACTAGATTTGCCTGTCTAGCTAACGATGATCTTCGCCTGATTGCAATTGATCCTGTGAAAGGAGGGATTCACAAAATTGCATCATCTGCTCAAGCTGTTCAGTGAAAAGAAATAGTTCAACTTGCAGCTTGGACATTCTTTCAACCATTTCTTCAAGTTTAGCCTGATAAATCTGACGATCACCTTCATTTCTGGTTCGATTTAATCTGACATTTAGGTCTTCAATTTTTCGGAAATATCTAGCAATTTCACTACTTAAATTTCTTAATGATTCAGTTGGTTGCAGATTAGAAGGCAAGCCTTGATTATTCTCTGTTTTTTTTAGGTGAGCCATTTGCCCCCTTTCCAAATAGCCAAAAGCGACAGCATTTGGTCAATTTAATATAATTTTGGTGGTTGGATTCAACCACCCTTGGATATTACGTCTCTCGAAAAACCAACTAAATAACTTAAAATCAAACGTTAAAAATAGTAATCAAGCTCGCTATGCAGATTTAGCGTATCAGCTTAGAACAACTAATTCAGTAATAGAATTTATCTTTAACCAAAAAGACTAGTTTGAACTTGATTTTCAAATTCATCTGGCGGTAGTTTGCGTTTGAGAGATTCAAATCCATAGGTGGTAAATAACTGTAATGCTTGGTGTTTGTCATACTCGCATAACCTAGCTTTCTCCAATGTAAAATTGATCGGTACTTGGGTGTCAATTCTAGCCAAGTCTTGGGAAAGCCAAGCCAAATCGCGGTTGGCAATTAACTTATTCTTGACGGCTGGACGCAATTCCTCGACCCAATCCTTCAACTCTGCCTGCTCTTTAGCTGATAAAGTTGCCACAGCTGATTCTTCACGATCTGAACATTCTATTTCGCCTGCCAGACACATCGCCGCATAAAGATTTACTAAGGTGCCGAATTTTAACAGCAAGGCTGAAGCAGTCTTAGGACCAATACCTCTGACGCCTGGAATATTATCTGACTGATCACCACACAAAGCCTTGTAATCAATCACTTGATCTGTATGCACTTGAAGTTTTTCAAAGGCTTCAGTTTGACCAACAATTTTTAAGTCGCCATTGCCGTTGCGTTCAGGGGACATAACAAAAATATTGTCATGAATCAGCTGATAAGTATCTTTGTCTGAAGTAAATATACCTACCTGCAATTCTGGATTTTCCCTGGCTAATTTTTCACTAATTGTGCCGATAACGTCATCCGCCTCAAATCCTTCAATTCCAATTGTGGGAATCCCCAGCACTTGAAGAATTTCATGCATAATTGGAAATTGCAGTTTCAGTTCAATATCGGCTTCTTCCCGATTAGCTTTATAAAGATCGTAGGCCTCATGGCGAAAAGTCGGCTCACCCATATCGGTAGCAGTTACCAGGTACTCTGGTTTAATAAGCTCCAGCACACGCAATAGCATGCGGGTAAAACCATAAACAGCATTGGTTATTTGACCACTTGGCGACGTCAAACTTAACGGAAAAGAATGATAAGCGCGAAACAATAAAGAGTAGGCATCCAGAATAATTATGTCTAAGTCTTCTAGTTTTGGCGTATCCTTGATCGCTCGACTCATATTCTTATCTTTCAACTTAATAGCCAAAATCCGCTATCGAAAATTTAGTGACCAAAGCCTAGGAAGTCAATTTGTCATTGTTTAACGGTAATTTTGCCTTTGGTACTCCTACCACCTTAGCAAATTCATCCGCTTCCAGAGTTTCCACCTCAAGTAGACGCTCCACCACTTTATCGATGCGTTTGGCGTTTTTAACAATAATATCTTTAGCCACTTTACTGGCTTCTTTAACAAGGCGTTGAAGCTCAGCATCAACTTTGCCTTGCATTTCTTCAGAAATCTTATGAGGCTCATACATTGCCCGACCATAGTCACCAGTTTCATACTGAGGACCAAAGTTAAGCGGACCCAAATTACTCATGCCATAATCAAGCACCATAGCGCGGGCAATTCTGGTTACCCGCTCAATATCATTTGCGGCTCCGCCGGTTAGTTCATTGAAGAAGTATTCCTCAGCTGTCCGGCCACCCAATAAAACTGCCATTTGGGCAATCAATTCAGATCTAGTGGTTTGATATTTATCCGTAATTGGCGGAGTTAAGGTAAAACCAAGCGCCTGACCCCGTGAAACAATGGAAATCCGGTGAACAGCGTCAGCGTTAGGCAGTAAGTGAGCAATAATGGCATGACCGGTTTCATGGTACGCAGTCATGCGGCGTTCATACTCATTCTGCAGACGTTTTTTAGATGGACCCATCTTCACTTTTAAGGCCGCCTCTTCTAAGTCACGGGGTTCAATTGCCTGACGATCTTCCCGAGCAACCAAAATTGCCGCTTCATTAAGCATATTTTCCAGATCCGCTCCGGAAAAGCCCACAGTCCGGCGGGCAATCTTTTCCCATTCAACCTCTTCACTAACTGGTTTATTACTTGAATGAATTTTTAAAATACCTTTGCGTTCTTCAATATCCGGCAAACTGACAGTGACGCGCCGGTCAAACCGACCAGGCCGAGTTAAAGCTGGATCTAGCATGTCACCACGGTTAGTCGCGGCCAAAACCACCACGCTATCAGACGGGGCAAAACCATCCATCTCCACCAGGATCTGGTTGAGAGTTTGTTCACGCTCGTCATGACCACCAACACCGCCACCGTGACCACGCATGCGGCCAATCGCGTCAATTTCATCAATAAAGATAATGGCTGGCGCCATTTTTTTAGCGGTTTCAAATAGATCGCGGGCGCGGGCCGCTCCGACCCCCACCAGCATTTCCATAAACTCCGACCCCGCAATGGACAAAAATGGCACTTCGGCTTCGCCGGCCACGGCCCGCGCCAGCAAGGTTTTACCTGTACCAGATGGCCCTACCAGCAAAGCACCTTTAGGCGTTCTAGCGCCAAGTTTCAAATATTTGTCTGGATGAGTCAAAAAGTCGACAATTTCATGCAGTTCCTGCTTGGCTTCTTGCATACCGCCAACGTCGTCAAATTTAATGTCCTGTTTACCTTTAATAAAGAATTTTGCCTTGCTTTTACCAAAGCCAAGCATATCGCCCTGCGAACCTTTAGCCTGGCGGAATAAGAAAAGGAAGAAAATTACCATTAAGATCAGTGGCACAAAATTAACCACCAAATCCCAGATCATAGCCGTAGCCGATAAATCTCTAACGGTCACCTCAACGTCGGTTGGATTAATCTCAGACTGACTTAAAAGTGAGATAAAATCCTGATCATCTTCCATGCGGGAAATGCGTTGCGTACCATCCTCATACTCAACTTGAACTTCATTGCCTTCAATAATGACTTCGCGAACTTTTTCTTCTTGAATTTCGCCCAGCAAATTAGTGATCGGAACCACGTTATTGTCAGCACCAAAAAATAGATTGGCCAAAAATGGAATAAATAATAGCAAGATAAACAACCAAATCAGTGCCCTTCTGGGACTAAAATGAAATCCCAGCTTAATTGGCGGCTTAGGCAGTTTTGAATTATCTTGGTTTTTTTGTGTTTTCTTTGGTGTTCGAGTGACCATGATTTTCCTTAATTAAATTCTATTTGTCTTCAATATTTATCTTGATGCAGATGCAAAATAGTATTAGTGTAAGCGATCACCTGGCTCAGCCAGATTCTCCCAGAGTAGCACAGTTGGGGGCTGATTGTCATCACCACCTGCGGCTAAAATCATACCCTCACTTACACTTGGCCCCATTTTTCGAGGAGCTAGATTAACGACAAACACCGATTGCTTGCCTTGCAAGTCTTCGGGTGAATACCATTGGCGCAATCCAGCCAGAATTGTCCGATCGCCTATTTCCTCGCCAAAATTTACCTTCAACTCTATTAACTTTTCCGACCATTCTGGTAAACTGGCCGATAGAATCTTACCAATCCGAATATCAACTTGACTAAATACTGAGTAATCGATAACTTCACTCATGAAAATCCGTTCTAACTATTCTTACTAGTTTAGAGTTCTCTGATCTGAACATCTTGATGCATTTTATCAGCATCAATAAATTGAAGGTAGCGTTCAGTGGTCGATAAGCGTTTATGACCAACAATTCGGCTGACGTTCACCAACGGCACGCCCGCCGCTAATTGCTCAACTATAAAGGTGTGGCGTAAATCATTAACCTTAGCTTCTTTAATTCCAGCTATCTTAAAGTAACGATCAATCGCACTCCGAATATTCCGGACCAAAAATGGGCGACAGCTCTTGGTTAGAAAAAAGGCGCGTTCTTTACTGCGTGGCCTAATCTGCGAATAATCTTTGATGGCGGTAATGGCCGCATTATTTAAGGGTACGATCCTTTTCTCATGAGAAGCCTGTGGCGCAATAAAAATTTGACGCTTAGGCAGGGAAATATTCTCAACGGTTAAGGCGGCTAACTCACTAATTCGCATTCCTGTCTGGAGCAAAAGTTCAATAATGGCGTGCATCCGACGGTCTTTTTTCACAGCATCACGCAAGGCGCGATATTCCATTGGCGTTAGAACACGAGGCGGTGTTACTGAATACTGCGGGTGAGAAACCTGCTGAACCGGATTGTCAACAATAATATCTTGATTTTTCAAAAAACGAAAAAAGGACTTAAGTGAATTTAATTTTCGGGAAATTGATTTTTCAGAGTATCTGAGAGCCCGTAATTCTTCTTTATAGTCGTCAAAATCTTCGGTAACCACTTGCTTGGGGTCAGTTTTATTGCGCTTAAGTAAAAAATCGACAAATTGCTCAACGTCCTTACTATAGGCAATGACAGTCGCCTGTGCTTTACCGGCTTGCTGAAGATGTTGTAAGTAATCTTGCTGTAGCTGTTTTATCATAGAATTAGTAAGGTAGATGTATGACTTGCATTGTAACGTCCGATAATAAAATATCAAGAGTTTAAAAATCTTATGATCATAAAGTGGCTGAAAAAATCTGTTTGGATAATAATCTTGGCTTTACTTTTATTGTCTTTTGGCCGAAGCATTCTAATGGCACGGCGAGCCCGTCAGGAAATTACTGATCAGACCGCGGAAACTGAAGCTCTCCGCCAAGAAGTTCAGCAGTTGGAACAAACCGTTAGAGAGGCTACTTCCAGCTATGAATTAGAGCGCCGCGTTCGCGAGGAACTACAGTTACAGCGTCCTGATGAGGTAATTATTGAGCTACCCGATCAGCCTCTCTAAATTTCTACTGTTAAAGTGTTAGTTTTTTGTTAGAATTAGCCGGATAATTTGACAGGTGTGGCAGGAGGAAAGTGACACGGCATAGTTTGTTAATCGTGGAAGATAACGCTAAATTGAGCCAGTCAATTCGGTCTCAACTCCGATCTAATTTCTCTATTTTGCAAGCTCCCACATTGCGCCAGGCTTTTAATCTTCTAGAAACTCAACCGCCTTTTGACCTTATTTTGCTCGACCGCACTCTCCCAGATGGCGATGGTCTTGATCTTATTTCCAAACTTGATGAATTTTATCCACAAACCAGAATCTGCGTTCTTAGTCAGCGTGACGCCCTGGCAGAGAAAATGCGAGGCTTCGATCAGGGAGCTGATGTCTATTTATGTAAACCAATTCATTTAAAGGAGCTTAAAGCTCAGGTTATGGCACTGATTCGGCGTGGCCGCGTCTATCACAATCATGTTATTAGATGTGGCCCCATCAGACTGGACACCTCAACTCATTCTTTAAACTACAAGGGTTGTGAGCTCAAGTTAACTCAGCGAGAATCAGTCATTGTGGGCGCGTTCCTGGATAATCCTCAGCATTTTCTGTCCAGCTCTCAGCTGTTTAATTTATTTTGGGAAATCGGCCATGAACCCAATCCCAGCCTGGTTCACGTTTCCATCCAGCGCTTACGGCGGAAAATTAAACCACTGCAGGTTACAATACACTCTCACTACGGAGCTGGTTATCAACTGCGGTTCCCATGAAAATCTATGTCTACCTACTACATTCATACCTTCGGCTGTCAAGCAAACAAAGCAGATAGTGAGCGTATTGCCGGCGATTATGAGGCACGCGGTTACCAAGCCGCGGACAGCTGGAAAGACTGTGATGAGCTAGTGGTGAATACCTGTGCGGTAAGACAGCGCGCCGAGGATCGAGCTAAAGGTTTTATATTAAATGTTGTTAAGCATTATCAGGAAAAATCTCAGCCACGGCCAAAAATTATATTAACTGGCTGCATGATTCACCACGGCCATGAAAAATTATATGAACTAATTCCGGCACTAGATGAGGTTCTGCCAATTAACGAAGTCGGTTTCAACCAATCTACTATCCGCAAAGACAACATTAATCTGGTTACCGGTCGGCGCCACGCTTGGGTACCGATCAGTAGTGGCTGCAATTCTTTTTGCACTTACTGTATTGTGCCTTATTCGCGCGGCCGCGAGGCCTCGCGGCCGCTCGCCGACATCCTCACTGAAATTACTAATTTAGCCAATGAGGGCTACCAAGAAATTACTTTGTTAGGCCAAAATGTAAATTCCTGGGGACTAGAAAAAGTTGGTGTTGGCTTGCGCAAACTGCTAATGCAGTCCGATCAGCCTCTACGCCGACAAGATATTCCTGACAACTCGAGTCAATATTTTGCCGCCGATGGCACACCGCCATTTGTCTCTTTGCTCCAGCAAATCAGCGAAATCAAAGGTATTGAATGTATTCGGTTTATGACCAGCAATCCCTGGGATTTTTCAGATGAACTGATCAAGGAAATTGCCGCTAACCCCAAACTTGACAAGTTTATCCATCTGCCGGTCCAATCTGGCAGCAATAATGTTCTTTATCGCATGAATCGAGGTTACACCAGGGAAAGGTACTTGGAAGTCGTCAATAAATTAAAACAGGCGGTGCCCGACGTCGCGATTGGCACTGACATTATTGTGGGTTTTCCAGGTGAAACTGATGAAGAATTCCAGGAAACAGTTGATTTGGCTAAGCAGGTTGACTGGCATGTAGGCTTTGTGGCCCAGTACTCGCCTCGGCCGGGCACTAGCGCCTGGCGATTATATGAAGATGACATTCCACCAGCCGTCAAAAAACAGCGCTGGAAAACTCTGGATGAAATCATCAATAAATCTCACCAAGATAATCGGCCAGCAATATTATAAATATGGCTGAAACTCCACTTTTCACCATAATTTTTGGACCAACCGCTTCCGGTAAATCTGCGCAAGCCTACGAGTTAGCTCAAAAACTAGAAACCAATGTCTTGTCCTTTGATTCGCGGCATATTTATCAAGGAATGGATATTGTTACCGGTAAAGATCGGCCACCTCAAGATTGGCCGCAGAAGTTACTGGGAGTTGATTTGGTTACGCCAGATCAGGATTTCTCAATTCGCCATTACTATGAATATGCCAAGCCAATAATTAATTCATATCGCGAGCGGCAAAAGCCACTAATTTTAGTGGGCGGTTCGTGGCAATATGTTGATGTTTTGCTCAGACCACCAGCGTCCTTATTTGTTCCGATTGACGAAAAATGGCGCCAAGAGGCTAACAAACTAAGCACACCACAATTGCAAGCAAAATTGAAACAAGTGGATGAAAGTAAATTTTCTGCCTTAAACCAATCTGATGTCGCCAATCCTCGTCGTCTGATTAGAGCAATTGAGGTCGCTAGCCAGCCGGAAATTACTACACCCCAACCCTTGATACAAACAAACGAATATCAGCTGATCGCTAAAACTCCTTCAATTGACCAAATCTCTGACCGAATTATTAATCGTATCCAGGAGCGACTTAATCAAGGAGCCCTTGAAGAAACTGAATATTTAATGAATAAGTATCCGGATTGGCATGCCCCCGCATTTTCCGCTACCGGTTACGGGCCAATCAGACAGTATCTTGAAGGTCAGATTGATGAGGAATCGATGAAACAAGCCTGGAAACATCAAGAACGTGAATATGCCAAGCGCCAGTTGGTCTGGATAAAATCTTTAGATTTGATAGCCGAGTAGTTTACGATTATTTTTCGACTAGTTAAGGAACAACAGCAACTCAACCAGCGTGATTAAGGCTAAAGTTCTAAATAAAAGTAATCCCCAAGAAATTCTCAGCAGAAAATCACAAAAGTGTGGCTTTACATAAACGCTTGAATCGTAGCTTAATGGCCGGCGCTTTTTAATTTGACGACTCCTTAAATAGCTATTTAACTTCTCGTGACAATTTGGAACTTTTACCTCATTTAAGGTTTCAAAATAAGCAGGCTGGTACGCTGATGGGTCTCGCACCTTATTATTTCTTGCTATTCAAGAAATATTATAGCATACTAGATACTGCTTTAAACGGATATATTAAGCAATTTTGTTGCTTAATGGTGATGGATGCCGATATTTATCTATTTTCTGAAGAAGATTGGCTTCGCAATCTATTTAATTCTGCTTGAACTTCATACCAAAGACCGACACGATAAGAACCTGAGAGCTCAGGTACATGAGTTTCTATGATCCGAGTTATCCAATAAAAAACTAATGGGTTTTCTTTGTACTCAACTAAGCTTGGAAAATCTATTGGCTGACCATTAGTTTCTCCCTCATGTATCACTCTAGCAATTTCTGTTACAGCAGAATTAAATGACATTGTTCCCTCTTTCTTAGGCAAATTTTCGAATTAGCCCGACACATCTTCCCTGAATTCTAACATTGCTAGCGTAAATCGGCGACATGGTTGAGTTAGCGGGTTCTAATCTTACTCGAGTTGCCTCTTTAAAAAATCTTTTAAGGGTGGCTAAGCCATTTTCAAGAAGCGCCACTACAATATCGCCATCACGAACATCTTCCTGCTCCTCAATAACCACGTAATCACCATCCAGAATACCGTCATCAATCATGGAATCGCCCTTAACATGCAAAACATAAGCCCGGCGCTTGCCAGAAATTAATTGGGGTGAAACTTTAAAAGTTGCATTTGGATCTGGATAGGGCTCAATTGGTCGGCCGGCGGCAATGTAGCCCATCATTGGCAAGTCGATGCCTTCAGAGATTTTAAGGAAAGTTCGATCCAGCAGTTCTATTCCCCGAACAGCGCCTTCAGCTCGGCGAATAATGCTCTTTTTTTCCAAGGCGCCCAAATGCTCATGCACGGTTGCCAAAGAAGAAACACCAATGGCATCCGCAATTTCCTGCAAAGTTGGCGAGTAGTTATTTAGCTGTATATATTGAGCGACGAAGTCAACTATTTGTCTTTGACGGCGATAAAGCGTGACTGCCATGGCAGGCCTCCTTATGTATTTTTGTTTCGGCGAACCATACCCGAATACCCATACAATACCCAGAAATTAGATGCTCTGTAAAGCGTATCTTAATGTATCAATTATTAACAAATTTAATATATCTTCCAATTCAAGAGGTTTACAAAAGTTTTGGGTGTTCATCATTAGATGATTTTTATCTTTTCATTTAGAACAAAATAATGATTTTTTAATCAGCTTTAACCAAATAAGACAATTTTTCACTTCCTCTCACTAGGTTAATATTCTGCGATACAATATTAGATCGCATGTATAAATTACAAGCTCCTTATCAGCCAGCTGGCGATCAGCCAAAAGCCATCCAAGAGATGACGCAAAATTACCTCTCCGGTCAAAAGGAGCAGGTCTTGCTGGGCGTTACCGGATCGGGCAAAACTTACACCATGGCAAACGTCGTGGTCAATTTAAACAAACCGACCCTGGTTATTGCCCATAATAAAACATTAGCCGCTCAGCTATATCAGGAGTTTAGAGATTTTTTCCCAGAAAACGCTGTCAGTTATTTTGTCTCCTACTATGATTTTTATCAGCCGGAAGCATACATCGTCACAACTGATACCTATATTGAGAAGGAAGCGCAAATTAATGAGGAAATTGATAAGTTGCGCCTGGCTACAACGGCCAATTTGCTTTCCAGACCGGATTGTATTGTGGTGGCGTCAGTTTCCTGTATATATAACCTAGGACGCCCAGAAGATTTTGCCAATTTTGCCCTAGAAATTGTGGAGGGCGAAGTAATTTCCCGTCAAACTCTAATCACTCGCTTGGTAGACATGCAGTACCAACGGGTAACGGCTGAACTTATGCGCGGTACTTTTAGATTGCGCGGTGAGGCCGTTCAAGTCTGGCCAGCCAACGAAGAATGGGCATTTAATATCTTAATGCCAGGCAACAGCATCTCAAAAATTGAGAAGATACATCCATTGAGTGGTGATCTCTGGCCGATTCAGGCTTCGCAAAATCCTTACGAACCACGCCGACACACCATTTACCCGGCCAAACACTACATAGCCAGTCAAGATAGTGAAGGGGCAATTAAGCAGATTGAGGCTGATTTACAAACTCAACTCGTTAAGCTAAGAGCAGAAAATAAAATTCTGGAGGCTTATCGCCTGGAGCAACGCACCTTGCATGACCTCGATATGATTAAAGAGGTCGGTTACGTCAACGGAATTGAAAACTATTCCCGCTACTTTGATGGCCGCAAGCCTGGCGACGCTCCATTTACATTGCTGAACTACATGCGCTGGAACGCTGAGAAATTTGGCGATGGCGAATTCTTAACCATTGTTGATGAAAGCCACATGACATTGCCGCAAGTCAGAGGCATGTATAACGGTGATCAAAGCCGCAAGACCACCCTAGTCGATTATGGTTTTAGATTGCCAGCGGCCATGGACAATCGCCCGCTGCACTTTGATGAATTTTTGGATCGCACCAGTATGCTAGCTTATGTCTCCGCGACTCCGGCCAAATGGGAAGTTGAACACAGTCAAAATACCGTGGTGGAGCAGATTGTTCGGCCAACTGGTTTGGTAGATCCTCAAGTGGAAATCAGGCCAATTAATAACCAAATTCCTGATCTTCTGCATGAAATTGTGGTCCGCAAAGAGCGCGGCCAGCGCGTTTTAGTAACTACCTTGACCAAAAAGATGGCCGAAACTTTATCCGAATATCTAAATGATGCCAAAAAGATGAATGAGCTACTGGAGCGTCATGGCTACAACCCAACCGACGATATGCCCAAAGCTCAGTACCTGCACTCTGACGTCCAAACCCTGGAGCGCAGTGACATCTTGGATGATCTGCGCCGCGGTGAATACGACGTTTTAATTGGTGTTAACTTACTGCGCGAGGGACTCGACCTGCCGGAAGTGACTTTGGTGGCTATTTTAGACGCCGACCAGGAAGGCTTCCTGCGCTCCACCTCTGCCTTGATCCAAACCATGGGCCGTGCCGCCCGCCACGTTGAAGGCACGGTAATTTTATATGCCGACCGCATGACTGGATCCATGCAGGCGGCAATTGATGAGGTCGGGCGGCGGCGCGACATCCAACTGGCTTACAACGCCAAGCACGGCATTGACCCTAAAACCATCGCCAAACCGGTTCGCGATCGCTTAATTGCTCAACAGGAAAAAGAAGAACTACCTGGTATTGAGGCTATTAACTTGAATCGCCGGTTGAGCCGAGGCTTTAATCGCCCAGGCGAAAAACGAGCCAAACACGATGGACAAACAGTCGTGGCACTTAATAAACGCACCAGCGTGATCTTGGAGCAACTCGATCCAAACTCACTCACCCCAGAGGATAAATCCAAACTGTCCAAGCAACTGACCCGTGCCATGAACTTAGCCTCCAAAGAATGGAACTTTGAGCTAGCGGCTCAAATCAGAGATACGATCGCCAAACTAAAATAAAGTACTTGTCTTTAAAAATTGACTTGATGGTATTTCCAAAATATTATCTGGCAAATTTTTTATACTTTCCGGGTCATCTTCATACACCATAATTGGTTGCGGATGATTTGGGTACATAATAGATAACATATGATTAAAATTTATGGCTTGAGAAACTTGTCTAGAAACTCCCCAGGTAGCAACAGGTGCTAATTCATCATTGGTAAAAACAACTACAGTATCATCATTTAAGCTCGGATAATTTTGATTAAAATACTCAGATACCTGTCTGGCTATCTGAGGTCGATGAATACTATAGTGAGCTTGATGATATAAACGCAAACTTACAATATTAAGCAGAAGAAAAATTCCCAGCATTATCTGACTCCATCTTATGGTCTGCCTGGTTGAAATAAATGAGACTAATCCACTCAACATCAGTAAAGTCATAGATTGTCCTAGGACATACTTATGTCCAGGAAGAAATATTATAGGTAATAATGAGACTGCATAGCCCGCAATAATTAACCAAAAATATTTATTTCGCCAAACTTTAGCTCGCCAAAAAACAAAAATCCAAGTTGCAATCGTAATTAATAATAAGATCAGAAGCCACCAACCCCAAATTGGAAAAGCTGTAAAATATTGCGGAAGAATGCGTAAACCACTACTCACATAATCTAGTAACATTTCAGGTGCGCCCAAATTCCAAATGCTATACCAAGAAAACGTATGAATCGCTCTAAAAGGCGAAAAATTCCATACATAAGCCTGCCCGCCAACTGCTTCAGTACCTAATACTAATAATCTAAGTGGCAAATATGCAGCTAACACAGCAATAAATGGCACAAGGTGAGACAGTTTTTTTACCGATTTTATTTTTGAGAATATAAATAAAATTAAAGGAAATACAACTGCACTTTCTTTTGAAGCTAAAGCTAACACAAAACACAACAAGCTCAGCCACGTTGTTGTCCAATCAGTTTTCTTAAAATACAGATAAATCCCTAATACCACAAAAAATAGCATTAAAATTTCCTGAAAAGCTGATAAATAAAATACTCTTGTAAATTGACTGGCAGAGAATGCAAAGATAAAAGTTCCTATTGTAGCCGCTCGGCTGGATTCAAAAATCAATTTCCATAGATACCAAACTAAAATTACTGTTCCAGCAAGTATTAGTAGCGAAAACAGATAATATGGCCAGGCTGATAGTCCAAACAAGTTCTGAAACAGTCCAAAAAATAGTTGAGTGCTTAGAGGTCGATACATCGGGGTGCTTAAGTCATTTTGCCAAAAGGAAAAAGCTTGAAACAATTTCCACCAAGGCACATCTTTGGTCAAATTTAGAAAATACCAATCGTCACTCCAAAAGAAACTCCGAAGTGACACTGCATGAAACAATAACAAACAAAGAGCTAAATATGTAGCTGGATGACGAAAAACATTCACAACGCTTAGTTTAGCGTTTATGTGTAATTTAAATCAATCTACTTTAACTTTTCGACTTCGCGGTGCAGAACGTGCTTGCGAATGCCGGCGGTAGGATCAAACTTCATCAGTTCGAGCTTACCACGGCCTTTTTCACGCTCGTTGCGCTTATTGCGAGAAGTGTGATGTGTTATATGACCAGAAACTGTCGATTTGAGTGCGATCAGTTGACGTGGTCCTTTTTTTGCTTTAGCCATACAAATCCTTTCGAGAGAGCATATTGTAACATGACCTTTGCCTGGAATTAGACCTAAGATCACATCAATGTCTCTGAGCCGCCAGGGGGACTCGAACCCTCGACCTATGCTTTACAAAAGCACCGCTCTACCAACTGAGCTATGGCGGCAACTGAACCACTAATTATAACAAAAAACCGGCCAAAACACGTCTAAGATTCACATTTCCCTGGCCTGTCACCCATTTATCAACTTTGCCCAAGCCTCGCTTCAATCAGCTTGGCCAGTAGATTGCTCAATCCTTAAAGCTGACAGCTCAATCGTTACTGGCCGCCCCAAACTACTGGATAACACCTGAGCCATTTTATCGGCATCTGGCATTTCCGCGCCTTCAGGTAGATGAATCGTGGCCTCCACCACCTTGTTTCCTCCAGTTACCTTAACCTTTTCCAATTTGATTTCCGGTCGGTCGGCCAGTTCCAACTTTATTGCCTGATCTACCATCTCATTTAGCCGATTATTTTTCAAAGTGGTGATGAATGCTCCCGTCAGCAAGGTGGCTAACAAGGCAGTCATGGCAAAAGTAACGCCCCAACTTGCCAAAACTGACTCCTTTATTTCGCCAGATCTAGTTGAGCGCAGAGTAATCAGCAGAACCAGCAAACCGCCACTGATTGTCGCCACCACATTGGTAAAAAACATTAATACCGCCCCTAAAGTTAAGAGCATTTCATTAGTCGCCAGACCAACACCGGCCGCACAAAGTGGTGTCACTAAGGATACCGCCACCGCCACGCCAGCCAGCGACTCGGGAATATCTTTGTGGAGATAGGCATACATGCCAGCCGCGCCGGCAGTTAGGGCGATTAACAAATCGATTAAGGTCGGTTGAGCTCTCACGATTGCCGCGTCCGTCAAGCCAATCGTCGGAATAACCAACGCTACCAGTGCACTGATAACTAAAATAACCGCCGTACTGATTGAGAGGTGTGATAACGCCTTTAACATATGGCCAAACTGACCATGAGCGATGGCCACGGAAAGCGCATAAATCGGCACCAATAGCGGTGCTACCAGCATGGCCCCCAAAATTACATTAGGGTTGTCCAACAAAATTCCTAAAGTGGCCAGTGTGGAAGAAAAAATCAGCAGCCAATAATAACTAACTGAACCAGTATCCTGGGAAATCAACTCGCGTTCGTTGCGGTGGGAGGAAAATAACCAGGCCAAAGCTGACATTGATTACTCCACTACCACATACGCGTCGTAAAACGGACCAGTGGCAGTCGCCACTTTATCAGAAATTACGGACTCCATGGGTTGCCAGGCTTCGCCGTCCCAACCCAAAATGGTGGCATTCGAAACGTCTTCATTCACCCTGATGGAAACTTCCAATTGCCCCGCATAGGGAGATATCAGGCGTAGAACGTAAGGTGCTGACAATAACCGGCGCTCCACATTTTCCGGCAAACCCGGTGATTGTAAGATCACGCCATAAGCAACTCTAGCCAGGTTAGCTCCTTCAGCCCGGAATTTACTGTCGCGGGAAACAAAAATAGTCTCTTTGGTTTTATTTTCGATGAAAGCCCAATCATTTTTCAAAACATATTTTTCCGCTCCCAAAAAGCGCAGCAGTAAGCTTCCACCGCTTACATCCTCATGGTAGGAACATTTGCCACCCGCACTGCAGCTGCCAAGCAACATATCCAGACTGGCGGGCAGCTCAGCTAAATCCAAAGGCAACATCGCACCCTGGAGAAGATCGCCGGTTTGGTATTCCATTTCGACCTCAGCTTCTTCCGCCGGCTTTTTCAGATCATAAACCGTAACCTGGAGATTGCGGCCATTCTGATTAGGCTCAATGGCTACGTAAGGCCGCTCTTCAACTGGAATTAAATTAACTTTTTCGATTGGTTTGACGGTTTTGGGTGTTTCGGAATTACTCTCATCGCTGGATCGCAGTTTGGAATAGGCCAAAACCACGCCAGTCACGACTAAAATCAACCCGATTACCAAAGCAATGATGAAACCTTTTTTTTGCATGTCCACATCATACGATATTGCAGTATAGCCGAACAAGCAGAGCAATAACTAAGGCAATGTTGTGATGTAGTTTTGAGAATCTACTTTTTTGAGGCTAATATTTCAGGTAATGACGCTGAAACTTTAGAAATAAATTCTTCCATCAGCGGATCATAACTAGCAAAAAGCTGATGTGCCACGTCTACAAATAAAATTACTGTGTTTTCAGAGAAATCCAAAAATAACTGCAGTCTCACTGGTAAAGCCATTTTGCTTTTTAACTCTACTAAGTCAAAGCAGGCTTGAAATTTGTTTTCTCTGGAGACTACCTTGTTTCGCTGAACTGCCAAGTATGGCAGAGGCTCATCACTTGATTTGTCAGCTAATATTTTAGTTGTTTCAGCGGCAGCTCTATCAAAAAAATCTACCAAAAATTGATAAATTTCACGGGTTTCCTCAAGGGAATCGCAACTTATATATTTTTCGTACTTATTATTTTGTTTCCGGTAATGTTTTTCGATTCTCATACTAATAGCTGAATTGTTAGCTTCCTGCTGGATGCGAGTTTAATTAGATTTTTCCAACCACTTCACCTACTGGCACCCGAATTTGCTCCATGGAATCGCGATCACGCAAGGTGACGGTGCCGTCTTCCAGCGTCTGGAAATCAATCGTAATACAGGTGGGTGTTCCGATTTCATCCTGACTTAGATAGCGCTTGCCGATATTTCCACGATCATCCCAGGCAATTGGATAAATCTGACTTAGCTCTTTGAAGATTTCATCGGCTTTGGCCACTAATTCTGGCTTGTTTTTTAAGAGGGGGAACACAGCCGCCCGGTAAGGTGCCAATTCTTTAGGCAAGCGCAAAACAATCCGCTGATTCTCTTCGTCATGATAAAACGCTTCCAACAGAATCATCAGGAAAAGGCGATTAACACCAACTGCTGGCTCAATCACGTGTGGCAGGAACTTGCGACCGGTTGAAGAATCCACCACCTGCAGATCCTGGCCAGAATATTCCATATGTTGTTTGAGATCATAGTCAGTCCGGTAAGCCAAGCCCCAAAGCTCCTTAAAGCCAAAGGGAAAGTTGTAATCTAAATCAACAGTGCGACGACTATAAAATGACCGCTCCTCATCTGGATGTTCCCGCCAGCGCAAATTATCAGGTGAAATGCCAAGGTCCTGTGTCACAAACTGCCACATTTGGCCTTGCCAGTCACCAAAAATTGCTTCCCAGTCGGAATTTTCTGGATCAAAGAAATACTCAATTTCGGCCATCTCAAATTCCATAGTTCTAAAAATAAAGTTTCCAAGCGTAATTTCATTGCGGAAACCTTTCCCCGTCTGACCAACGCCAAAAGGCAGTTTCACCCTAGTGCTATCCAATATATTTTTAAAGGTCGTGAAAATTCCCTGCGCCGTTTCACCACGAAGATAAGCCTTAGATTCGGTTTCAGGGACAATTCCAATAGAGGTCTCAAAAAGTAAATTGAATTGTCTAACATTAGTCCAATTAAATCCGCCACAGTACGGGCAAGGAATTTTTTCCGTTTGAATTATTTGATCTAATTCACTATCGGGCAAACCCTCAACCTGTTTCTCCTCACCTTTAGCTTGATAATATTCTTCAATCAAGTGATCTGCCCGCTTGCGACGCTGACACTCTTTACAATCAATTAAAGGATCGGAAAAACCACCCACGTGGCCAGAAGCTTCCCAAGTTTTGGGATGCAAAATAATAGAGGAATCCAATCCAACCATATCAGGTCGCTGAGTAATAAAGCGTTTCCACCACAAATTTATCAGGTTGCGTTTTAATTCAACGCCCAGTGGGCCATATTCGTAAGCATTGGCGAGACCGCCATAAATTTCTGAAGAAGGATAAACAAAACCGCGCCGCTTGCTTAAACTGACGATATCGTTCATTTTGTCGGATGGATTCATATTTTTTGGCTCTCTACTGCTGACTTTATTTAGCTCTCTTCCGCTGACTTTAAAAGTGCGCTTTTTCTGCTGGCGCTTCCAAATAATTGTAACAGGTTTAGCTATTCCTGAGGGGTTTAAACGTTTTTTGAGTAATTTTTGAAGCGACTGTAAATGCGGTTGTTTGAACGGACATTACTTTTCCAATACCACTTCCAGGCGATTCCAGTCTTCTCGCTCAAATTCACGCTCATAATCTCTTATCCAAAGTTTAAGCGCATCAAGTCGATGCTCGGCTTTTATACTTCGAGATTGCAAAATTGAACTGTCCTTTTTTAAATCACATCGCCAGTAAAACATATCAACCTCCTGATTTGACGGATATTTTAGTCCTATTATAACTGAGAAGGACCGAGAAGGACCGAGAAGGATCATCCTTGCCCCTCCGCTAGCCTGGAAGGATCATCCTAGGATGATCCTTCTTGAGGAAAACAAGGGCAAGGATGATCCTTCTCTCGTAATATTAGACAATCTTGAAACTAATTAAATTACACCCGTAAATAGGCAAAACTGCGTACAGGATGACCTAGCAACACCTCAACCAGTTCCGAAACCGAGCCGGCCGGAGCTGAGGCTGGCGCTTCAATGCCCTGTTGAGCCAATAGATTAAATAACGCTTGGCGCACTTGGCCACGGTGATACTGTTCAGCATTCTGGTGGATATATCGTAAAATTTCTTCAGCGGCACTAAAAAGACTGCGTTGCTCAATCTCTTCCAGGCTTATCCGATGAATTATTTCCAAAATGGCTGATATATCTCTTAGAACCGTTAACTCCGATTGGCTGGGTAGGAGACTTTCTTCTAAGCGAACCTCGGTTAACAATTTTGTTTCTCCCAGGGAAATCCAATGAAAGGAAATGCGCGAGGCTGGCTGTAAAGCTGAGCCACGGCGTGAAGTAATTTTACGCACACCTTTAGCCAAACATGTCAAACGACCATACTCAGGGGTGAGAATGTCAATCCAGCGGTCCTGTTCACGATAATTTCGTGTTTTTAAGACTAAGCCAGTAGAGGTGACGGATTGAGGCACTTAACCAGTTTACTCGACCTTCACGGTCATGTCTTTATCCAGAATAAACTCAACTTGGCCTTCCGGCGTAGTTAGCTCAAACGGAATCGGATCGGTTCCAGCTTGCTTTTGCATACGCAAAGCATATTCTTCGCCAGAATATGGAATATTCAAAGTTGCTCTAATCCTGGCTTGGCCCATAGGTGCCAGTTTAAAGAATCCTTCAATAATGTCGTAACCTTCATGAGAATCATCAATCGTGTGACCATTCTCAAAACCAACCAACTCTTGAACAGTGGTGCCTTTAGGCACGTACCAACGAGTCCAGTTGTTCAGATTGGCATTCAAACACAACAACCCGGCTTCCAGATTACAATTGGAGGCGGCGTGGGTATTGCGGTAAGTCAGCTCCACTTGCTTGGTGAGACTGCCATTTTCCATACTTTCAACTACTTGACTACCCTCAACCTCGGTAAATAGATTTGACTTGGCACCGCCCAGGTTGGCATCAATAATTGTCAGATAGTCCTGACCTTCTTCCACCTGAGGAATAATTCCGGCGGCATTAATTGACTCTGCGGCCAACTGCTTGTCTTCATCTAAGAAATAAAATTGGGTATGACGGCCTTCAATACTTTCCCATAAAAGTTCTGCTAGTAACGGCCATTTATCGCGGGAAGTCGCGTAAGTTTTTTGAATAATTGACTGCATCATAGGAGCCAAAATTCCCTTGCGGTCTTCGCGGTGATAAGGCGTCGGCCGGTCAATAATTTCTGACAAGGCATAAATAATCTGAGGACAGTCACAGCGGGGATCGTTTTCCGCCGAGAAAGTACCATAGCCGGGCACTTCAATAGGTCCCAGAACCTCAACAATCTCCGCTAACAAAACCGTATCTACGGAAATAATGCCATCGATATCATCGGGTTCACCAGGAATATCTTGGTAATATGAATAAACTGTTTTCATCGACTCAGAAAAGTTGGGATCCATGTTCATGTCACGCAAATTCCAACGGGACTCAGTGGTGAGATATTTTCCCAAAATCTCCGGAATCGGCGGCTTGTTGCGGAACTTCTGATCTACCTCATAGATATCATCTGATTTCTCTGGCGTCAGCTTGCCGTCTTCCACGTACACCACGGCATAGGCGGTCATAAATCCGCCGGTGGGACGTAGTTCATTATCATTTTGGAAAATAATCAGGTATTTTTGGCGTTCACCGGCGCCAGCCATCGCAGGCAATTGTTCAATCACCGGGCGGAAATCGGTCAAAGCAACTTCGGCGGCGGCGGCTCCGTCATGCAGTTGTTGAACATATGAGCGCACCGGATAACCGGAAAATTCAACCGGGTAATCAGCTGGATCAATAACTTGGACATGGGAATTCATCTCCTCGACCTTAGCGCCAATGGCATCCAGTTGAGGGGTAATCTGCTGAAGAGTTTCCAGCATCAGGCCAATCCTGTCTTCCGTGGTGCCGCCTTCAAAACTGCCCTCACCGGTAAAACCTAAAACGTCGGCGTGGGGTTCAATCGCTGACACGGTCAAAAGTCCGGCCTCGACACCTGCTACGCCAGCTTTTAGACCAGCCGAACCATCATGATAATACTTGCCAACGAAAGGCAGTGAACCGGTCCATTTAAGGGCTTCAAATTCCTGTTGGCTGGCTTCCAATCGCTGTTTGGTATTCTCCAAATGCAATTTCGTGGCTGGTAAATTCTGAGATTTGAATGAGTCATAGGCAATCCGGCCTTCAGTTGCTGCCTGCTGTAGCTCCGCCTTTACAACCTGCGCTTGAGCATAACTGTGCCAGGCAACTAAACTGACGAGTACTAGCAAAACCAATAAACCGCCAGTTACTGAGCCGAGCAATTTATAGTTTCGTCTCTGCTGGTCGGACAAATTACCCCACCACTGCTTGTAATCAAATGATTTTAATCTGGCCCAAGTATTTACTGCCTGAGAAGTTGAATCATTTCCTGAAGAAGTCATGATTTGTTTCCTTTTGAGGTTGTTGGTCTTGACTGGTTCAATCTCTTTAACTTGACTATCTTTTGCTTGATTAGCTTTGGTTACTCGATTATTTGTCTGACCATCTTTTTCTTGACTGACTTTCATCGGACCATCTTTTGTCTGGCTATCATTTGCTTGTTCATCATCCCAAGCCTTAAAAACACCAGCTTGACCATTTGAAACGGGAGTATCAATGGTTTCAGCATCACTCTCGGGTAAATCCGAGTTTTTTAGCGAATGTTTTTTCCAGATCGGAGCGAAATCATCTTTTGACATAACGACAGACAATCATTGTAGCAGTTTTTGGGCGCTCACTCATTGGTTGAAATTACTGATCAGAAAACTCTTACACTAATCTCACTTTTGACGGGTAGGATCAGACTTTTAAGCTACAGAAGCGCCTGATTTTTTAGCTCTCGTCCCATCAATTACAAATTGACCAGGAGGACATATTTTGATTAATGAAAAGCTATCATCTGTCAGTCAAACCTGGGCTGATTTTAGATCAAGACAATCGGCGGTTAAGACTGAGCCACTTAAAAATCTTAAACAAGAATTAATTCACCGCTGGCCACAACTGCGTAGGCTGATGGTGGTGGCTGGCGTGGCCGCCAACTTTGCCCTGCCCGCCATTGATTCACTGGCTTATAACTGCGAAGATCCCTATTGCCAACCGCCAGGCGGAGCAGTAACGGCTCTGCCTGCCCAGGAAAAAGAGCGTAATCTTGACTTAAACCAGACTCTAAAACCAGCCAGAATATTTTTGCAAAACCTCTTAACTCAATCTCTTGAAAACATAGCTCTTGAAAACAGCCGGGCAATTCATTTTGATCCTCATGCTTTAGTCTGGGAGATAATGGCCAATCCAGATCTGGTCGCCACTGGCGTGTATGGCACTCCGGTTGGTGGAAGTTCTTTAGTTGGTTGGGGCAGTGTCAACAATAACTGGCGACGCAAGCATTACAACCCCTACGACAATTATCACGAAATAACCCAGCAACTAGCCAACGAACTTCATACCAAACAAACTCAGGCATATTTTGCTGATCTGGTTTTAATTTATGGTCGTTCTGAGAGAGGTTACCTTAATATTGTTAATAAATCAGCTGATTTTGCTGAATTTGTTCACAATGAAGGTGATATTGTTTTTTTTAATTTGCGTCCGCCTGGCGACTTTTCAGTGGCCGAGCTACGGGAATTAGTCGAAAAAATCTGGACCGGCCACGCTACTTACCTGGATGGAAGTCAGGTAGTAAGTCAGGAATTTATCAAGGAATCCGGCCCTATTCTATCGCTAGATCTGGAAGAAATGCTGAGAGGTTATTATCCGGAAGGCGTACCCGCCACTGAACTAAATACCGTTATTGAGACTTACATTGAGATCATGCGTTCTTATGGTTTTGCCAAGCCGGTTATTTTTCTGTACGAACGTGGCTTGGGTGAGCCAGATATGGTTGATGATGTCAGTCAATTAAATACGGAAAATATTATTATTATTTACTCTGGTTTTGTCCCAGAAGGTGATCTGGAATATAAAATTCAAGGCACCATCGATTTGATTACTGCCTATGGTAAAACCAGAGGTGGCTGTATGATTTTTGACAGCCAATCCCTTTCACAAGTTCAGCGGGACGATTTAACGCCAGCTGAGATTCGAGAATATATCAATAACGATGTTTGCGCCTTTGTTCTGCCACAGGGAATTTTACTTATTATTGGTGCACCATTTCTTAGATCTAATAGATCGGGCAAATCAGACAAATCTTCCAAATCAACTAAAAGAGTCGCCAAAGCCAGATCAAAAACTAATAAAAATTCAAAATTGCAGATGCAAAGAAGAATGAATCCTGTGAAGAATTTACCAACGGCTAATCATCGCGCGAGGCGTGCGAGCTAAAATTTTTATATCCTGCCAGATATTTTTGTGGCGGGCATATTCGGCATCCATTTTGGCACGCTGAATAAAAGGAATGTCATTTCGTCCCGACACTTGCCAAGGACCGGTAATACCTGGTTTAACGCTTAAAATATCGCGGATACAAGCTTTAGTTTCAGGGTAGCGAATACTTTGCTCTTTGAGTTCTCTTTCAACATACGCCCTAGGTCCAACCATGCTCATGTCCCCTTGCAGGACGTTCAGCAACTGAGGAAACTCGTCAATAGTTAGCGCACGCAACACTTTTCCTAGTCGGGTGATACGAGGGTCATGCTCGAGCTTCCAGTCACTCTGTTTAAACTTAGCCAGCAGTTTTTTATCCTTTTGATGCAGAAGCTCATCGGCATCTTTGACCATCGACCGGAATTTATAAAGTTTGATCGATCGGCCACCCAAGCCGACTCGGGTGTGGGTGAAAAAAACCGGCCAACCAGACTCAATCATAATTAGTAGAGGCACAATAATCCAAAACGGCAAAAAAGCAAAAATTAACAGAGATGAGACTGCTAAATCTAAGATTCGTTTTTGAACTTGATAATCCATAACTTTAATTTCTAAAAGTTTACTCAGCTTTTTAAGTCTGATTACAAATATTTATCGAGTCCTTCTTCTTGCAGTTTGCCCACTAATTTCTTGACCTCAGCGGCGCGTTCGCGCGGCATAACCATGACCACGTCATCGCTATCCACTACCACCAAGTTATCAACTCCGACTAGCGCAACTGCACGATGATTAGTACTGATCAAATTATTATGCGAATCTACCGCCACAACTGGCTCAGCATCCGCGCCATCACGAACGACTACTGTGCCATTGGTGTCTTTTTCACCCAACTGATAAACCGTGCTCCACAATCCGACATCATCCCAACCGAAATCACCTGGGATAAGCATTAAATTGTCCGCTTTTTCCGAGATGGCAAAGTCAATAGAAATTTTTTCAGCGGATTCATATTCAGTATTTAAGACTTGTTGGAATTCAGGCGTACCGATTGCCGTTTCAATCTTGGCTAAGTGAACTGTCATGTCAGGCATATATTTCTTAAAAGCGGTTTCGATAGCCTGAACGTGCCAGGTGTACATATTGGCATTCCAGTAATAATCGCCTTCAGCCAAAAACTGCTCGGCTGTAGCCCGATCTGGTTTTTCCTTGAAGCTCTTCACCGTACAAATCAAGTCACGACCATCTTCAACTTTGTCTGGATTAACCTGGATATAACCAAAGTTAACATTGGGATCAGTGGGCTTAATTCCAACAGTTAATAAATGGTTGCTCGGTCCAGCTAATTCCAAAGCCTTAGTAATGACCCGCTGAAATTCCGCTTCATCATTCAAGACATGGTCTGAGGCAATATTGGTGACAATTGCCTCTGGATCGTAATGCTTGGCAATTAGTGATCCGACGGCCATCGCCATGGCGGTGTCGCGCTTGGTAGGCTCAGCCACAATGTTTTCTGGCAGAACTTGCGGAAGCTGTTGTCTAACTTCTTCCAGATAATCTTTATTAGTTACAACAATGATTTTTTCCCAGGGAATAACGCGCTCAATTCGGCGCGCCGCCTGCTGAAGCAAAGTGGTGTTTCCGCCCAACTTAAGAAATTGCTTTGGTTTGTTGTCGCGAGACATTGGCCAAAGGCGCGTACCACTGCCTCCGGCTAAAATAACGGCATAGGCATGATCAAGATATGAGCTCATGCGATCCCTTCAATCTGCTTTTGATGTTTTTTCCAATATTGATTAACCATATCAAAAAAGGTCTTTTGCCAATTGGCCTCTGCATATTGGCTTGCCTGACGCTGGATGTCAAGTTTTGACCACGAGGCAACCATGGCCTTTTTCATAGCCGCCCTCAGCATAGCAATATTTGATTTAGGGAGAAAGAGGGCATCCTGATCTGGTCTTAGTAGCTCCGCCGCCCCGCTGTGGACGTTTATTATCACTGGACAGCCTTGAGATACTGCCTCCATGGCTGTAATACCAAAATCTTCTTCCTGAGGAAAAACAGCGGCTTTAGCGTGCTGAAGATACCAGGCAACTTCAGATTCGGCAATCTGACCGACAAACTTAATATATTGCTGATCCGGATCTAATCTCTGCGCAAATTTCTGCCAACATTTTGTTTTGGATCCCCTACCAGCCACAACCAAAAATTGCCGATTGGCTATCGCCGCCTGAATTGTTAAGTCAATCTTTTTGTAGGCAACGTGGCGACCCCAGGTAAAAAAGAAGTCGGCGGGCGGAATATACTTTGGTTTAGTAGGTTTTGCTAGTTTGGGAATTGGTGGATAAATTGGCTCCTGAGCAGGGCGTCCATAATATTGGCGACATCGTTTCGCCACTAATTTTGAAATTGGCACAATTGTGTCTGGATTTTTAGCTGTATTTTGATCAATTTTTCTTAACCAATTCATGACTTGCTTGGCAAAAACGCGGATGATTGGAGGTAGTTCACGTAGATATTCAGTCTGATGAGACCAGAGATAACGAGTAGGAGTTAATAAATAGCACAAATGCAACTGACTGGGACTTGTTTGTACAGCCTTGGCAAACTCCGAAGTAACTGAAATTACTACGTCATACTCTGCCAAGTTAAATGACCTAAATGCCCAGGGCATGAGCCAACCAATTAATTGATGGCGACTCCGCAACCAAGGTATTGATTGCAAAAGGCTAGGACGTACATCCCAATTGTCTGCCCACCTAGCCCTTGATGGATCATAAACTGAGGTATATAGCGGCGCCTTAGGAAATATTTTATGCAAAGCCAAAAGAACACGCTCGGCTCCGCCCCACGAATTTACACGATCGTAGACAATGGCCACCCGGAGTGGTGATTTCATAAATTAGCAATACTATTAAGATACACTTGCCAGGTTTTAATCGCGGCTGAATGCCAAGTATATTGGCGAGCATACTTCTGCCTGGCTTGTAATTCTTCTGCACTAGCTGGCTGGTTGATAAATTTCTTTAAAAGTTTTACTAATTCATCAGCTTGCTGGGGATCAAAATACTCAGCTTGCTGACCATATACCTCGCGCAAAACCGGAATATCCGAAGCTATCACCGGACAACCAACTGCCATCGCTTCAATACCAGTTAGGCCAAAGCCTTCAGACAAAGACGGCTGAATCAAACCAGACGACTGCTGATACAACTTAATAACTTCCTCATCACTCAAACCGTTCTGGACTTCGATTTGATCAGCAATTTTATATAACCGAACTTTTTCCCAAAATTCAGTTAGAAAAATTGAACGGGCAGTCAGCACTTTAAGGTTTACATTTGGCAATTTTTGCAAAGCTTTTAGCACCACTTCAATATTTTTATGAGGATATAAACTACCGGTGTAAACAAAGTAAGGTGCCCGTTCCTTAGTTTTACTGGCGCGCTTGCGCTGGCCATTTCCCTGTCCAACGTCGGGCGTGTCTAAAAATGCTTGGCTCACACCCTCACTGGTCACGATAATTTTTTGTGGATTACTGACGTATTTAGCCACTTCCTGTTCAACAAATTTAGTTGGCACCAATATAGCCTTGGCTCGACGCATAGCCATTTGGCTAACAAATCGGTAGGCACCGTATTTCAACCGGTATTGCCAAGCTGGCAAAGTGGTTGCATGTGGATCTTGCTGAGTGTGCCAAAGCAAGTCGTGAATAGTTACAATAAATGGTCGGCGATAGCCAATCGGCACATTAAAGTGAGGAACGTGTAGCAAGTCCAAATTTGCTTGGTTAAAAGCTTTTAAAACAAAAATCTGTTCTCTTAAGGTGTAATGCCGAATTGGCAGTAATTCAACTTGAACATTTGGATAATTTTTTAGCCAAGGAAGTTGATCTTTCTTAGCTACAAAAATCAACCAAAAATATTTTCCATCCGAGTCGGAGGACGTTAAAGCAAGGAGCTCCCGTAAGAGCTCCTCACTATATCTACCGATTCCAGCGTGGGCAGAACCCGCCAGACGGGCATCAAACCCGAGGCGGATTATCCGCTTGGTCATAAGTTTTATTTACTCAGCTTTCTTGGTTGAGCGGCGTGTCGTGGTTTTCTTAGCCGCTGTACGACGCTTAACAGCACCGCTTTTGCGGGTAGAAGCGCGCTTGGTTGTATTAGCAGATGATTTGCTAGCCGACTTGGCAACTGACTTCTCTTCTTTAGAGGCTTCGGCTAAAGCTTCTGCTAAAGCATTGCTGTCTTCCAGACCATCATCGTTAAAAGCAAATTGCATTAATTCCAGATCTTGCTTTAACTGACGGATGCGGCGAACTCTCAGGAAATTTCCTAGTAAAGCGTATAGCACAAAGAAGGTGGCTACACCGTAGGCAACAACCGGAATGTTGTTTAAGAGTGCTGACTGGTTAGGATTAAAGTCCGGATTCTGCATCAAAAACTGGAATAATAATTGGGGCAAAAGCAAGGCAGTGATAATCGCAAAAAAGCTGATTAAAAAGGCCTCGACCGCGGCTACCAACCGATTATTCTGTTCGCTCTGGATTTCGAACTGTAGATTATTTACTTGCATACTGTTTCCTTTCGTAATGCATTTTCCATTTTTTTAGTACGTCAATCATAACAAATGATAAAAACAATATCACACGAGGATACTTCCTGCGGTAGTGTTTGTCCATAAACTGTTTCATGGTGTCATAAAAAGCACTGATTGTTTTGGATTTAGTTTCCCAATTAGCAGTCTGCTGTCCAGATTTATATTTGTGATGAATAATTGTTACCTCGGGGTCATATAGCGTCTTCCAGCCAGCTTGAGCAAACCGGTAGCACCAATCTATGTCTTCGGCATACATAAAAAAGTCTTCATCCAATACGCCAACTTCGGCGATCGCCGCCTGCCTAACAATCATGGCCGCTCCACTGCAGGCTTCAATTTCATGCGCTTTTTTCAAATCCAACCAACTTAGGTGATAGCCAGCCGCCCATTTTGCTTGAGGAAATAATTTGGCCACACCACTGTAATACATTAAGGCGTTCCAAGGTGTTGGAAAACCGCGATGACAAGCCGGATCAAGCTGACCATTAGTTAACTCCAGGCGCGGAGTAACTACCGCCAATTTTTCATCTGAAAATTTTTCTAGCAAAGCCAGTAAGTCAGTATTTTGTTTAAATTCTGTATCAGAGTTTAACAACATTACAAAAGGTGCTGTAGCTTGCTTGATACCAACATTATTGCCGCCAGCAAAACCCAGATTTTTCTCATTTTGAATTGTCTTGATCCAGGGAAACTTTTGACTAAGCTCAGCTAACGGTGAAGTCTTAGAGCCATTGTCAACCACAATCACCTCAATGTTTTCTGGACCATTGACGGTCCAGTGCTCCAGATTGTGAAAAGAGTGAAGACACTTTTCCAGCCACTTCGAATTGCCATAGTTAAGCAAAATTATTGATAGTCGGGGTTTAGAGATTGTCATTATATTTTTCAATTTGTTTGTATTATTTCTTAACGTTTTGATCACGGTTTTTGGCAGTAGTTTTTTGATAAACAGTTAGTAAGTCTTGGGCTATAATTTCCCAGCTGAAACGGCGGCTAACAAATTCTTTACCACTTTTTCCTAAACGCTTTTGACGTTCTTCATCGCCAAGCAGTTCGATTGCCACTTTCGCCATTTCCTCGGCGGAATCGCCTTGCAGAAAATGCTTATTTGGCTCAGCCTGGATGCCTTCCAGAGCAATTGAGGTACCAACCACCGGTGTCTCTGATGCCATCGCTTCCAGAACCTTATAGCGTGTTCCTTTGCCGCTAAAAACCGGCGCCAACAAAATATTAGCCTTGGCATATTCTTCACGAATATCTGGGACGCGTCCGGTTACAGTAATTTGTTTATCTTGCTTTTCATAATCGATAATTTTTTTAGTCGGTGAGGGGCCGACTATTCTTAAATTAATATTAGGCACAGCTTGCTTAATAAGTGGCCAAATTTTCTCAACTAAAAATTCAACTGCCTCAACATTTGGCAACCAATGAAAGGTGCCTACAAACAGCAAGCTCGGCTGGCTTGACAGCTTTTTTTTGACTTGGCTGAAAAAATTAATGTCGACTCCATTACTGACCACATCAATATTCTTAATACTTGGCTCAACTTGCCGAATAAAATCTCGATCATCTTCCGAAACCGTTACCAGGCGATCACATCGACGCCAATAATGTTTTTCCCAATAACGAATCTTGGCAATGTCCAAGTTTAAAAGTGGCCGCAGAAGTGGCCATCGCCGCCGGATTTTAGCCGCAAAATCCTCATAACCTAAGTACTCAATTGTCTGTTCAACCAAAATTGTTGGCACAGCCGTTTTAGGAATGTTTGGCATCATATAAAACGTTTCCACATGAATTAGGTCGTGCTTAATTTCTTCTAATTCTTTGGCAATCTCTTGCTTAAGTGACATCACTAGATTTCTCGTTACCACAAACGGGAAAGGTGTGAAGCCAGCCAACAAAATATTACGGGGATGCCATGGCTTGGCCGTGCGCTTAAACAGCTTTATCTTATGGCAGTACGGCTCAAGTTCTTTAATGTATTGAAGCTCTTCTTTCTTTTTAATGAGAGCAAACAGAGTAACCTCGTGTTCCTTGGAAATTTGTTTAAGCAGATTGTAGGTTCTGACTTGGCCGCCACTTAGTAGAGGATATGGCAGATAAGGAGTCAGCATGAGAATTCGCATTACTTGGCACTCCTTAGATCAAAAATGATGTAATCATCCGTTTCCTCAACCACTGGAAATTGCTGGCGCAGTTCACCAACTTCATCATCCTTACTAGTAGAAACGTAAAAATCCGCGCCTTGCTCAATTTTTTCATCAATATCAAATCCAAGTGGCCAACCGCGCCGGTTGGTCTGGAAAAGAAAGGCGGTATCACCCATATAAGGCGCAATTACTAGAGCGTCTGGCGAAGTTAAGCGCTCAACTGCTGTACCGGCTCTGACAATAGCCCAATTATTAATGTTGTATAAATCTTTAATAAAATACCAGGCAAAAAGATTCGAGAAAATCCAAATTACTATTAGTCCAGTGGCCATGCCAACTGTTTGTAAGCGCGTTGGCGCCCATCTAATCAAACCAACCGCTCCCAATGCCCAAAGCCAAGCCATTACTGGAATCAAGATTATCTGATAGTAATCATGCTGAACATTACCGCTGGCGAACACCACTAAATACAACATCATGCCGGCGACTAAACCCAAAATGGCACCCTGATTCTTAAACCAACTCTGCAAATAACTCAAAATTTCACCGAGCCTGGGTGGTAAATTTTTTGTAACTTTATTTTTAATTAATGAAACTGAGGTCGGCAAGGTCATGGCTAAACCAATTATCGTCAACGGCGCACCCCAGTAACCAAACATCATCCGTCCAATCCGGTCAGCAAACAACCAACGCCACCAGGCAGGTTTCAAACGAATACCATTGCCGTTCAACAACCAATCAGAAACGGGAATGCCAGTTGGAAAATTTAAGATCCAACTTCGCCACCAAATCACTGGTAAGACGGCCAGAACCAAGCTGACCGCCAGCTTTAAAAGATTTATAAAATTAAGTTTCCCTTTTAATAACAACCTCTCAGGGAACTGCCATATGAGACCGATAAAAGTGGGAGCAAAAAACACGGCGGTCGGCTTGACCAATAGCGCCAGAGCGCCAGTCAAAGCAGTTAGAATCAACCAGCCATCGCGGCCTTGGTATTTTTTTAGCCAGGCATACCAACTAACCAGTGCCAAGCCAATAAACATTAATACAAAAGGTTCAGGCAGAATTACCCGGCCATAATAAATTGCGTAAGGCATAAAAGTCCAAACTGCTGTGGCTACTAAAGCAGTGGCGGGATTATTTAACCGCCAAATTAACCAGCCAAAAGTAATCATGGCGATAATGGTTGCCATTACACTCGCTATACGGCTAGTAACCACCAAATCCAGGCTGGGCTGGGCTTGTAAAATAACTGCTAGCAGACCATTAATGACGGGAAACTCGACCATTCGCCAGCCTTCAGGATTGAATTCTCCGGACTGAATGTTGGAAATATCGTGATAACGTGGTCGCAGTAAATCCACGCCGTTTTTAACATACTCACGCGTGACAGAGGCCGTATCAGCTTGTCGGAAAGAATGCCAATCAGCTAGCGGTGTATCAATTTTATAAAGGCGGAGACCAAAGGCAATTATTAATAAAGCTATCATAATGCCAGATAGCCAACTTCTCTTCAGCCAGGTCATCACGCCCCTATCTTTTTTGTGTTTTTCTTTTGTTTTTAGTGCTCTTTTGCCGACGCTTAGCTGAAGAAAGATATTTCGTAGTCGCCGTTTTTTCTTTAGCTGATTCCTCCACCGCTAAAAGAAGTGAACGCAACCGCTGAGTGTCCTTTTCCTTAGCCTGACGGGCAAAAGCAAACTTGGGAGCAATCAGCCCCTCATTGACAAAGACTGCCAGGAAAATACCTTGCAAAATCCAGAAGGTATAAGCCACTTTGGAAGAAACAAATACGTCGATATATATCGCATTCACCAAAAGACCAATTATGCCGGCAAAGTTAGCAATCGCCAAAGCGGTTAACCAAATATCCTTGCTTTTTTGGTACGCCTGCCAGCTGTACCACAGAGCCAACCCAATCGCCCCGTAATAGAAGAAGAAGCCCAGAGCACCATTCTCGCCTAAAGTCCTCAAATAATTATTGTCCGTACTTTCAGCTTCGGTGAATTGCTCAACGGTTGATTTAGTTAGTGTGGCATATCCCGAGCCAATCAGCGGATTACGCATAAAGCCGGCAAAGGCCTGCGGCCAAAGCGTCTCTAAGCGGATACAAACCGACAAACTATGCTCTAAAGCGCAATCAGAAAACACTCGATCTTGGACTAATTTGTCGCCCACTTGCTTTAGATTTCCAGCCATGGTCGCGGCTGGATCATTAAGCTCAAATTGTTGAGCTGGCACGTCCGTGTAGACATCTTTGGGGCGTTCAGAACTCGGCTGAGTATCAGTTACTGTCATACCTTGTTCATTCAGCTCTCTTTCTAGATCATCAGTTGATTTGCCACCTTCTGGCGGCTGACCCAGCTGAATTCCCAGATAAGCTAAAGGATTTTCACGCATACCATTGGTAAAACGAAAGATCGAAGTAATGATCGGGTAACGATTCTCATCAATAATTTGCGAATATCGTGATGACAAATCTCCCACAAACAGCATCATGGCTCCACTGATAGCCAAAACAGTCAGTCCGCGTGAAATTCCCCACCACCAGCCGCGTCGCCACATATAAAGCACAACAACCAAACCAGCCGCTAGTAAATAACCAATAAATGAAGTCCTGGAGGCAGACATAACCATCAACCAAAGTCCGCCAAACCAGGTTAGACCAACCAAAATACTCAACAACCACTTCTGCCATTTCTTAACAAAATCAGCGTCTCGTAGTCCAAAAAATACAGCCAATGTTAAAGGCAGAATAATAACCAAATAGGCGCCAAGATCATAATGTCCAGCAAAAGTAGATTGAACTCGGGCATGCTCACCCAAATACAAACGAACTCCTTTGCTAAATTCACGATTCATCGTCGAAAACACTGGCCAAAAGTGATATTTCTGACCGTAACCATACACAATTACTCCCAACAGAGCCACCAACACTGTGCCGACCAGGAATAAGGCCTGTCGGCGGTTTTTCACGGCGTTATAGCCAATAAAAAAGAGTGACAAATACTGAATATGTCGAGCCCAATGCAACATTGATTTACCTATATGCAGAAGTTCTTCCGGAATAGTTTTAGTGATGTAAACCCCACCAATATTAGAAAGCAATCCAATTGCCAGGTAAGCCAAAATAAACCAAGTAAGAGGCGTTTTCCAGGTTACTTTCCGTCTTAATAGAGAAATCAACCACCAGCCGGCCACCAGCGCAATAAAGACATCTTCCAGGCGCAGGCGGACAATATAACCAGGAATTATGTCAGCAAAAGGAATCTTAGGATAAAGAGGAATGAAGATAATTAGGAAGGCGGTTGCTAAAAGCAAAAAGTATTCATCAAACCAATGCCAAAGCTTCCTGATAAGCACGCTGAAGTCCATATCGTCGCAGTATACCAAAAACTAGGATTCTTAAACCAATACCAAATCGCAATATTTGGCGGAGCATCCAGAGGTCGAATCCAGAAGAATGCTTATACCATAAGTAAAGGAGACCATTTATCTCACCAATAATGGCATTTTTGTGATCACTGCTGGCCGAGCCTAAATGAATTACCTGGCCAGCATCCGCCAGCACAACGTCCCAGTGGCGGCGATTGGCGCGCCAACAAAGTTCTACATCTTCGCCATACATAAAGATATGCGGATCAAAACCACCAATTTCTTCCAGGCACGGACGAGAAATCATCATGCAGGTGCCGCCTACCCAGCCAACTTTAGCCAATTTTTTTTGTTTTAATGACTTCATCTGTGATCCGTGATGCTGATAAGAAGTTAAGACTCTAGACAAAAACGGCACATCGTCTAAAAAAGTGATCCAGCGAAATAAATTAGACAAACTGGGCAAGGCACCACCCTGTACCTGAATAGTCTTATCTGAGTTAAAAACATAAGCTGACGCAATTCCCACATTATCAATCACCGCCTGTGTCCGACTTAAAACGGAACTAGACTTAACAAAGTTAGTTGATGAAAACGTCTTGGTCAAAGCAAAAGCTGTTCGTGGTTTTACAAAAGCATCTGAATTCACATAGAAGTAATAGTCACAATCAAGCATGGCGGTGGCAAGGTTGTTGGCACGACCAAAGCCAATGTTCTTACGCAGTTCCACCATATGCAGTGTGTGCTCACCAACCGATGTGCTTCGAATATTGGAAATTTGCTCAATGTCTTCCGTGATGTTACCGAAAAGTTGTTCTATATGATCATCCTTTTTCTTATCTTCAGCAACCTTTAGCAAATCGTTATTTTTTCGCAGACGATAGCGCCTAGCCAAAGATACAGGACTTCTATCCGTAGAAGCATTATCAATTACGACCACATCTAACAAGACACCTTTGGAAGCTAATAAAGCCTCAACGGATTTACGTGTCAATTCAGAAGTATTGTAAGAAATCACCACCGCACAAACCCGGGCTTTGAGTCTTTCCCTTTTTTTCCAGGTAGTATTGGTTACACTAGACATATGCGAGTATTATCCGTAAAAGTAATTCCAAAGGCGAGCCGCAATGAAGTAACTCAGCTTTCGAAGGATAGCTTTAAGGTATATGTTACCTCGGTCGCGGAAAAAGGGAAAGCCAATAAGTCCATGCTTAAACTACTAGCTAAGCATTTGGGCTTACCGCCCTCCCACCTAATGATCTCCCGTGGAGATCGTTCCAACGATAAAACCGTGCTAGTATTGGAATCAGCTATCATATGAAAGTCTTAGTTACAGGCGGAGCCGGCTTTATTGGCTCACACTTTGTTCATTACTGGTTAGCAAATCATCCTGAGGATACCGTCGTTAATTTTGATCTTTTAACTTACGCCGGCAATCTGGATAATTTGCAGGACATTGCTGATTCGCCCCAATATCAGTTTATTCAAGGCGATATTCGCGACGTTTCTGCTGTCGACCAGGTAATGACTGGTGTGGACATAGTGGTTCATTTTGCCGCCGAGACTCACGTGGACCGCTCAATATTAGAACCATCAGCTTTTGTGACCACTAATGTGGTCGGCACCCAGGTTTTGCTGGACTCTGCCTTGCGACATCGGGTAAAACGATTTCACCATATCTCAACAGATGAGGTTTTCGGCAGTCTTGAACTTGGTTCAGCTGAAAAATTCTCCGAAACCACTCCGTATGATCCACGCAGTCCTTACTCTGCTTCTAAAGCTGGCTCTGATCACTTGGTCCGTGCTTATGGCGAAACCTTTAATCTGCCAATTACTATCTCTAATTGCTCAAATAACTATGGTCCAAACATGTTCCCGGAAAAATACTTTCCGCTGGCCATCACCAATTTAATTGAGGGCAAAAACATTCCAATCTACGGTGATGGCTTAAATGTGCGCGACTGGCTATTTGTCACCGATCACTGCCGAGCAATTGAGGTAATTTTGCAAAATGGCCGCCTGGGAGAAACCTACTGCGTGGGAGGCCTAACCAAGGATGTATCTAATCATGAGATTGCCAAGATGATTCTAAACTTGATGAACTTGCCCGAAGACCGAATTGATTTTATAAAAGACCGGGCTGGCCATGACCGCCGTTATGCCATCGACTGGACCAAGATAAATCAAGAGCTTGGCTGGGCGCCATCAGTAACTTTGGAAGAGGGTTTGAGACAGACAATTGAGTGGTATCAGAACAATCAGAACTGGTGGCAGGCACTCAAACAAGCCAACGCCGATTATTTTAATAAGCAATATCAAGCCTAAACAGAGTGAGGAAATCAAGATGAGTCAAACAATTAGCTACGAACCTCAACCATATGATGAATTTAGTCCAGGTATATACAAAACTCCTCTGGAGGAAGTTTATTTTATACCTTTTACTAAACACCCCGACCAACGGGGTTTTTACACAGAGCTAACTCGTCTGCCAGAATTAGACGCCGTTTTAAAGGAACCTTTTCAGCCAAGGCAGATAAATTTAAGTAATTCAAAAACTAAGGTGATCCGAGGTTTTCACGCTGAAAACTGGCAAAAATTAGTAACAATCATAACTGGCACTGCTTTCTGTGCCTTGGCGGATTTTAGGCCACAATCACCACAATTTGGTCAAGTTATGACTGCCTCAATGGGAGAGAATGGATTAAACGGATCTCTTTTTCTGCCCGCGGGTATCGGCAATTCTTTTTGTGTAACTCAGGGAGATTTAAATTATTTGTACGCCGTTGATCAGCTTTACCGCGATCGAGATTCAAGCGGTGATGTTGCTATTTCTTTGTTTGATTCAGATCTAAATGTCCAGTGGCCATTTGAGCAATCTGAATTAATAATCTCTGATCGTGATCGGGCATCCATATCACTGCGAGAGCGTTTTCCAGAAAAGTTCGGAGGTCAAGATGAATGATGATATAGCTAGCAATTCAGGCAGTGATTTAACTAGTAGTTCAAATAATATCTCAACTAAAGAATCAATATTGGGCACTGGCTTGTCTGGCTTAGTTGGTTCTGGACTGGTGAGCATTTTGAGTGACCGTTATCAGTTCCATAATCTTGATCTGACCAATGGAGTCAATATTTTAGAACCAAAGACACTGGAAAAAGCTTACGCTGAGCATCCATCACCAGTCTTAATTCATTTAGCCGCTTTTACAGATGTTAACTCAGCCCAGGAACAAATGGGTCAAAAAGACGGGTCGGCTTATCAAGTAAACGTTACTGGCACCCGCAACGTCGCTGAGCTGTGCGCCAAGCACAATATGCACCTTATTCACCTATCAACTGGTTATGTCTTTGATGGTGAAAAGCGTTCAGCTTATTCCGAAGATGATGCGGTAAATCCAGTTGACTGGTACAGCGTGACCAAAACAGAAGCTGAAAAAGTTGTTCTGGACATTACACCAAACGCTACCATTTTCCGAATCAATTTCCCCTACCGGCAGGACGAATTTCCCAAAAAAGATATTTGGCATAAACTAGCTGAAGGTTTACAAGCTGGTAAAACCGGACCTTTTTTTGAAGATCATTTCTTTACTCTTACTCCGGTGGAATGGTTTGCTCAAGTTGTTGATTGGGCAATTACCACCAAGCCAGCCGGAATCTTTCACGCCACCACCGATCAAGTTTATACCGATCTATCACTGGCCCAATCAGTTGCCCAGGAGCTTGGCTTGTCTGTCAAGAATTTGAGTGGCGGCTCAGTCCATGAGTACAATAAGCAGGCGAACCGGCCATATCAGCCATCACTCATTTTAAGCAATGAGAAACTAAAACAAGCTATGGGCGATCGCTATCCAGATGGTAAAACAAGCTAAATTCAGACCATTTTTCCGCTGGCGATTGTTATTTGCAACCTTATTTTTAATGTTAATTTGTGGTTATGCTTATACCAATGAGCTGGGATTACCTTTACCATTACTGCCAACCAACTTAATTACACCCAATACGCCAAAGACAATTAATCAACCTTCAATATCTACCGAGGACATAGTTAGTCAAATTCAGAACATTAGAACTGAAAATAATCTAGATCCTCTAAATGAAAACACCACTCTGGAAAAAACTGCCCGGTTGGTAAGTTTGGAAATTGAGGACGCTCAGGATATTAATACCGAGATAAATTATGAGAGAATTCTGAATGCAGTCAGTCTAACCAAACCTCCAGAAGTTGAGGGTTTTGTTATTTTTCTTGCCGGCGTTGGTAAGCCAGATGATATTTTGGCCGACAATGAGTCTAGGCTTTTTTCTAAAGCAAATTATACTCAGATAGGTGTCGCAACCAGGTCAGCTACCATAGCTGAGGAAGATGGCTTGATCGTGGTAATTTTGAGTTCACCGGAATTTTATCAGCCACCAAATAATCCTCAGGTAAACACTCAAGTAATTACCGATGATTCCAATGATATTCAAGGCGCGGTAACTGGCTCAGTGGCTCAAACTTCCGCTGGCCAATTGCCCAAAGAGTTCAGCTATACCGGTCAGGATCTTTGGCAGGCAGTGCAAAATTACCGCCGCGCCCATCGCCTACCCGAATTTCAACAATCCAATGAGCTTTGCACCGTGGCCAGCATCCGCCTGAATGAACAAATAGAGCTTGGCCGACTGGACAATCATGAAGGATTCTCCGCCCGAGCAGACGAATTTTTTGATAAAAATCCTGACTGGCGCAATCTAAATGAGAATTTAGCGTCCGGTTTTGACACCGCCGTACAAGTGGTGGAATGGGGCTGGGATCAGAGTTTGGGACATCAGGCTTTAATTAAAAGCTTGGAATCTCCTAAAGCCTGCGCGGCGGCTAATTATGGCTTTGCTGTGTTAATCACCGGTAAATAATAATGCAACCTAAAATGCCCACGGCTCCGCCAAAGCGGAGCCGTGGACGGACGTTGAGAGGGCCTGCCCAACCACCTCTCGTCAAGCTGTCATTAGGTTACCTGACGGCTAGAGCCGAATAGACTGGCGATCCAGAGTAACAGCGCCGCTCCGACCGTAGCCGTAATCAGACTGCCGATTAGGCCATAGGTGTCAAATCCCAGCAGACCAAATAAGTAGCCTCCTAAAAAGGATCCGATAATACCGAGAAGCATATTTCCCCGCAAGCCGAAGCCGTCACCGCGCATCAATTCACCGGCTATCCAGCCAGCGAGCGCGCCTATAAGTAAGAATGCGATTATCTCCATTTCCTACCCCTTTCTGTATTTTTTATTGCCCCCCATATTGCCAGCGATAGGTGTTCAACTGCGTTTGCAGTGCCACCAATCTTTCTTGTAAATCTTCCAGGTGCCTGTCTGAATTCACCTGGATGTTGGGGGTCAAATTTTCCAGCTCCTCATGAATAGTTGAGATGATGTCGTTCACCTCACGCTTCATCTCTAGGAGCCTAATAACTGAATCTCGATAGATTGGCCATTCATCCCGGGCGTTAGCCTCTAGATGGTCAATCCGTTTTGACATGTCAGTTACTACAGATTTAATTCGGCGGAATAAAGCAAGTTGTGAGTCGTTCATAGATCTTTTTCCTCTTGTTTTTTATTTTGTTTTTTATGATTTATTTATTTTTTTACTTTGTATGTTCTACATTAGGCTGTTACTTTCTGCTACTAACAAGAAATCGGTAATATTTGAGTAAGAATAGTTTCTGTTAAAAGATGGAAGTTTTAACTTACATATTAATTATTTTGGCAATTTTTATTAAGCCAAGTCTTGCGGAAATAGTCCTGTTTCTGTCATGCTAGTTACCTGTGAAACCTGCCCTAATTTCAGTTCAGTCACCAGTGGCTTATTTATGTGCCGAGTTCGGCTTATATGCTCAGCTACCACTCTATGCTGGCGGCTTAGGTATTCTGGCCGGCGATATTTTGAAATCAGCAGTTGAAGCAAATTTCCCAATGGTTGGCGTCGGCTTACTTTATAAAGGCCGTCTAGCTCAACAACAAATTAACGCTGATGACTGGCCAGAAGATTCTGATCGCAGTTTTGACCGCATAGCTGAAGGTATTTTTCCAGTAGTCCGAGACGGAGAGCCTTTACAGGTACAAGTTCCTTTAGGCTCCCAAACTGTTAATTTGGCCATCTACGAAAAAACGATGGGCAAAACAGTCAGCCTAGTTTTGCTTGAGCCTGACGTTCCTAGTAACTCAGCTGAGATGCGCCGATTAACCGACATTCTTTACTGTTGTGGCGACGAAAGTCAGCTCCAGCAAGCAATCTTATTAGGAGTCGGTGGCTATCGGGCTCTAAAAGCTTTGGGATTAACACCCACTTTTTATCACTTTAACGAAGGTCGTCCAGCCTTTTTAACTTGGGAATTCCAGGCGGACTGGCGAGAACAACAACATTTGTCAGCTGATCAAGCCAGCCAACATGCCAGATTACAAACGGTTTACACCAATCACACGTTGGTAGCCGCTGGCAACCAAACCTATCCGCTCGACTTAATTAAAAAGTATGCCCAACCGTTTGCTGACCGGTTAGGTATTTCCGCCGATGAGTTGATAAAACCAGGTCTAGATAAGAACGCAACTGACCGTTTTAGCATCACTCAGCTGGCTTTAAACAGCAGTATTAGGGCTTCTGGAGTTAGTCAGCGGCATACTCAGCTAGCCAAACAAAGCTGGCCAGATTATCACTGGGACGCCATCACAAATGGCGTTCACCTCAAAACTTGGCAAAAGCCTGAATTTGCTCAACCAACTAATGACGATCAGGAACTCTGGAATACGCACCGTAAATATAAACATCGGTTAATGGAAATGGCAGTGGAACGTACCGGCATTGGCTATGATCCAGATCACCTAATAATTGCCTGGGCACGTCGGATCACCGAGTATAAACAGCTCGACCGCGTTTTTGCTGATTTAGAGCGCCTGGAGGCAATTCTTCGTCATCCAGCCAGACCAATTCAGATTTTAATTGCTGGCAAAACTCACCCGGGTGATGATAATGCCAAGCGGACTTTACAAAACATCATCCGATTGTTCCAGACCAGACTAAACGGCGTTGCCCTCTACTTGCCAAACTATGATATTGAACTAGCCCAATATTTAACTTCCGGCGTTGATTTGTGGCTTAATACGCCCAAGTTTGGTTTGGAGGCCAGCGGTACTTCAGGCATGAAATGTGTTAGCAACGGAGTGCTTCAGGCTACGGTAGCCGATGGCTGGTCAGCGGAAGTTGATTGGACCAATCGCGGTTGGGTATTGGAGCCAGATAGTCCGGAAGTTAGTCTTTACGATCAACTGGAAAACTCGATTGCCCCAATGTTTTATCAGCGCGACCACCGCGGTCTACCAATGGAGTGGCTTGCGCGCATGCGTAACTCAATGAAATTAGCTAATGATTTTAGTGCCGAGCGTGTTCTGAATGATTACCGACGATATTTATATCACCCAACTCAAACTGAATAAATAAAAAAACTATAGCAAAACGCTGGTCTCTGTTTTATCCTGAGCTTCAGTTTGTTCAGGCATGATGTAAACGTCAGCCTTGTAATCATTTAGACCAACAAATTCCGCTTTACCTTGAATAATTGCCTCCATTGGACGGCAGGCATAACAACCGTCGTCGCCATGCGGACACTTGAATCGTTCCAGCTTACGAGCAGTTTTTATCTGCCGAGCCACCTCTAAAACCTGATTATGAGCCTCAGCTAGATCAGGTAGTTCTTTTGGAGTGAGCTCGTCACTGCTATCTAGATACCAATAACTAGCCTTGGCTACCCGGCGATGCTGACAATTTTGGACTAATAAGTGATAAATTGGCAACTGCAAAGAACCGCTATCTTCCTCATTCTTGCCGGTTTTAAAGTCGATGATATGAACGCTATCGGTGTCTGGTAAAAATTCTAGCCAGTCAATCTTGCCGCACAAAATTATGTTGTCCTCTTCAGAGAGCCAGTAGTGGGGCAAATCGTCATTAATTTTAACGGCAAGATTCAACAAAGGTCCGGGATGATCCATAACACGGCGCAACATCGTTTCACCGCGCAGTTTGTATTTTTCCTCAGTAGCCGCGTCTCTGAAACCGCCAGCCTTGCCACTGACTTTTTTCCAAGCCGTCTGAAACTTTTTGATTAGCGACTCATTGAATCGCTCTTTGGTTGGTAAAACCGACAACGACTCAATTACCTCATGCACGGCAGATCCTAAAGCCAGCGGCGGCGCCATTAACTGGATTTTATGCTTGGTTTTGGGATCACGATAAACATTTTTTAGATAGTAGGAACGCGGGCATTTCAACCAATCACTAATGGAGGAATGGGAAACCCAGGTGGCAGTAAATTTGTCAGGCATAAAAGCTATCGTAGCAGAAATTTATGCACAAATAAAACACGAAGATTCTAGTCTCTGGTAACTTTGGCATCTCGCCATCTGCTAGCCATATTTTTAATTTAGAAGGGCAGTTCTACGGCTGAATTGAGATCATCTTCATCATCTTGATCATCTGAGTCATCACTTGAATTTGCTGAACTGATCTGATCTTCAATCGGCTCTGGCCTAGCTTTCTCCGCCGGTTCCATATCATCTTGAATTTCGACAAATTCATTTTCTACTTCTTTGAGCCTGGAGCGACACTTCGCAATCAGCTCTTTACCTGATTTGAGCTTTTTTAAGCCTTCTTCCAGATCAATATCTTCCTGCTGAAACCAGCGATTAATTTCTTCCAGTTCCAGTAAAGCCTGATTAAAATTAAATTTGGCTTGTTTTTTACTCATGTGCCTCCACTTTCTCTACTTTTGTTTTTAATTTTCCCTGATGAAGTTTTATGCTCAAAGACTCACCTTTTATTACTTGTTTAACTGACCGTACAACTTCGTTTTTCTCATTCATCACAATACTATAGCCTTGTTTAAGTTTTAAGGTTGGATCGGACAAGTTTAGCTGTGTATCAAAATTATCTAGCTGATTTGCCCAGTTGCTAATCCAGCGTTGCCAAACAGCTGGCATTGATTGCTCGTAGTCAGTTAAGCCTTCACTGATTTGCCGTCTTTGTCTTTGCCACAAGTTAAAATTTAATTTAAAGTTTTCAGTTAGCTGAAAATACCTCTGCTTTAAGCGAGGTAAAAATGAGCTTAAACTTTGCTGATAAAAATTCAATGCCTGGTGTTGAGTTTCCAAGCGTGAAGAAAATAAGTAAACTAACTCACTAGCCAGCTCCTTAACTTGGCCTTGAGCGATAATCAGTGCTCGCTTTTGGGTAGAAGCCATTGTCTCCTGATATCTTTTTAGCCGGTCTTCCAGTCTCACCCAATTTGCTGAGATTATTTTACCGGCATCGGTAGGTGTTGAAGCCCGAACATCAGCTACCAAATCAGAAATAGTCAAGTCATTTTCATGACCAATCGCTGATAAAACCGGAATCTTGGAGGAAAATATTGCTTTAGCTACCGGCTCAGAATTAAAAGCCTGCAAACTCTCCAAACTGCCGCCGCCACGAGTCAGCACAATTACATCCAGCTCCATGGGATGTTCATTAAACCACTTAAAAGCCCTTGCGATTGAATCAACCGCCTGCAGACCTTCAACCCGGACGTCATAATGAAATATCTGATAACCAAATTGGCCTAGATGCGTCCGGAAATCCTTAATGGCATCTCCCTGCGAAGAAGTAATCAAACCAATGCGCACTGGATAATCTGGCAAAGCCTGCTTGGCTGACTCTGCAAAAAATCCGGCTTGTTCCAACTGTCGTTTGAGTTTTTCAAACGCCTGCTTGAGAGCGCCTTCGCCTACCGGACTAATATAATCAGCTTGAAAACTGAACTTGCCAAAAGGTTTATAAATATTCGGTACGCCGATGACCTGGATTTCCAAGCCTTCTTTTAAATCCACACCCAAACTGTTGAGTTTGTGACGCCAGATCATACAGTTGAGCACCGCTTTTTCATGCTTATCAGACAAATTGAAATAACTGGCTGTTCCGCGATGGGTCAAACTGGTAATTTCGCCCTGAACCGTCACCCGCAGTGGCTTGAGCAGTTCATTGGTTAAATCAAGAAACTCAGCTACGGAAAAAATGGCTTCCGGCGGAATGGGACTGGACATGAAGACATTGTATCTAAGCTCGGTGGGTTATTCTTGGGCAATCTGAGCAATAATTTCTCGAATAATTGTTTCTTTGGTGTCTCTATAAATTTTTTTCTTGTCTTCCTTCTTTGTTGCCTGTTCGGCCAACTTAACAGCCAGTTTTTTTGCCTCCTCATAACGGCGACAATAATCCGGATGTTCTCGTAAAAAATTTCGAAATTTTATTTCTTTGACCTCTTCAATTGATGGACCTTGAATTAGATGAAGATGGAACAAGCGTAATTTGCCATTATCCAGGTAATCATGGCGATCCAGAAACCATCGGTTATCGTCAATTATGACGTGGTGTTTAAAGGTGTAACCACTCTGCTCTAACTTAGAAATTAAGTTGAATACAGAATCTGGAATTTGTTTGAGATTAGCACTTTTTTCCTCAGGCACACAAAGCATCAAATCAATAATACCCTTACCACTTAAACCAGGCACAGCAGTGCTTCCGATATGCTCAATTACTGTTCCTGATGGCAAGAATTCTGCTAAACGTTCAATTTCCTGTTGTGCCCAAGTGGTATAAATCGGTCGATACGGCTTATATACATACTTATTAAGCCATAACTTTGACACATCTGTAGAACTATCGTCCATTGTTTCTAATTTTACTAGAGACAATTGACAATTCAACTAGCAGGCATAAAATATTTAGCTCAGCTAATTTTTGCCAGGAAGTGGCGCACTACAACTAACTTTTTTTTGGAAATAATTTTAGAAACACTATATGAACATCACAACTGCCAGCCGAAAAGCCTGGAATAAATCAAAAATAACATTTAGCAAATACTTCCGGCGTAGCCGGATTTGGTTGCGCCGAAATCCTAATCGAGTAATGATTGCCTTCTTTGTCGTCATGGCAGTTTTATTGATTGCTGGGCGCTGGTTAAATAAACCAGAGCCTCCCACCGAACCCGCGCAGAATGAGCCCCGCTTGGTGGAAACTTACAGTATTGGCGCGGCTCCTCGTGTCACGGTTCAGGCTAGGGTACAAAAAGGTAATGTCATTAATATTGTGGCCCAGACACCGGGAATTGTTCAAAAAATTAATGTTAAAGAAGGCCAGTCGGTCAAGCGTGGCCAAAATTTAATTAGTTTGTCCAGTAATTATCAAGGTGGAAACGCCGCCACGGTTCAGCGGCAGATCGCGCAGGTTCAGCAACAGCACACGGCTGACACTTACGATCAGCAAAAAAGTTTGCTTGATCAGCAAAGAGAAGTTGCTCTGCAAACTTCGGACAACGCCGAAGAATTACGCCAAATTACTGACCGCTCGCTGGGTGAAACCCGCGACCTGATCGACCTAAATGAAGACATTTTGTCGGAAATTGAGGACAACTTGGAAGATCTAGAGGAAAACAATCCCAACAATCAAAATGACCCATTAATTCTGCAAACCAAACAACTCCAAAGCCAATACAAGGCAGGTTTAAATCAATTGCGATCTGGTTTAAGACAGGCAGAATATCAGGCTGATGATGAAGAACCACCAGCCGAACTAGCTCAACTTCAAAAAGATCTCACCCTTCAGCAATTGGATATTCAAGCTAAGTCACTCGACATGAGCAGAGAGATGGCCAATCTTCAGCTTAGATTAGCCAAAGTTAATGAAGGCAGTATGTATCCCGGCGCACCACTTGGAGGTCAAGTTGAGCGCATTCATGTTCAGATTGGTCAGCAAGTTAATCCAGGCACAAAGTTAGTTACTTTACAATCTTCCGGCCAAGCCACCACAGTGGTCGCTTTGGTGCCGCGTCAAATCGCTTTATCTTTATCCAAAATAGAGTTAACTAGACTTAATCTTGGCGACAAATCAATTGAATTAGCACCTACTTATGTTTCTCACGAGGCGGTAGAGAATGGTTTATATTCCATAGTTTTTAATCTTCCTGAAACGGAGAACGTCAGTGTTAGCGACAATCAAGTGGTGGCAATTGACCTGCCAGTCGGATTAGCCGATACCAGCGATATCATTCCCTTTATTCCGCTTGATGCGGTTTATCAAAATGGCCGCCAAGCGTTTGTCTTTACGGCTCAAGAGGAAAAAGCACGTGTACAACCAGTGAAGCTGGGCAGTGTATTTGGCAGTTTCGTCCAAATATCTGATGGACTTAAAAAAGAAGATCAAGTAATTCTTGACCGCAATGTAATTGACGGCGATCCCATCACCATAGTTAATCAAGGTCTTTTGACAGAGTAAGGACAGCATGGCTGATGAATGGCAATCCTATCTTGAACAGCTGAAGTTTGATCGCGCCTGGCTGAAAGGTTGGGTGGCTAGCTATTTGACCAATGTTCGTCTGATGATCATGTTTATTTTGGCTGTGACCGCGGTTGGGGTTTGGGCATACCTAACCATGCCTCGCTCTCTCAATCCGGAAGTTGAACTGCCAATCGTAACGGTTGGAACCGCTTTTCCTGGTGCCTCGCCAGACAGTGTTGAAACTTTAGTGACCATACCAATTGAAAACGGCGTAAAAAAAGTTAAAGGACTTTCCACATATTCTTCAACTTCTCAGGAAGGATTTTCGCTTGTTTTTCTGGAATTTACTTCTGAAGTAAGTCCGCAGACAGCCCGCGACGAGGTTCGTGCTGTAGTTGACCAAATTACTCTGCCAGATGACGCCATGGATCCGCAAATTCAAGAGCTGGATTTTGAAGATATTCCAGTTTGGACCTTCGCTTTAATTAAGAAAAGTAATAGTGATACCGCAAGTTTGATGCGATTATCGGAGACAATCCAAGCTGAGCTTGAGAGTATGGCCATGGTTGATCGAGTTGAGCTAAGTGGATTTGATCGTCAGGAAATTCAAGTCTTGATCGACCCGACCACCATAAAAGAGCGCCAACTTGACCCTATGTCTTTAGCGGGAAGTTTGCGTACTTCACTCCTATCATTTCCCGGCGGCTTAGTCTATACCGATAGAAATCAACTATCACTTGGCATGAATGCTTCTGCAGACAACTTAACCGACCTGCGAGAACTGCCGTTAGCCATTAATGGCCAGACCTATCGCCTGGGTCAAATTGCTACCGTGATGGAAAGGTCCGTCCCTGGCCAACAACCGACTTTAATTGCCACTCCGAATTCTCCGCCCCAAAATGCTGTCCAGTTTTCTGCCTACCGAACTAAAACTACGCAGTTTGATGAAGCCGCAAAAGCTATGGAAGCCAAAGTAAATGAGCTTGTTGAACCATATCAGGACGGCTACGAAGTGGTTACGATCGCCAATTACAACAATGACATTGATATTCAGTTTGGCGACTTAGTTGATAATTTTTGGCAAACTCTGGCCTTGGTCGCTGGCACGATGTTCCTAATTTACGGACTGCGTCAGGCCACGGTCGCTTCACTAGCGATCCCCTTTCCTCTGCTAATTACGTTTGCCGTGATGGTGGTTATGGGCATATCGCTCAACTTCCTGTCAATTTTTTCTCTTCTAATTGCCCTAGGTTTATTTGTTGATAATGCCGTGGTTATTATTGAAGGCTTTTCATCTTATTATCGTTCTGGCAAGTTCACGCCGCTCCAAACAGCTATACTTGTCTGGCGAGATTTTTCCATTCCCCTGATTTCGATCAACTTAGTTACAGTCTGGGCATTTTTACCGCTGTTACTGTCCCAAGGCATTATTGGTGAATTCATCCGGCCACTGCCAATCATTGTGTCGGCGTCTATGTTTGCCTCAGTATTAATTGCCTTACTTTTCACTCTGCCTTCGATGATGCTATTAGCCAATCCCGCTTTGCCCAAACGGGTCAAGTATTTAATCAACGTTTTATTTGGTCTAGTAATTTTGGCGGCTGGCTGGCTAGTAATCCCCAGCTCGCCATTAAAAATTCCAACCTTTTTCGTATTTATTTTGTTGTTGGCAGTCTTGCTTGGCTACCGCGGCCACTTATCTAATCTTTGGCAAAATACTAAAAATAGGTTTGCCTGGTCAGGAAAAATTGAGAGCTTTTTCCGGCGAATTCTAGATCAGGGATTGATCGATCTCAGACCAATATCTGCCTGGTATAGACGACAGATTATTAAACTGATGGCCACGCGCAGTGCCCGCCTAAAAACGCTGGCGTTTGTGTTGATATTTACATTGGCTACCTATTTATTACTGCCACTTGGATTTATTCGCAATGAATTTTTCCCTAACATGGACATGGATCAGCTATTTGTCTATGTTGAGCTTCCCCTGGGAACACGGGCTGATTTAACCTCAGCAGAAATGCAGTCTCTATTAGATGATGTTAGACAAACTCCAGGCACACGTCTGGCGGTGGGACAAGTGGGTCAAGGCGGCGGTGGCAATGTTCTAACTAACGCTGGCGGCGGACCAAACACTATTACCATTACTTTATTGCTTGAGCCAGCCGAGCAGCGAGAACTCAGCTCTATGGAAATCGCTCAGCAGTTGCGCGATAAATATATTGACTATACTAATGGTAATTTACAGATTCAGGAGCTATCCGCTGGACCGCCTGCCGGCGCCGATGTCCAACTGACCATTCTCGGCGAAGACCTTAACATCATTGAAGGTTATGTCACCCAGCTGGAGGAGTATTTAAATCAGCAAGAAGGTGTGACCAACGTTAATAAGTCAGTAAAACCAGGGGCAAGTAAACTGACCTTTGAACCGGATCTGGACCAACTCCAGTCGCGCAATCTTAGCGAATCGCAGGTCGGCTACTGGCTAAGACTTTTGGGCAGTGGAACAAATCTAGCCACGGCTCGGTTTGGCAATGACGAACAAGATATTACTCTACGCTTTTCACCTGAAATTGCCCAAGCTGGCGACATTAACCAGTTGGAAATTCCCGGACCACAAGGCTACACACCTTTAGCCCTACTCGGCAATCTGAAATTGGAACAAAATCCCACCGTAATTGCCCGAGAAAACGGTCAACGGAGTATGTCGGTAACCGCTGAGGTTTTAGACGGTTATTCTGTTTCTCTAATCAACCAGGAACTGCAAAACTACGCCGATTCACAGCTGGATTTCCCGCAGGGTTACAGCTGGAAAACCGGAGGCGTTAATGAGGAAAACGCGGAGTCTGTTGAGTCGACTCTTCAAGCCATGGCCATTTCTGCGATCTTAATTTTGATTTCGATGGTGGTTCAACTAAAATCTTTCCGTAAAGCTATTCTGGTTATGCTTGTAATTCCGCTGGCTATTTCCGGTGTTTTCTTCTGGTTTGCCGTAACTAACACGCCGCTCTCCTATCCAGCCTTAATTGGCCTTTTATCACTCTTTGGCATTGTGGTGGCCAACTCAATTGTTTTGGTTGACAAAATTAATCAAAACTTGGAGGCCGGCTTAATTCAGCGGGACGCCATTGTTGACGCCGCCGCCAGCCGTCTGGAACCGATCGCCTTGACGTCCTTTGCTTCGATTGTCGGCCTAATCCCTATTACCCTAGCCGATCCACTTTGGCGTGGTTTGGGTGGTTCAATCATTGCAGGTCTATCATTTTCGGGAACTTTGATGCTCTTTTTCATTCCGGTGGTATATTATTATTTTTTCCCACAAGACCAGGGAAACGTTAAAAGTAAAAAGCGCCGATAAAATCTAATCAGAACCCTGCCAAATCTCGGAAATCTGTTCAGCCAAATTAAAATCAAGCTCAGTCAGACCGCCAACCGAGTGGGTCGTCAAACTAACAGTAACCTGACGATAATCATGCAGTAACAAATCAGGATGATGGTTTTGGGATTCCGCAATAATGGCAATTTTATTAATAAATTTAATGGCCTCTGAAAAATCTTCTAGCTGAAAATCGCGCCACAACTGCATTGCGTCTGTCTGATCAATCTGCCACCCCGGGCTCAATTTTTCCAGCAATTTAAATGCCTGTGTCTCATCAATTGGTACATTAGACTTTTTATTTGTCATAACTGAGTTTTTTTGCTCGTTTCTTAAATAATTCTAGCTGATGGCAGTAAGTTACAAGTAAGAGGAAAAACTGGCAAATATTTTAAACAGTATTTAGATGCTTTCTCCAGCTATCAGCTCTTGTTTTTGCTGTCTGGATAATTTTTTGATTTCGGCTTCTAAATGCTGTGCCACGGAACGATCAGGTGCCTCCAACTGATATTTTAGTTTTACCGGCAGACGCACTTTGGTATATTTTGCTCCGCTACCCTGATTGTGGGCGAGTATTCTCTGCTCTAAATCTTTGGCACAACCGGTATATAAGGTGCCGTCAGCGCATTCAACTATGTAAACCCACCAATTCTCTGCCTGTGCTGACTTCATCCTAATAGTGTAAACTTCCCTAGACTGATATGACAAATAATCTCTTCAAGAAAAAACGAGCTAATTGGCCTACCAAAGCGGAAGACTCCATACCTTTGACTGCCGATACGATTGCGGCGCTAAAACGCGAGCAAGCTGAATTGCTGCGCGAACAAGACGAAGTCATTGAGCGTCTCAAGGTAGCCAGAGAAATGGGTGATCTTTCCGAAAACGGCGCTTATAAGTATGCCAAGTTTGAATTAGGTCGAGTTCGCCGTCGTCTAGGTGAGGTAAATAAACTTCTCAAGTTAGGCGTGGTTATTCAGAAGCAGAAAAACGGCCAGGCTGGCTTTGGCAATCAAGTGACTGTCAAGAATGAGCAAGGCGAACGAAGTTTCCTATTGGTTAGCGAGCATGAATCCGACCCCGTTAAAGGAAAGCTCTCCGATAAAAGTCCGCTTGGGTCGGCAGTTTTTGGTCGATCAATTGGTGAAACTGTTCAGGTCGAACTGCCTGGAGGGCGAACACAGTTTGAAATCACTGCCATTACCTAGCTATCATTAAATTGAAACAAATTAGAATATCAATTAGAAAGATGGCATGAATTTGACTTTAGTTAAACTTTTTCAATGGGCTAAGACTTTACACCGCACAGCTTTGTTTGGCATGGTTATCTTGAGCCTTTTGATGGGTGCCACCGGCAGTATCATGCGCTTTCCGGTAACCGCAGACCGACTACTTAATCCCAACTTTCAACTTGTACGCTCATTGCACAGTCAACTCAGCCCATATTTTTCAATATTTTTGATTTTGATGATGGTGTCAGGTCTATATATGTACTTTTTTCCCTGGTACACCAAGCGCCAAGCTTCTAAAAAACAAAAAACTAGTTAAAAATTAGCATTTTCAGAATTTAGGCTGGCAAATAATTAAACATTTTCAGTTAGATTAAAACAGCGGATAGTTTTACCACCTGGCCGTTTACCTAAGTAAAATTGAAAGTTGGGATTATCAGCACGTTTAGTTAACTCCTGAGTCAAACTTTTGTACGTATATTTGCGCAACCAGCGACCATACCGGCAGAAATCCACTTGGGTATAGTTCCAATTTTCATCAATCTGATTGCATATTATTAGTGGCGCCTCAATCTCACAGCTAGTATCCACCACCCAATCTATTAGTTCTTTGGCCGGAGCATGAGCCGGATGCTCAAGCCGGCGCCAGCCATAAAGAAGTTTGGAGTTTGGCCAGATATTTAAGTAAAGCCAGTAGGTGGATTTCATCAGCAGTTGATCCAAGTGCCGACGAACCCAGCGATACACAAAAATAGATGCGCCAATAGTAAATTCCAAAATAAATAATAGATCCTGACGAAGTTCTTCTTCTGAATCAATCGCCGGAGGGGACGGAGGAGCTTCTTCTTTTTGTGTTCTTTCTTTATTTTTAATTGGATGTTTCTTCAGCCAAGCTTGACAGTAACTATTTAATATCAAGAACGCTCTTACTGGAATGGCAATGAAAACTACAACTATAACTAAAGGCAGTATCATAATTACAATTTCTTCTACCATTACCCTCAATATACAGTCTGTAGAATTTTTGCCAAGTGATCTGCTTGGCAGATCTGGATTTAATCTCTACCATTAAGCTATGACCAAAATACAGCAGATTATTCGCCAGTATTGGCCTTACTTGCTGCTTATTATTTTGGGATTACTAGTTTACGCTAGTTCATTGGGTAATGAATTCGTCTGGGACGATGAAGAACAGATTGTTCTCAACCAAGCAGTTCACTCCTTAAATAACTGGGGCGAATTCTTTAAAAGTTCCACCTTTAACGCCGGCGGTGGCGCCAAGGCAGGTGGCCTTTACTACAAACCGCTGATGACCCTCTCCTACGCCTGGCTTTATACCCTGTCCTCCGGTCGCGCCAGCTGGTTCCACGCGTTTCAAGTAATTTTGCATTTAACAAACAGCTGTTTACTTTTGTCTCTGTTTTATTGGTTAATCAAGAACAAATACTGGCCTTGGCCTGAAAAAGCCAATAATCAGCTAAAGACTATTCTCCCTTGGTTTTTGGCGGCTGTCTGGTTGCTTCATCCCATAAATGTTGAGTCAGTGGCCTATATTGCTAGTCTGCAGGATGTTCAATCATTTACTTGGGGAATGCTGGCTTTGCATTTTAGTCTGCGCGCCCCGATGCGCTGGTGGCGCTACCTGCTGACCGGTCTACTGCTATTGGCCGCCGTTCTTTCCAAAGAAACCGGCGCACTGTTTATTCCGCTGGTGTGGCTAGGAACAACACTCTGGCCTAATCTTGCCAAATCTTCTACTCCATCTTCCGCCGAATCTCCTAAAAAAAGTAGCAGTCGCCAGCTACGCCTAGCCAAGGAATCAGAACTTATTTACGGCGGACTACTTTCCTTTGTAGTAGTGCTCTTTTATACCTGGCTGAGATTTGGCTATGCCCAGCTCGGTTTGCAAAGCCATGGGCTGTCGCCGATTACCAGAATTTCCTTATTGGAACGACTGATGAGTGTGCCTAAAATAATTTGGTTTTATCTAAGAACCTTTATTTGGCCTGACCAACTAACAATTGCTCAGCACTGGCACGTTGAATCTTTGAGTTTGACTGAATTTTGGTTACCTCTAATCACTGTCTTACTTTTAGCTGTTATTTTTGCCTGGCTTACCTACCAGCAAATCAGTAAAAAAAATTGGGTTTGGCTATTTTTTATCGTTTGGTTTGGCTTAGGAATGGGGCTTCACTTACAGATATTTCCCCTAGACATGACAGTGGCCGATCGCTGGTTTTACTTTCCCATGGCTGGCTTACTAGGCATGCTTGGTGTTTGGCTAACTCCCTGGATCAGCACACAGCTAACCACTTGGAAAAATTATGCTCTGGTCATAGGCGCGATAGTCGTTTTAGCTTTACTAGGCGCCCGTAGCTGGATGAGAATTCAGAACTGGCAAGACAGTCTGTCTTTATACAGCCAAGATATCCAAGCAAATCCAGATGCCTTTGACTTGAGTAATAACTACGGCGTTGCCCTTTTCCGCGCTGGTGATGATCAAGCCGCACTAAATGCCTTTAAGCATTCGGTTGAGGTGGCGCCACACTGGTGGACTAACTGGAATAATTACGGCGTCTTGCTGGAACAGCAAGGCGCTACCGAATCCGCTCAGCAAGCCTATGCCAAGGCCGTGGAAAATGGGGAGTACTATCTGGCTTATGAGAATCTAGCAAAAATTCTGCTCCAATCATCACCTGAATCGGCTCGCGAATTCACTGAATCTGCCTTGGAGAAATTGCCTTACAACTATACTTTATGGTTTGTCTACTTGTCGTCTTTAAATGAACTTGGCGAAACTGAGTTAGCATTGCCTTATGCCAAAACTCTAGCTGAACAAACTAGGGTTAAGGAATTTATTGAGCTTTATCAGTCAATGTTAGAAACGCCTTAACCAGCCAGACTGGTCATCAGCATTATCTCCACTACGACAAATCCTAGATATAGACATAGCAAAACGGCGCACTCTTTGCGTGAAAGATGATTGCGTGAACGAGCAAAAAAGTAAAATAAGATCAGGCCAATCGCTAAAAAGCTAAAGCGCTGGAGAAAGTGATTGGGCAATTGAATCGTTTCTCCGTACATCAGGGTGAAAATTCCAAATAAAAGTGAGTTCACACTGGCTGAGCCTAGGTAGTCCGCCAAAGCGATATCCTTTTTCTTACTTAAAACTGAGCGAATAGCAATTGATATTTCAGGAATATTTGTACCAATCGCGACCACAATTAAACTGACAAAAAATGGTGAAATACTCAATATATCCGCAAAATAAATTGTAGAATTCACAATTTGATAACTAGCACCAATTAACAACAGCATGCCAACCAGAATCTTGAGTATCAACCCAGCTCCGCGTTTTTTCTTGCGGTTCATGATGTTTTTTGCCTTATCCAAATATGACTGCTTCATTGAAAAGGACAGCACCAAACCCAGATATAAAACTATTAAAAACATGCCTTCCCATTTTCCTAACTTCTGGTCTGCTGTCAAAAAGGCTGGTGCTACAACCACGATTAGTGTTGAAATTAGTTGTCTTTTATTAAGCTGAGAAGGAATCTTGATACCGTTACCCAAAACACCCAGCAAAGGAATAACACCTAAAAACATCACAATAATGCCACCTAACAAATTGCCAGCCACAATCTGAGGATCGTCATTGGCAATTGACGCAATTCCGATCGTCAGCTCCGGTAATGAAGTTAATAAACCCAAAAAGATGAACGAAATGATAAATCTGGGCAAGCGCCATGAATTAGATAATCCGGCGATGGTTGATACCACCAAATCTGAGCCCAACCAAACCAACAAAAAACAGACCAAATAAATTATCAACTGGAGAATTAAGTTATCCATCATGGCAGGTCGCTTTCAACCCTTAGTAAAGCATATCCAAGGCCATAATGAAAAGGTCAAGGTTATAACTGTATCTTAAGAAATTGTTTATAGCTAAAAACCAGCCAGCTGTATTAGCGGTAATCTTTAACTCCGACTAGAGTCCAGAGTTTGACCTAGCAACCTAAGCTGGCACGGCATTGCTGTTGAGCTGAACCGGCGGGCAGTTGATCACAAATTCCACATTGATCCTCATCACCTTGAACCGGAGCTTGGTCTGTTGTAGGCATGAATTGCTCGCTCATATCCATGAATTGCACGTCAGCGGGTGGAGCAAAACTGTCGTCATTGGGAATCCAGGGCCGGCAATTGAAATCAAACTCGGCTGAATCGTCGAAATTAAATTCATCTGAACTGGTATCTTCGGCTGAATCTTCGACTGTTTCCTCATCCTCGGCCAGGTCATCAACCAGCAAATCGTCGTCGTCGATGGTCATCTTTACACCTTGAGTCTGTCCATCTGTCCACATGTATTGAACATCACCATCTCTAATAACATGAGTGACCATAACCCCCTCATTTGGCATGGTTGAGGAAAAGTTACCGCGGAAACGCGTCTCGCCACTGACAAATACCTCACCCTCAATTAGTCCGCCATCTGGATCTGTTGATTGATAATCACACTGCGTGCTCGATCCGGCCATCATTAATTGGCGCAAACTACTGCGTTTGGTTTGTTCACCACTGACTGAGTCAGCAGTCTCCTGAGAATTGTCCGCCGACTGTGAGTTGGTATTGACTGCTTCATCCGCCACCGAGCGATTCGACTGCCAATACCAGGCGCCAACGGCACCGGCTAACAAAATAATGATTAGAGCAATCAGGAGATTTTTGTTCATATATCAGAATTATAGGCGGGCTTATCAGCCGGCGCAAGATAGCAAATCGATCAAACCCTCTCTTAAATAATGGCTATTGTATCTAAGCCGATAATTATTTAGGCTCAGGGGGTACGATTATGCAGAATTTAACACAAGAGCAAAATGTTCATCCTTTTGATTTACAACCGCCACTGCCAGACTGCCCAGTAGTTAATTATAAAAAGGGCGGACCCGAATATGAGGACTCAATCAAATAATATTTGGAACAACTCCTGGAATTTGCCAAAGCTACTGGCGTTTGACAGGCAGTCATAGACGCACTAGCTGGCGACAGCGGCTTTACCAACCTTAGCTCGCATCCGCTCAAAAATACTGAACACTTACAGCCACCAACTGGTAGTGGTCAAGGCCTGGTTGTAACCGGCTATGAGGAAACATATTCCCCTGATTTAGAAGTGATTGATCTAATGGAAACCAATCCAGAGATGGTTGATGAAATTCTTTACGCTTGGCTCTACCACTTGGCTTTATTCAATCATCCAGAGCACTTAGATGCTCTTTATCAGGTGGCCAAGAATCATTTTAAAGCTCCTAAAGAACGAAAAAATAAAGCCTTGGAACTTGCCAAGAAACGGGGGGAGGCAGTAAGTATTTTGGAGCTAGCCATGCGGATTCCGGAACAAACCAAATACCCTCGGATGAGCCGAACTAAAATCCTCACCCTGGGAGGATTGTATTTCAATATGGGTCGCATAGTTAAAGACTCTGAAGAAATCTTTGGTCGAATGCAAGCTAGAAATGTAATTGTGGCCGGCGAAAACCCCGATATTACGGGATCGCCATTAATGCTGGCCTCCATGGCCGCAGCTCACCGTTTAGTGGGAATTCCCAGAGACGGTATTTTTACGGATATTGCGCGCCAAGCAAAGTTAGCTGGCGAATCCTTAAAGTTACTGGAGGAGCTTAGCCAACTTTTTGGCCGAAACAAGGAAGAACGAAAAACTCCTGTTAGATTGGTACAAGCACAACTTAGTAGGAGTTGTTGAAGCTAATCCAGATCCAGCTATAGAAAGGGCTCAGGCTCTCTATGATGCTGGCGTCCGTACCTTTAGGGTGTATTCGCCAGAGCCAAGTGATCAGTTAGTCCAAACAGTTAAAGCTTTGCGCCAACACCAAAAAGAACAAGGCTGGGAACCGATTGAAATATTCGCTGGCCAGGTAGTGAGTGTCAGTCAAGCTAAAGAATTGGAAGATGCTGGCTGTGATGGTCTTTATTGGCGTGGGTGGTGGGGGCCGGTGTATTACAGGTAATGTCGCCAACCTGGCAATTGATTGGCCTCAGCTACTATGGTCATTACGCGGAAAAATTAAGATTCCAGTGATAGTCCAAGGAGGAGCAAATGACAATCCAGCCACTACCATTGCCTTGGGCGGCTCAGGAATTGGAGCGGTCGGTGCAATGGGCGGAAGCCTCGAAAGTCCAGGTGGAACTTTATACTTTTATGACCCTAAAACAGGTGAAATCTTTAAGTTTTATGGAGGTGAAGCTTCTAATCGAATGCGCGCAATGGCGGATCGCGAAGATATATTTGGGAGAACCATTAATACAGAAGGTGAAACCGCTAGAAAGTTCTTTAAAAATAATCCTTTTCAAGGAATATATGCTACTGCCCTTCAAAGGCTTACTGAAATGCTGGAACGAATTTCAACCGGTTTAGGCTTTCAAAATGCCAGAAATATCAGAAAACAACAAAAAAGAACAAAGAATGTCCGGCGTGAGGCTCCTATCATGAGCCTATCTAGAAACCCGCACGATACGCATCCCTAAAGTTAAGCACGCAATATATTAATAGCTGCTCTAGCTATAATCTCTTTCTAATATTTACTAGAATATTTTGCTTTGACTTTTTTTAAAATTCATGTCAAATTGAATATATATTCATATCATCTAATAGCTATGCCTAGAAATAAGTCGCCGCGCACCACATCGTCAGTTCCGAGGTCTCCCTTCTTCAAACCACAAGGAGTCTGTTTGAAACAATTGGAAGTTGTCAGGCTTCAAGATGATGAATTTGAAGCAATTAAACTGCATGATTTCGATCAGCTCTCCCAGATAGAAGCGGCCTTAGCGATGAAAATCTCCCAACCAACTTTCGGCCGAATTCTTCACTCTGCCTATAAAAAAATCAGTCAAGCATTACTAGAAGGCAAAGCAATTGCCATTCAACCACAGAAAGGAAGGGCTCATGAAACTTCTCAGTCTCAAAAATATTTTGATTATACTAGCGCTGTTTGTGATGTCTGCGGCCGGACTTGTCTGGCTAAATAAAACTCAGACCCTACCATTTGTCGCTCAAAAAAATAAACCGATCAATGGCCTGCTGATGTTGATTGAGTTTGAAGATATCGATGGCGTTTTGCAGTGGGAAAAGGAACTTGACCAGCGTAATCTGACTGCCATGGTGAAAGTGCAAAACAATGTTTTAGAGGAAAATCCCGATGTTTTTAAGCGTTTAGCTGACAAAGGTTATGAGATTGCCGGTGGGTATGACGAAGAAGCTTTTTGGGACATGCCATATGACCAGCAATTCAAATATTTATCCGAGGCTAAAAATTTAGTGGAAGATATTACCGGCAAGCCAATGCGAGTCTTTGGCAGTCGCTACTTTGCCTATGACGAAACCACTTTAAAAGCGGCTGACAGTCTGGAAATTGAGTATATTTTAGCTCGTGGAACTCAAGACGTCGCCGCCATGATCTTTGATCCAGATGAATATTCTGCCAAAGTAATTTCCGTTACTAATGTTGAAAATGGCGAAATGGGTCGCGGTTCTTTATGCGACTACAGTTTGTGGGCCCGCGGCGCTGACGCCACGGAGTTTGCCCAAATTCTGCAAGAAAGCTTAGCCAAAAAACCAGCCAACATGATCTTAGTCTCCCATGCTTACTTGGGTGGCACCCGTCAGGAATGGTGGACTGAATATAAAAAAGTTTTAGAAACCGATCTAGTTGAGTGGGTGGGTTTTGATGAATGGATTGCCAAGCAGGAAATAAAAAGACTGCCCAACCAAGAGATCCCGATTAATCGCGAAGTAAAGTATGTTCAGCCAAATCCTGCCAAACCCATGGAGGATTACGCCCCAGTAACTGATTTAGAAAATTCGGAAATAGTCATGTTTCACAACGGCTTGGGCGAAATGTGTATTGAAGCAATTGATTTTTTCCAGGAGAACCAAATAAGCTATCGTGAGTACTTGAATACCGATCCGCAGTTCTCAGCTTTGCTGACGCAATATCAAGTTGAGTATCCAACTAGCACCGGTGTTTCGACAAACTACCAATACTTGCCAATTATCTTTTACGAGGGCAAAGCATACTCAGGCTTTAACGAGCAGATTGCTGAGAAAATTTTAAGTGAGTGGGAGGAAAGATAGATGTAAGTGGAGGAATTCACCCGCTCAGGCTCATAGCTTCTATTTTGGTATTCGCTTGAGCGAGTACCTTGATGAGAATCCCCTTTCTTTCAATAAAAAAACCTGCCAGGTGGAGGGATTCCCCGACTCTCCCTGATTTTCATCAGGGCTCGCTGGACTAGGCAGGTGTTCGCAAGCTTGCTCACACTTGCCGTCGGAACATAGGCTTCGCACCCAATTACCTCTACCAACAAAAAAATCCCCACTCGGGGATCTTTTTTGTTGGCGGAGGTGGAGGGATTCGAACCCACGCAACCGGTAAAGGTTCAGGTTTAGCAAACCTGTGCAATTGGCCACTATGCGACACCTCCTGGTCAGATGAACAGTTTCATCTGGGTCAGCTTGGGTATTATAACGGTGAAATCGGCCAGCGCCAACCAGACAGCAAGAACTAATCTCGCCCAAGTTAAACATCGTCAAAATTATGACCTGATTTATTTTTTATCAACTTATTACATATTTTTAACAATTTTCCAACAAATTTGTTTTAGCGTGACAATTTATGAATCGGTTTCGCACTGAATTAAAAAGGATTTTAAGCAATCAGAAACCTAGCCGATTGCACCAAAATCTAGTCGATATTGCCTCAGAGCAATCTGGAAATAAACCTTTCCTGACCGAATCTCAACAAAGAGCTAGAGATCTTGATGACTTGGTTGATTTGATTGAAAAAGCCATCGAGACAGTTCGGACTAGAATTGACTTTCTCAGAATTTTTCAAAATATTGGTTACTTATCTAAGATGAAAAGTGCAAATTATAATCACATGCCCAGTCTTCTCGATTTAATGGCTAGACAGAGATTAAAAAAACTTCCGAAAAGTTTTGAATTTTCCAAAAAGGACCGAGACTTAGCATTTGAGCTCGGACAAGCGTGGGCTGAATTAGTTCTAAATAGTTCTCGGAATAATAATGATCGGCCGCCAGCCAAGCAACCACCTAATCGCTGGCGCTAAGCTAGGCCTATTTCGATTTAATCCACCATCTGTACCAACACCTTATAATGATGGCATAATGCCTGCTTAGGTTATGCCAAACGCTAAGTCACAAATTTTTACCTGTCAGGACGGTCTGGAAGTGCCTATCACCTGGCAAACGAGTTCGCGCAACCGGAATATCAGGCTAACGGTTGCCACCAGTGGAGTTAGAGTTAGCTCGCCGCCGCGTACTAAGTGGTCAGTCATAAAAAATTTCTTAAGTGATCAGGAAAATTGGCTTAAAGCCCAGCTGGAAAAACAGGTGCCTGTTTCACCAAATCGGCTATATTATCAAGGCAAACAATATAAATTGAAACTTAGTCCAAGCGCTGAGCCAACTCGAGTTCATTTTAGGGATGACACCTGCTATGTTTCGCCAATTCGTCCAACTGACGAATCGGTCCAACAAACACTGGAGCGGTGGTTAAAAACCACCGCGGCTGAAGAACTCACATCAGTTTTTTTGGAATGCCGGCAGGACATGGGTGTTCAGGCCAGCAATTTACGCTGGCGCGACACCAAATCGCGCTGGGGAAGCTGTTCGACTGATGGGCAAATTATGCTGAGCTGGCGCTTAATTCACGCGCCGCCTGTTGTAGCCCGTTACGTAATCATTCATGAACTCGCCCACCGAATTCACCACAATCATTCGTCTCACTTTTGGAAATTAGTGGCCGAGCATGATCCGGCTTACAAAGTTCACCGCGGCTGGCTCAAACGGCACGGCCATCAGTGCCAGACTCCGCAAACTAAGTTGTTCTAAATTTGAATTTGATGGAGGCGCGGCCGTCTCCCCAGGAGCGGCCGCGCCAACTTGCCAACTTCAATTTAATAAATATTTCTTAGACATTGCCTTCAATGGAATTGATAATCACCAGTACGAGCGGCTCCTTTTCCGATTCTTGGCGGATTCGGTAACGGATGTCGTTTTTAATTTGAATAGGCAAATCTTTAGCCTCTTGTCCATTTTTGGCCAGTGTTTCGCGGACAGTTTCCCGTACAATTTGGTATAACTGCTCCTGCTCTTCAGGAGAAGTCAGGCCTAAGCCTCTTTCTTCAACCGACATATTGTTGAGGTCATAATTACCGGCCACTTCGTTCATCGCCACCACAATTACACCCTGCTTGCCCAAAATTTCGCGATCAGCCAACACCTGATCCATCACTTGACTGGTTGTGCCAGCTACTGTGATCGTTCGTTCCCTCAACTTAATTTCTTTACCATAGCGGAAACCGTTGGCGTCTAGTTCAACTGGCTTACCATAATGAGGTAAAACAATCTGATTAAGGTTATAGCCGTGATGCTCGACCACATGGCTAAAACGTACGCGGTGACGTTCTTCACCGCCAATCGGGAATAGATATTTTGGCTTCAACAGGTGAACCATGAGCATCTGCTCATACTCACCAGCGTGGCCGGAAACGTGCAAATCGTCATCCACGTCTGAATAAGCCACGTCGATACCCTTTTCGGCTAATTCATCAATAACACCATAGACGTTGATTTCATTACCGGGAATTGGTTCCGAGGCAACGATCACCTTGTCGCCGCGATGAATGTTGACCAGGCGGTGCTCGCCGGAAACGGCTCGCACCAGCGAAGATCCAGCCTGTCCCTGACTGCCAGCGACCACTAAACAAATCTGGTCATCCGGCACTCCATCTAGGTTCCGTTTGTTGAGTTTGATATTGGGTGGGAAATTTAGCAGACCCATATTCATGGCTGTGTTTACATTCTGCTCAACCGAACGGCCAATAAAGCTGATCTTGCGGTCAAACTCTGAGGCCACATCAATTACCTGCTGAACGCGGTGCAAATTGGAACTCATTAAGGTCACAATTACCTTGCCTTTAACATCATGCATTTCACGCCGCAAAGTGCCGCGTAGAACCGATTCAGACGCCGTGGGATCACGGCGCTCAATGCGCAGACAATCCAGCAAAGCGCACAGCACTCCTTCGCGGCCAATATTGGCAATTTTTTGCAGATCCATGTGCTGACCGTCAACTGGCGTTAAGTCGATCTTAAAATCAGACCCGTGGTAAATCACACCTTCCGGCGTGCGGATCACCAAGTGACGAGTGTCGGGCACTGAGTGAGTTACGCGAATTGTCTCAAAGGTGAACGGTCCCAATTTTAGCTGGCCATCATCAAAGTACTGGACTTCCTTTTCAATATCCTGATCAGCCAAACGAGTCATAGCAAACTCAGCCGTTAAAGGCGAGCCATAAATCGGCACATCCACGCCGATCTCTCGTAAGACATACGGCAAGGCGGCGATATGGTCATCATGACCGTGAGATAGGACAATACCGTGCAGAGTCGCGCCAGCGGCTAAACGATCCTGCAGATACTGTGTATCGGGCACCAGGATGTCAACGCCAGGCATTTCCATCGGCGCAAAGCCGATTCCGCAATCGACAACAACCATATCATCGCCGAGCTCGTAAACAAACATGTTTTTAGTGACACGTCCAATGCCACCCATGGGGAATATTTTTAACATAAATGTGTTCATCAGCTAATTAATGGATAACCAACACTTGTCAGTTATCAAAAAGCTGATGAAACTCCTTTCTTTTCTTTATTTTTAGAAACCCTAAAATAGGGCTTCTTTTATGCTCTCAATTTGTTCAGCCTGGCTTTCCCGCTGGCCAATATAAGCCAAGGCTTTAGGTATTTTGCCAATATCTTGGCTAAATGCCTCCTTTAGCTTGCCATTTCTAAGCGCCGCCGCTGGGTGATAAATTGGCAAGACATATATTATGCGCCCTTTCCAGCGGATCCGCTTCAGAACTCCGTGGACTAAGGTTATTTTAGCCTCAGGTAGAAAAAAATTTAGACTGAATCTGCCTAATGTAACAAACAATTTAGGCTTGATTAAGTCAATTTCTTCCAGCAAAAATGGTAAATAAGCTTTTATTTCGTCTAGCTGTGGATCGCGGTTGCCTGGCGGCCTCACCTTGACGATATTGCTGACATATAAATCTGGCCTAGCTAGACCATTTTCCTCAAGCGTCCGGTTAAATAACTGACCAGATCGTCCGACAAACGGAATGCGCTGCTTTGCCTCCTCAGCTCCTGGCGCCTCGCCAATCACCATTATTTGAGAGTGCAAATTACCTTGACCAATCACGATATCCTGGGGAACCTGGCAAAGTGGTAGATCGTCACAACGCGACTCCATTAGTTTTAATAACTTCGCGTGCTGATCTTCTCTCGTCATGCTGAATCTCTATTGTATCAGGTTAAAAAACTGCAAATTTGCGGTGTCAAAAATTGCGGGGAAAGTACATTACAACAGCTTTGACAATAAAAATACAGAGTTGAATTGAAGGCTGTTGAACAGATAAGGTCATAAAAGTGTTGAACCTGTCCACTAGCACCATCTCCACTTACTATTTGAGACAATTTCAAGCACCACAAGACATAAATTCTCCCTATTTTGAAATATCTAATTCAGCTTTTAACTGCTGTAGATCAACCTATTCTTATAAGTTACTAAAAAATATTTCAGCTGAAAAGGCTGATTGGTAAGAGTTGGTAATTTATGGCTTATCGCTCAAACCGCTACGATAACCGCCGACCAAAATATAAAAAACCACCAGAATCACGACCTTCAAGACCTCAGTCTTTTGCCAAACACCGTTATGATTTTGGAGACAAAGAAAAACGAGAAATAAGAGAGGTAACTGGAGACCGATGTCTCCGCTGTGGAATTCAAGAGCATGAGTTAGATTTACTTCTAGCGCAAGCTTGTGAAAAGTGTGATCTAAATGACGCTGACAAAAATTGCAATAGTGGCTGTGACATTACCAGTGATCGTCATCTGGAGATTCATCATACTGTCTCAAAATGGTTTGCAGCCGAAAATAAAATGGATTCCAAGGTGATTGGAAGCCTGAACATGGGTGTTTGTCTTTGTAATGAATGCCACAAAATTATGGATCGATTAGCTCAACAACCAGACTCAGAAGATGATCTCAGAACACTTTATGAACTCGGAAAGCGTGATCTATCGACTCAAGAAATTACAAATCTCTTCAGAAGAGCTAGAACTAAAAGTTACTTGGCTGAAATTTTACGTATTTGGTACAACCGCGACATGATTGTCAATGGATTGGAACCAGAATTTTTGCCTCAGCCAGACAGAATTTTATTAAGAACAGCCCAAGCCAAAGCTCTAATCAAAGAACAACAAAAAAGAGAGAAGTCAAATTCTCGCATGCGCAAACACCAACCACAAGGGCAATATTACGAGCTTCGCTAACTATTTAGTACGTCGGCAGGAAAAATTTAACATTATCCTGATTAATCACAACTTGAGGCAAATTTTTCTCCAGACGTAATCTGGCGGCCTTGGCCACCGCTCCCTTGAGATTGCGTTCCAGCGTACGAATTCCGGCGTCAAAACCTAACGGACGAACCATAGTTGGCCAAACATCTTCAGCAATAATCAGTGAATTAGCATCCATGCCGGCTTCCTGCAGAAGTTTGGGCATGACGTAACGCTGGGCAATCACCGTTTTTTCATCATCACTGTAAGAAGGCATGTCAATCCGCTCGACCCGGTCCATCACGGCCGTGGCAATTGAGCGGGTATTGTTAGCAGTGGCAATAAACAAGACCTGAGACAAATCCACGGGGTAATCCAAATAGTGGTCAATGAAGGCATAATTCTGCTTGGGATCCAAGAGCTCAACCAGCACACCCATGATGTCCATCCGAGCATCTTCCGCAACCCGGTCAATTTCATCTAAAAGCATAACTGGATTTCGAGTTTTGGCTTCCGCCAGACCTTTAACCACCCAGCCAGGTTCTGCTTCTAGGTGCAGTCTGGATTGGCCACGCAGGTCGCGCGCCGATCCCATTCCGCCAAAAGGAATACGGACGATTTCGCGCCCCATGGCCTCGGCAATAGAGTAAGCAAAGGTGGTTTTACCGGTTCCTACCAGACCTACTAGCAGGACAATTGGCGCGCGTATCTGACCACGCTCCAGCGTGTCTGACTGAGCGGCCTGCTCAGCCTGTTGTTTTTGAAATTTAAGAATGGCAATGTACTCCAAGATGCGATCCTTAACCGATTGCATACCATAGTGATGCTTTTCAAAAATCTGCTTAGCTTGCTCTAAATCCAGCGTGTCTTCCGTGGTAACTTCCCAGGGAACTTGAGTCGCCCAATCTATGTATTTGGTTGTGCGCTCATAAGCTTCACTGTAATTTTGCGTCTGGGCGGCGCGCTCTAATAAACGAATTTCCCGATCTAATTTTTGCTTAAGATCGTCTGGCGCCGTGGAATCAGCAATCCGCTGTTTTAAAGCACTAATCTCATCGCTCACTACCTGATCAGGCACATTATTGGTCATTGAAATATTGTCATCAGCCATACAGATACTATAAACCATCGGATGAGAAGGATCACTGCTAAGAAGGATCATCGCCAAGAAGGATCATCCTTGCCCCTCCTCTTGCCTGGAAGGATCATCCTAGGATGATCCTTCTTGAGGAAACCAAGGGCAAGGATGATCCTTTAGTATAATGAAAAAATGAAAGACCCAAACAATGAAAACACTAAAAAAATCCGGTTGGCCGTTTTATGGTCGCCGTGGGAGCAATAGTCCAATTAAAGGGAACTAATAAAATTTTACTGATCAAACGAAATGAAAATGAGGACTGGCAACCTGGCGAATGGGAAATTCCTTATGGTCGGATCGACCAGTTTGAGGACTTGAGCACCGGACTTAGGCGAGAGGTTAAAGAAGAAACTGGCCTCACAAACCTGAAAATTGGAAATATTCTTACCAATTGGCATATTTTTAGAGGTCAAAAATCAGCTCATAACGAAATTATTGGCTTAACCTTTGTCTGCGAGACTTCCCATGAAAAAATTAAACTCTCTTTTGAGCATTGCGAGTATCAATGGTGTGAACCAGAAGAAGCGATTAAATTAATTTCCACTGAGGGTATTAAGCGCGATGTCTTGGCTTTCATTGATCAGATTTCAAAATTTTAGTCCAAATTATAATCAAATTGCTAGTTTCACCAAAGAATAAACACGATGAGCTGTTAGTCAGCCTGACTGATTAACAGCTCATCAATTTTTGTGTTAAGTTTTTTGACAGATTACCAGATTAGTTGCCTAATAGCTTAAGGTTATTTAAGCCTTAACTGCGTCCGCCACCGTAGCTACCGCCGCGTCCGCCGCGGTCGCTTCGACCACCGCTTCGACGATCTCCACCACGGCCGCCACGATCTCCGCCATAGCCACCTCGACCGCCGCGGTCGCTTCGACCACTGCCGTCATCTTGGCGTCCGCCACTGCGACCACCACTGCTATCGCCGCGGTCTCCACCGCCTTGCTGGCGGCGTTCTTGGCGTTCAGCCTCAGCTTGCTCACGTTCTTCTTTGGAAAGCATGGTCAGGCGAACTCGGTCGCCATCAACTTCCAAAACCTCAACGTGAACGACATCATCCAGATTAACCACTTCATGTGGATCACGGACATAACCGGTTGCCATCTGAGAAACGTGAACCAAGCCATCGCGGCCTGGCACCATTTCCACAAAGGCACCGTATTCCTCAATCCGGGTAACTTTACCATCAAATTCCATGCCTGGTTCAAAGGTCATCATCATGTTACGGATGGCGTGAACAGCGCGATCAATGTCTTCCTGGATTGGTGAAGCCACCGTGACTCGGCCATCTTCATCAACCGAGATCTCTGTCTTGGTTGATTCCTGCAAACTTCGGATGTTTTTGCCTCCGGGACCGATCAGCTCGCCGATCTGGCTAACCAGAATCTGTACAGCTTCAATCTTGGGGGCATTAGCGGCCAATTCCTTACGGGGCTCAGGCAGACATTCGAGCATCTTGCCTAAAATGTGCAAGCGGCCGATTCTAGCCTGTTCTAAGGCCTCAGTCATCACTTCCATTGGGATGCCATCAATCTTGATATCCATCTGAATAGCGGTTATGCCTTCATCTGTTCCGGCAACCTTAAAGTCCATATCACCGATATGATCTTCCAGTCCCTGAATGTCAGAGAGCACGACGTACTCATTGGTGTCATCATTGCGCATTAAGCCCATGGCGATTCCCGCCACCGGCTTGCGGATTGGCACACCGGCCGCCATCAGTGACAGCGTACTGCCACAGACAGAAGCCTGGGAGGTAGAACCGTTAGAACTCATGACTTCTGACACCACATGAATGGTATAAGGGAATTCTTCCTGAGACGGGATAACCGGGAGCAAAGCTCGTTCGGCTAGGGCGCCATGGCCGATTTCGCGGCGCTTGGGCCAACCAACACGGCCGGTTTCACCAGAGGCAAAGGGAGGCATGTTGTAGTGGTGAATGTAACGCTTCTCCTCTTCACCTTCCATGTCTTCAATTAGTTGAGCAAAGGCGGGAGAAGCCAAAGTTGTAATCGTTAAGACCTGAGTTGCACCGCGTTTGAACATGGCTGAGCCATGTGCAGTCGGCAGTAAATCAACTTCACAGGTAATCTCGCGGATTTGATCAGTTTGGCGTTCATCTGGACGAATTCGCTCTTCAAAGGTACGGCGGCGAGCTTCCCTCTTCATTAGTAAGCTGAAAATCTCTCCAAGCGGAGCCTCTTCCAAAGCCTCGTCCTCGGCAATCAGTTTTTCCTTGAGTTTAGCGATGGTGTCATCTTGAGGCTGAAGCAAAGCTTTAGCTTTAACGGCTTGCGCAATTTCTGACTGATGATTCTTCCAAATCTTCTCAATTAATTCTTCATCCAGTTGAGGGGCCTCAAAGACTGATTTCTCTTTGCCGATGGCTGATTTCATCTCTTTTAAGACCGAGTTTATGCCCTTGATTTGTTCATGAGCCGCTTCCAGGGCTTTCACCATTTGGGCTTCACTTACCTCAAGCGCACCAGCCTCAACCATAACAATGGCTTTATCCGTACCAGCGACAATCAAGTCGAGGGCAGAATCAGTCAATTCTTCATAGGTCGGGTTGTAGGTGAATTTGTCTTCTTTGGGCAAATAACCTACGCGCAGACCACTGATTGGTCCGTTGAAGGGAATTGAAGAAATTTCCAGCGCGGCCGTGGTGGCAACTAAGGCCAGCATGTCCGGGTTGTTAACGCTATCAACCGATAAAACAGTGGCGATAACCTGAACTTCTCGCTTATAACCGTCTGGGAACATCGGACGAATACTTCGGTCAATGACGCGGGCGCTCAGAATGGCTTCATCCGAAGGGCGGCCTTCACGCTTGACCCAGCGACTGCCTTTAATTTTGCCGCCAGCGTACAGTTTTTCAATGTACTCGACTTGCAGGGGGAACCAACCTAAATTGGATTCACCGCCAAGAGCCACCGTGGCGTGGACAACAGTCCCGCCACATTTGGCTAACACGGCTGCTTCTGCTTGTTGGCTAAAGCGGCCGACTTCTAGGAGAATTTCTTTTTCTCCAATAGGAATGGAAAATTGTTTTACTTCCATAACTTCCTTTCTGGTAGCCCGATGCGGAAGTTTTCAGAGTTCCTCACCTGGACAAACGTCTGGATGAGCTGAGGAGATCTGAAAACTTCACCGACGCTTCTGTCAGGCTACTCGTTTTTAATATTTTTTGTGTGTATTACTGAGTTTACTTACTTAAACCTAAACGCTCAATGAGGGACTTATAACGAGCCTCATCTTTGCGGGCTAAGAAGTTAAGCAGACGGCGGCGCTTGGCGACCATCTTCAACAGTCCCTTACGGGAATTGCGATCTTTCTTGTGCTTGGACAGATGTCCAGTGAGATCTTCAATCTGCTTGGTTAACAAAGCCACCTGCACTTCAGGAGAACCAGTATCACCAGCCTGAGTCTTGTATTTATCAATAATTTCTTGCTTGATCTGCGGATCTAAAGCCATAATTCCTCCTTTTGTCACCCCGCCTCCGCAGGCCGAGTGGAAAAGTATTTTTGTTTTTTATATCGAGGGCAATTATAGCATGGAATTGGGGAATTCAACGGTGAAAGGCCTAGCAAGAACAATTTTTCTAATGTGGAGCTAAACCTCTGTCCAATTACTTTAATACTACTAATTATTTAACCTAAATGCCTTTTTAGGAAATTAACAACATATTGCCTAAGTTGAAAACCGAGGTCTTGACCAGTTGTTAAATATACCTTTAAATTATCAACTTGCTCAGCTGTTAATCGGTTTTGTTTTAATTCCTCATACAACTCAGTTATTATTTCTGCTTGTTCAATACCAGTCATTTCTTTTTTAGCCGCTGAAACTCTTGCATGGCCTAAATTTCTTAAATCAGAAATAAGCTCTTCAATTGTTGGCTGATAATCAGGCTGTCTAAACCTAGCAAGCTTATCTCTGACGTTTTTCTGTGACTCCAGTAGTATTAATAAATGTTTTCGGGCTTTCTGAAGATTGCCTAATATTTCTTGTAATTCTGAATGTATCTTTTCTTTAAGTTCAGATCTTATCAATTTGTTTGACTCAGAAAATAATGGCTTAAATTGAATATAAAATCGAAAGGCTGATTCCTTAAATGCTTTTTGCACTTCACTTTCATCAGCACCTGGCTTGATACCCAAGATTCTGTATGGAGTTACTTTAGATGGCTGATTATTGCCAAGCCTGTAAACTCTCCAAACTTCTAACTCTTCTTCCATAATATCAAGCAAGCTTGATATTTCATTTTCTGTAAGAGTCTTCTTAACTTTGTCTTTATTCAGACGGCTAATCAATTTCACCCTGGCGATGTTTAGATTTTTTTGTATTTCACCAACTTCATTTAATAATTCAATAGAAACTTTTCGATTTTGATCAAAATTAAAAATTTTTGCCAGCTGCCGATGGGCATATATAATCTCATCCTCTCTCGCATCTGCTTGAACATTTAGCACCACTTCTGGCTCTACCTCTGACCAGTTTATTTTCTCATCAAGTTCTAATCCTGATTCCCGCCTTATTCTGGCTTTGTATTCGTTCAACCGATGTATGAGATCATATTCAGTTTGCGCCCATCTTTCTTGATCGTCATCTCGTTTTGGTCTAATAGGCCTGGTTGAACCCTCGTTGTTACCTCTATGTTTCATGTCCGTAATTATATAAGAGGATGAATGAAAGGGTTGAGCAATCTGATCAGGTACAATATGAAGTTGGTGTTTTATAATACCTAAAGCCCGAGCCAGGGTAGCTCAGTTGGTTAGAGCATCGGATTCATAAACCGAAGGTCGTGGGTTCAACTCCCACCCCTGGTACAAAATATATCCTTGTCTCCTCGACGAAGGCTAAAGCCTTAAGTCTCGTCGACAAATATATATTTTGTTTATATTTTCCAGAGACTAAATAGCACTTACTCGTAAAAATTATATTTATTTTGCGCCATGGGCAACTTTAGAGGGACCCACAAGCAAAAAAATATAATTTTTTTACATCGACATGGCGGCTAGATCGGCCACATATTCCTCAACTAAGGGGCTCTCTTTTGGCTCAGCTCTTAAAGAGAAGATGCGGTTGCCGTCTTCATCATAGGAAATTTCAAAATAAACGTCAGAAGCCAGTCTTACCTGAACTGGTTCTTCATAATCGTTTTGGTTCAACTTATTCATAATTGCCTCTCCAGCCTGCGGCTCTATTCTTAATAACGGCGATAATAATCTTGCACCTTCAATCAATCGACCAATAATTCGCAAATGCCAGCGACTCTGATCATTAAGTGGCAGAAGTGCGCCGGTGCTTTCATCATCGGCTTGATCCCTTAATCTCAGTACGGCTTTGCCGGCCAAAGTCACTCCCCGTCTAGCTAATTTATCAGGGAAAGATCTTCTTTCTTGTACCGGTGCTAACTGATTCATCGGTCCTCCTCCCTGTTCTTTTAAAGGTATTACACCTACGACATGAAAGAAGGCGGTAAGGGAGCAGTAATGGCTGAGTAGGGAGATTTGTGTTGGTGAAGAAGGATCATCCTTGCCTTTAATTTACTCAAGAAGGATCATCCTAGGATGATCCTTCCAGGCAAGAGACGGGGCAAGGATGATCCTTCTTCATTCCTTCTCCACGCCCAGCAAAAAGCCCGATGGCTGTGAGGCCACCGGGCTTAATTTTCACAAGATTTAAACTTAATCTTGAAAGTTGAATTTACTTGCGTTTGCCGGCAATAGCTTCCTTGAGAGGCTTACCAGCCTTAAAGTTGACAACGCGGTGACTCTTAATGATACGAGTCAGTTCTTCACGGCCAAAAGGCACCACTTTTTTATCTGCCACCTGGCGGACGTCAAAGGTACCGAAACCGGACCAAAGAACCTTCTGCCCCTTACCGAGTGAGCGATTGGTTTCCTCTAAGAAAACGTCGATCGCTTCCTGGGCGGCCTTTTGAGTAAGGTTTGCTCGTTTAGCTACTATAGCGACGAGTTGTGACTTGTTCATAAAGTGAACTCCTTCTACTTTTTTCCTTTTTTTCACTGTCGTGAGTGACCTATTGTACCTTATGATGCTTTGGCTGAAGCACGCAATTCTCGGATTACATTAACCGTAACCGCTCCCGGATACTGCATATCGTCCTGGATCTTCTGAGCCACCTTTTGGGCGACTACCTGCAGGTCTCGATCTGTAGTCTTGTCTGGATTGAGGATAACTCGTAACTCGCGACCAGCTTGAATAGCAAATGCCTTAGAAACTCCTTCGTATGAAGTCGCAATATCTTCCATTTCGGATAGGCGCTGAACGTATTCTTCACGATTTTCATTACGAGCACCTGGTCGCGCGCCGCTAATAGCGTCAGCAATATGCACTACAACTGACTCAGCGGAAGAAAATGGCTCATCCTCATGATGCTGAGCCACTGTGGCAATAACTTCTTCCGGTAATTTGTGGCGGCGCAAGAATTGCACACCCAGTTGAACGTGCGTACCTTCGCCTTCAATTACTTTACCAATATCATGTAGCAGACAACCCAAAGTTACGGTTTTGACATTTAGTCCCAACTCCTGAGCCAATTTACGGCCAATCTGCACCGTCTCAATCATGTGGTGAATCATGTTCTGGCCATAAGAGAAGCGGTATTTAAATTTGCCCAGGTGATAAATCACTTCATTTGGCAAATCGTAAACGCTGAACCGGTGAGCCAGGCGCTTGCCTTCTTCATACAGGTTCTTATCAATCTCTTTCTGAACGCGTTCCACCACTTCCTCAATGCGGGAAGGCTGAATCCGGCCGTCTTTTAAAAGTCGCTCTAGTGACTGGCGCGCCACCTCGCGACGAACCGAGTCAAAACTGGTCAATCTAACTTCATCACCTTCGTCGAGCTCAATATCTACGCCGGTGGCGCGCTCAAAGGCGCGTATGTTCCGACCATCCTTACCGATTATTCGACCTTTCATTTCGGCGTTAGCTAGTGGCACGGTCGAGATGGTGTATTCCACCACGTAATCAGTGGCGCCGTGGCGCATGGCTTCAATTAAAATTTCCTGAGATTTTCTTTCGGCTTCCTCTTCAGCTTTAGCAACCTTTTCTTGTATCATAATGGCTGACTGGCGATCGACATCGCTTTCCAAACGGGCAAACAGCTCAGCTTGAGCTTGCTCACGGGTCATCCGGGCAACTACAGCCAGTTCATCAATCAATTCTTGGCGCTTGGCCTCTAGATCCTCTTTTTGCTGTTCAAGTGCCTGCCAACGGCCATCAAGTTGTTTTTCGCGCTTTTCAATCTGGTCAAGACGGGCATTGAGACTTGCCAACTGACGATCCAGCGAAGATTGCTGTTTGTTCAGCGTATCTTCAAGATCGCGAGCTTCTTTCTCGGCTTTTTCACGCAGTTTTAAGGCTTCTGATTTAGATTCAATGAGAACTTCACGGGCGCGATTTTCGGCCTGCTTAATGATTTCAGCCGCCTTAGCTTGGGCCTGCTCATTGGCTTCCTTTAATTTGGAAGCTTCCAGAGCTTGAGCCAGCTTGGCTTTCTCTTGATCTTTTCCTTTTGCCTTGGACTTTTTGTCTCGGCGTAAATAGGAGGGTTTAGGGCGGGATTTTACCTGCCCATTTGGTTTATCTAGCGGAGATTTTGATTTAGCTCTGGAGTCGCCTCGGCCTTTGTCGGCCATAGAAGAATCCGCACCAGTTTTCAAAACCTGGGCAAATGAACGAAAAAATGACATATGTCTGTTCCTTTCAGAACAGAAGTAATTAGCTACGCCAAAATTGAATCAACACGCTCGCTAAGCCTGCCTAATTTAAGCAAGTTAGCCGCGAATTTAAGTAATAATTGTCGTTGTAGCATACTTCTGTTGTATATGTGTCTGTTTTATTCTTTTTAACAGTTTCGGTTTTCACATTATACGGCAAAAACGGTGCTTTAACGAGAGCAGAACTCATTTCTCTGGTTTACTAGACTATTAAAGTAAAAGGGACAAGCGACTAGATTTTTTACTTCTCAAGCGTGAAGTTAGACCTTAAACCCTTAATTTGGCTTTTTACTTGCCAACCAGCACTTATGTCTCGCTATAATGACTATGTGAAACGAACACGACGCCGAAATCCCAGAGATTTTTCCTTTTACTTATTCTTTTTGGTTTTCTGGCTAACCGTAATCGCCACTGTTCTGATGAGCTGGCAGTTAATAATCAATAGCCGATAACTAGGAACATTAAGTTTTTTCAAACTCTGAAATTACTCCAGATCTGATCATTTTCCCAGGCTAATACTTTTATTCAATATTTTGATGGATCTAAGCTGAAAAATTAGCACTCTTTGTTTAAGAGTGCTAATTTGGCACTAGCATTCTGGCAGTGATTATCTTATACTGCTAACAAATTTATGGCAGAGCATGACGACAAATTGACCAAGCTAACCGAAAAGCCTTCAGCTTCCGGGAATGGCCAGAAAAATTCGCCGCCTCAGCCGGCGCTCTTCCCTATGGTCGCTTTGCGTGACGGCGTAATCTTTCCTCATACTGAAAGTGTCTTAGTTTTTGGTCGTGACCACTCAAAGCGATCCATTGAGGCGGCCGAAGAAAGCAAAAAGTATATTATTGTTACAGCTCAGAAGGACGGTCGCAAAGAAAAAATCAACAAAAGTGATGTCTTCCGGGTAGCTACTTTGTGCAAGGTTGAGCGCACTCTATCTCATGAAGGGGACCTGCACGTTCTCATGCGCGGTATTCGACGCGTCCGAGTGTCTTCTTTTATTCAGGATGATCCCTACTTTTTAGTAACGGCCAAAGAACTCAGTCAAGAACTTAACGAAACTGATGAATTCAAAGCTTTACTCAACCATCTAGTTTCACTTTTTAAGAAAACTATTCAAGCTGGTAAACCAGTTGAATTCTTTAACTTCATCCGTCTGGCTAGTGGCGTGAAATCACCAGAAATTATTGATCACGTGGCTTCGACACTTGATTTATCCACCAAGGATAAACAGGCTCTCTTGGAGGAGCTTAACGTTAACACCCGCTTGCAAAGAGTTATTGAATACCTGACTCACGAGCAAAAAATTCTCAATATTGAACAATCTATAAACCAAAAAACTAAACAGCAATTAGATGAACGCATGCGCGAGAGCATCCTGCGTGAGCGTATGAATGTGATTCAGCAGGAATTGGGCGAAAGCGAAGACGATGATGTCCGCGAACTTGAGAAAAAACTCAAGCAAACCACTCTGCCTAAGGAAGTTGAAGCTAAAGTTCGCAAAGAAATCCGCCGTTTATCTCAGATGTCAGCCATGCACTCCGAGTACGCATATCTGCACACTTGGGCTGAGACTATTCTAAATCTACCTTGGGATAAAACCTCAAAAGAACTGTCCTCGCTTAAACGGGCGGCAGAAGTTCTGGACGAACAACATTATGGCCTGGAAAAAGTTAAAGAGCGGGTTCTGGAACATCTGGCTGTCTTGCAGTTGCGTGACAGTAAGAGTTCTTCTAACAAAGATAACAAAAAGAAATCGTCAGCTGAGCAAAGAGGTGACCGCCTATCAACCATTTTATGTTTTGTCGGTCCGCCAGGTGTGGGGAAAACTTCCATTGGCCGCTCAATTGCCGAATCTTTAGGCCGGGAATTTGTTAAGGTTTCGCTGGGTGGAGTGCATGACGAATCCGAAATCCGCGGTCATCGCCGGACCTATGTCGGCGCTATGCCTGGACGGATTATTCAGGGTATCAGCCAAATCGGCACTAAAAATCCGGTCTTTGTTCTGGATGAAATTGATAAATTAGGCTCCGACTTCCGAGGCGATCCGTCAGCCGCTTTGCTTGAGGCACTGGATCCAGAGCAAAATCATGAGTTTACCGATCACTACTTGGGCGTTCCTTTTGATTTGTCCGAAGTCATGTTTATTACCACCGCCAACGTTTTGCACACCATTCCAGAACCTCTGCGCGACCGCTTGGAAATTGTGGAATATGCCGGTTATACCATGGATGAAAAATTCCACATTGCCCAGAAATATTTGATTAAGCAGGTGATTCAAGGCTCTGGCTTAGAGATAGATCAGCTGAATATATCTGACACCGCCCTTAGCCTGATTATTTCGCAATACACCCGCGAAGCCGGCGTGCGCCAATTAAAGCGCGAATTAGCTAAAATTGCCCGCAAAGGCGCGCGCAAAATTGCCGAAAAAGAAAAGGACAGTGTCCGAATTAGCAAAACCAATGTGGCTGAGTACCTGGGGCCGCCGCGCTTTTTGGAGACCCACGCCGAGAAAGACGCTTTAGTTGGTTTGGTCAACGGCCTGGCTTGGACCAGCACCGGCGGCGAACTTTTGCCAATCGAAGCGGCCGTAACTCCAGGCAAGGAAGGTATTACCTTAACCGGCCATTTGGGTAAAGTCATGCAGGAGTCGGCACACGCCGCCCTGACCTACGTCAAGTCACACGCCAAAGAGCTAGGCGTTGATCCAAAATCCCTTGAGAAAAAACATATTCACGTACATGTGCCAGAAGGTGCTGTTCCCAAGGACGGTCCATCAGCCGGGATTGCCATGACTACCACTTTAGCTTCCGCCTTAACCGGTTTTGCGGTGCGGCGCGATGTTGCTATGACCGGAGAAATTACTCTGCGCGGACGCGTTTTGCCAATTGGCGGCTTAAAAGAAAAGCTTATCGCCGCTCACCGCGCACAGATGAAAACTGTATTTATCCCAAAGCAAAATGAAAAAGATTTAGTTGAAATTCCGGACAATATTAAAGAGGATCTGCAGATAATTGCGGTTGACCACGTTAATGAAGTTGTCAAAAAGAGTCTGATCCGTAAATCCAAGGGCACTAAGGGAACCAAGGGCGCTAAGTCAAAATCTTCAGCTGACAAGCCGTCAGTTAAGCGCCGCCGCAAGTCGCCAGCTACTCCATCCAGGCCTTCAGCGCCGGTGGCCGCTACCAGCTAAGGCTAAGTTTAGATTAAAAAACGTCTACTTTTTCCGCTCCAAAATCAGTTCAACAAAATTAATTAAAAGTTTTTTTTCCGCTGACTCAGGCAGAACAGCTAACGATTGCTGTGCCTGGTTCATGTAATCACTTGCCCTCTGCTTGGCGTAATCCAAAGCGCCGGTTTCCAGCATTATTGCCTGCACCTTCTCCACTTCTTGAGTAGAAATGCTTTCCTGGCCGATTATTTGCTGTAAAAACTGACGCTGTGACTGATTGCCGTTACGGTAAGCGTGCTGAACCAATAAAGTTTTTTTGCCCTCTCTAAAGTCACCACCCACTGGCTTACCCGTAATGGCTGGATCGCCAAAAGCACCAATAATGTCATCGGTAATTTGAAACAAAACGCCAGCGGCACGCCCGTAATCTAACAGAGCTTGATCCAACTTCGTCGCCTTAGTATTTAGTTTTGGCTCCAGCAGGGCGCCAATTTTTAGCGGAGCCACAAATGAATACTCACCAGAAACTAATTCCAGACCCTTTAGTAATTTTTCTTCAGAGGTTTGGTCGCTCAATGTTTCGGTACTTTGGTCAAAAATCATGTACCAGCCGGTAGTGGTCCGGTCATAAATTCTGTCCTGAACTACTTCAGCAAATTCTCGCTGAACGGATGGCGGCAAAACTGGATCAAACATCAGCCAATAAGCGATGCCTGATAACTGAGCGGCGGCGATTTCGGTATAAGACCTGGCTAAATGCTTAATTCTGGCCGGGCTTAAGTCCTGATAAGTAGGCTGAGTTTTCAGCTCGTTTTCCCACTTAATGTGTAGAGCAGGCAAACCGTTACGCATTTCGTCTTGATCAGCCATATCATCCAAAATTAACCAATGTTTATGTTTAAGCTGAACAATCAGCATGGCATGGCGCACGGCTGGCTGCCGCCAAGCTTCTTCCAGAGAAATTCCCTGAGCCAAGGCGGCTCCAACCGCGACTAACAGTGGCCTGGTGGCTTTGCCTGGTCTTAAACAATATTCCTGTAAATTTTCAATTATCTGTACCGACCAAGTGTCAATTGGTTCAACTCTGACTAAATACTTGGCAAATAACTGTTGAATTTCCGGCTGTAAGATAACTTGAACTTCCTCAAGTGCTTGGTTCAGTTTCATAAGCAATAGTCTAGCAGACATAGTAAAATACCCTATGCTTAAAGGTGCGATTATCACTTCCTCTCCAGAGGAAACTCAGCGTTTTGGGGCTTTACTGGCTGGCCAATTTGTTGAATATTATGGCCATCAACCGGTGGTCTTTGCCTTGCGTGGCGAACTAGGCGCGGGCAAAACTCAATTTGTGAAGGGTTTGGCATCTGGTTTAGGCATCACTAAACTTATAACTTCGCCTAGTTACACTTTGGTGAATGAATACACTTTCAAACTTGATGGCCAAACGGTGCCATTTGTCCATTTAGACGCCTGGCGCCTACCCAAACTGACGGATTTAGAATCAGTCGGCTGGTCGCGTTTCTTGGCTAGTCAGGCAGTCATTGCTTTGGAATGGGCGCCAAATCGTCCATCTGAGGTTTTAAGTCAAAACATCACTCAGATTGTAATTGATTTTGCTTATGGCAAACCAAAAGATGAACGTCAGCTTAACTGGACTTCTAATGTTGAGTTGAATTTTGATTCAATTATTGAAGATACAAACTTAAGTGCAAAGTTTATTCCAGAGGGTGAAAAGCTATGAAACATCCTAAAATTATTCTGGGCATCGATACATCTTGCGATGATACCTCGGTCGGCGTGACGCATGAGCGCCGCGTACTAGCAAACATTATTTCCTCGCAGGACGAACTGCACGCACCCTGGGGCGGCGTGGTGCCAAACCTGGCGCGGCGCGCGCATGAAGCTAATTTCCCTGCCGTTTACGCGGCTGCTTTGGACCAAGCTGGCATTACTGAAACTGACATCGAGGCTATTGCTGTTACTAAAGGTCACGGCTTGGCAATTGCCCTAGAAGTTGGCATTGAGCAAGCCAGGCAGCTGGCGCGCCGGCTGGATAAACCACTAATTGCGGTTCACCACTCGGAAGGCCATTTCCTGGCGAATTTTGCCCAGGATGAGGCCGGTGCGCGAGCGCCTATTGATCCAGAGCAAGTTATTTTTCCGGCTTTGGCAATTTTAGTAGCTGGCGGTCAGACCCAATTGGTTCAGGTTAATGATTTTGGTCATTATGAAGTTATTGGTGAAACGGTTGATGACGCGATTGGCGAAGCTTTTGACAAAGGAGCGCGCCTACTTGGTTTAGGCTACCCTGGCGGAGCTGAATTAGCTCAAACAGCGGAACAAGGTAATCCCCAAGCCTTCCAATTGCCACGCCCGATGCGCCAAAGCGGTAATTTAAATGTCAGTTATGCCGGGCTCAAAACTGCTTTATTGCGCTTGGTCCGCGAATTGCAGGCAAAAGCTCAAGCTAATATTGATTCTCAGAGTGAACCAGCTGAGTTATCACAGACAGTAATCGCCGATCTATGTGCTTCATTTCAAGCCGCCGCCGTTGAAACATTGACTTATAAAGTTGAACTAGCTCTGGAACAGTTTGGCTATCAGCAGGTATTTTTAGGCGGTGGCGTCGCCGCCAATCAGCTATTAAAGGAAAGTCTTTCAGAAATTACCAAAAAACACGGAGCTGAACTAATTTTCCCTTACACTACTCAACTTTGCCGCGACAACGCGGCCATGATTGCCGTGACTGGCTGGCTTAAAGCAGACGAAAATGAATTTGTGACCAATCTTGACGAACTAGACCGTGATCCGCAGTGGACATTACCTAGTTGAGTTTTTTGAGCTGGGAGTTTCTCTGCTTAATATTTGTCGACCAAGTTCTTCAACAAACTGCCTATAATTTTGGTGGTGCGGAGAACTACCCAGGTCAAATCGGATACCGAATTTTTCTAATATTGCTCGCTGAACTACGATGGGATCTTGTGGCATTCGGATATCCGTCATCAAACCCCGCCACCACATTTCTGTAGCTTCTCGAGGTGAATTAGCTCGATCTCTAATTGACTGTTGAATTTTTCCGTCTCCGGCAAAAGATCTATCAAAAACTTCTTTCGCGGCAGACCTTATACTACTTGTTACCAAAGGCTGTTCGCCTTCCCATAATTTTCAATTGGTATGATGATTTAAATCATGTAGACTGGTTGGCAAATTTGGTTTGGAAAGACGTTCAATTTTATCCATTGCTATAGTGTGCTCTATTTAATCGTCTTTGTCCAACCAAGCTTAGACGGGAAAATCTAGACTGATAAAGGCTCTATTATCAACGAAATCCGTTTTGATCTAAAAATAATTGCAGGTCACCCCACGTTGGATCAACTGCTTCAAATGCCCATTGCTGATATTTGCTATTGGGAGGATGAATAAATAAAGTTGCCTCATCGGTGGCCACTGGCTCCTCAGATATTGGCAAAGCCACGCTATTTATTTCAGGCATATTTTTGCGGGCAATGGTGCCGCCAAACCAGCCCACATCAAACAAGCTCAGTTGAGGCATAACATTATTGGCATACCACTCATAAAGCAAGCCTAGCCGGTAGGCATCACCCACAATTTCGGGACGTTGCATTTGGCTGGCCAGGGCCGTGACCACCTGCTTTTGGCGGCGCATTCGAGCTTGATCGCCTTGCTCAATAAATTCATTAGCCTGCCGTGATCGCAAATACTTAAGCGCTGTTTCGCCATCCATCCACTGCCAGCCTGACTCAAAATGGATCGTCTCATAAAGTATGCTCGGATCAGTTTCGGTAGTTACATCAACTCCAGAACGCGGAAATTTCTCATCTGTAAATGTATTAGGAACCTCAATTCCCACACCGCCCAAACGATCAATTAAATCGCCTACATCAGCTAGCGACAGAACAATTACGCCATTAAGCGGCTTGCCAATCATCGATTCCATGGCCAATTCTAAAGTGTTCAGTGGTTGCTGAGGCGACTCATCGCGGCCCAGCTGATAAAGTTGGTTAATCTTAATTTGGTATTCAGGCAAATAAATGTCTCGAGGAAAACTTACGATATTAAAGGAGTTGTTCTCTGCCTTATAAGAAACCAGCATGATAGTGTCTGTTAGGACATTGGGGCGGTGGCTGTCTTCGACTTCATCCGTGCCTAAAATAAGCCAACGGTGGGTGGGGTATTCTGCCTGACGGCTATACCACAGGCCACCGCCCAATTCGCTTAAAACACTCCAGCTGCTTCGGCCGGCACCTTGCCAAAATATCTGCTGAACCAGATTTACTCTCTGAATAAGCGGCCAGCCTAGAATTTCCCAGGTCAACGTCGTAATCGCTAATAAGATGAATCCGCTCAAACAAAATGACTTTAAGAGCCGGCTCAACCAACTTTGCATTTTGTTACCGCCTAAACTGAGCCTTTAATCTAAGCAGAGCCCAGCGCACTTCATTGAGTAAGTTAAAGATCGAATATAAGGGGAAATTCAAAATATAATCATAGCTACCCAGTGACTGCTGAAGCACACCGCCATAACCTTCCTTAAAGCGATGAAAACCGTGCCACTTATGCTTGGGGTCTGGGTTGGGACCCAAAGAGCCCCACATATCAAACTTGGCACATCCTTCACGCTTAGCTAGCATTAAGGCTTCCCACATCATTAAATTATTCGCCATCACCTCACGGTGCTCACGCGAGCTAGCACCATATGGATAGTAAGCCACGCCATTAAAGAAGAATAGAATCCAGGCAGTGATAACTTTACCTTGATAATTTGCCTTAAGAATCCGCATATTTCCGGAATCCTGGAATTTGCTGAATAATGTCCGGTAGTATTTGTCGTCATGAGCATAAAATCGCTGTCGCGAGGTTGTCTCAGCTAATAAAGTCAAATAATCCTCTAAGCCTTCTTGAGAAGTGTCCTCGACAATCTCGACCCCTTTGCGTCGAGCTAATCGAATGTTATAGCGAGTCTTTGATTTACAGTTGTCAAAGATTTGCTCCTCGGTTTGGGTCAGATCCATTACAAAGGTATAAGGCGTGAATAAAGGTTTTCCCAGACGAGCATTATTATCTTCCATTAGTTTTGCCAGATGAGGAAATGGTTCTTCGATATCGGCCGGAGCCAGCACATTTGGTTCAAGCTTGATATAAAGTGATTTGTAACGCTCACCCAGATCGCGCAAAGCTGGAAATATTTCTTCAAATGGCTCCGGTCCGCGCGGAATGTAGCCAACTGTATAATCCACCGCCGGCAAAGGTGAAAAAAGCACCTGCCAGACTGAAGTCAATTCTCCTTGATCATTAAAAACACCCAACCGCTCGACCGATTGACCCATTTCTCGTCTGAATTCACCCCAGCTCCAAGACTGAAGCGGATGAACCGCCAACTTTTCATATTCGGTTTGTTCATCTGGACGAATGGCGCGGACAATCATAAGCTGGCTCTATTGTAACGGTTCTTGCAGGTTGATGGAACTTGGCTTTGGTTTTGCTTAAGCGCTGTGCAGCCAATCATCAATCGCCACTTCACCGCTTAAAACCGCTTCCAGCTCCGGATCATCTAAGTTATACGCCATAGCTCGGTTTGGATTTGTTTTTTGATGGCCGTTATTTGATCGACGGTCACTGGCGCGGTCACTGGCCAAGTTCTCCAGTAATTTTGCCGGAATTTCTCGGATAAATCGTGAGGGCAGTTGACGCTGAGGCGTTCCAAAAACAAAACGCTGTTTGGCATGACTCATAATGAGCTTACGCCTGGCGCGGGTAATACCGACATAGCACAAGCGCCGCTCTTCCTCTAATTGGTCGCGCTCCAATAGTGACCGCGAGTGAGGGAATAAACCTTCCTCCATTCCCACCAAAAACACCGTATTAAATTCCAGCCCTTTGGCGGCATGCAGAGACATTAGAGTTACCGCTGGCTGATCTGGTTGGCCTTGATTGCCCAGCTGATCATTTTCCACCAGCGCTACTTGCTCTAAGAACTCAGTCAAATCAGGAAACTGAGTCGCCACTGATTTAAGCTCCTGAATATTCTCCAGCCGGCTTAAGTCCTCAGGATCTTTTTCATTGTATTTTTCGGTGTAATAAGTTGCCGCCAACAGTTGATCAAGAATTTCTGGCGTGGTTAGCTGAGTATCTGATTGGTGATATTTTTCACGCCACGCTAAAAAAGCCGCCAGCCGGCGTTTGCCTAAACGCGTAGCTCTCAGCAGAGCCACCTCATTTTCCGGCTGATGAACCAGCGATAAGTAAGCTAATACATCCTTAACTTCCTTACGAGAATAAAATTTCACTCCGCCAACCAAACGATAAGGAATACTCAAACGTAGGAGTGCTTCTTCAAGCTCACGACTTTGGGCGTTGGTGCGGTAAAGAACCGCAACTTCATTTAAATCATCAATTAATTGGGAAATCATTTTGGCGACCCGCTTGGCTTCTTCGCGGCCATCATGACATTCCATTAATGTTATTTTGTCGAAATCATCATTTTCAGTCCACAATTCCAGAACCGGATGAGACTGATTATTCTGGATCACGCCTGAAGCCGCCTGCAAAATACAGGGAGTTGAGCGATAATTTTGCTCCAATCGATACTCTTCCATGCCGGCAAAATCCAACTTTAAATTGAGCATGTTTCGATAGTCGGCACCGCGCCAGCCATAAATTGCCTGACTGGCATCACCAACCACAAACAAATTATTCTGCGGTTGCATCAGCAATTTAGTTAATACATATTGAGCATGATTAGTATCTTGATACTCATCAATCAGTACATACTGAAACATTTCCTGAAAATATTCACGAACATCAGTATGCATTCTGAGCAGTTCAATTGTTTTAGTCAGCAAGTTGTCAAAATCCAGAGCCGAAGCCATTTTTAATCGGCGCTCATAAATTTGATAAATTCGGCCAACAATTTCCTGAAATTGCCCTCTGGCAAACTGCTGATATTCCTCTGGACCGATCAACTGCTGTTTAGCTGAACTAATTGAACCCAAAATCGCCTTGTGATGATATTGCTTAGGATCAACATCCAGGTCCTTCATCACTAATTTTATAAGCGATAACTGATCATCGCTATCATAGATCACGTAGTTTTCCGGATAACCTAATTTTGAACCGTAACTACGTAAAATCCTCGCGCCAAGTTTATGAAAAGTTCCGGCAAAAGGCAATTGTTTGCCGGTTAGACGAGACACGCGCGACTGCATTTCACCCGCCGCCTTATTAGTAAAGGTCAGAAGTAAAATATTTTCCGGATTAAGATTTTTATCTTCCAGTAAGTGGGCTACCCGCGTTACTAAAACTCTGGTTTTGCCAGAGCCAGCACCAGCCAACACCATCGCTGGTCCCTCCCCATGAAGGACAGCTTGACGTTGCTGTTCATTTAAGACGGCTAAGTAATCCATGAGCCCCTAGCCTAGCAGATTCTTCGGGTTTTCTAAACTGATATTTTCTGAAAATTCTGACCGCGCAATCATCGCCAAAGCGAACTCCCATGACTAGTTTTCCTCTAGCATGCTATTCTAACTATAGAGCAAAGAAATATTCGTCTTATGAAAAACAAACTCATCGTCGCCAACTGGAAGGCAAACAAAAATATTGAAGAGGCTCAGCAGTGGGCGGAAGAATTTATGACCGCTGAAAAGCGTAATAATCGTCATTATGTCGTCTGTCCGCCGTATCCGCTGATTCCTTTTTTACTAGATATCACAGAACATGATATCGACCTGGGCGTTCAGGATATTAGTCCATTCGGCGCCGGCGCTTACACCGGTGAAGTCGCACCCTTTAATTTGCAGTTATTGGGAATCAAATACGCCATTGTTGGACACTCGGAGCGCCGGCGCTACTTCCAGGAGACCTCCAACACCACTGCTCAAAAGGTTACCCAAGCTCTTGACTTTGATATTACGCCAATTGTTTGTGTCGACCGCGATCAAATTGAGGAACAAGCTCAACTTTTATCAGCTGAAGAACGGAGCCAAGTAATCGTGGCTTATGAGCCAATTCACGCCATCAGTACATTTGGCGGACACCAAGATCCAATCGACCTTACCCTAAAAGCAATTGCCCAGATCCGCTCTGCCTTTGGCGAAAACACAACTGTGCTTTACGGCGGCAGTGTAGATCCAGACAGTTCTATCATTTATTTAAATGAAGATAGCATTGATGGCGTTTTAGTTGGCAACGCCAGCTTGGAAGCTGACAAATTCAGCAAGCTTTAATTACCTACTAATCAGCTGTAATTTGAAAAACGGTGTAATCCACACTTTGGATTAAAATTGGATAGTTCTGTTCATACCAGGCCTGATTTGCCTTTAAGTCATGGCGTTCCGGTGACCCAATAATCACGTATTTAACATGATACTTTTCCAATAATTGTTCAGCCTCAACTGAACCGCGATACATTTGGCTAATCTCTTCTGCTAACTGAGGATCTGTCACTCCATAAGTCCACATCCAGCCTGGAAAACCCATTAGTGCCTGAACATGTGTCAAAGCTGTGGCCCAATTATTGTGATTTTGTCCGGTAAGCGCAATATCTCCAGGTGAGCTAACTGAATTAAGAGTATTTGCTAACTTAAAATCCTCATAACTCCACATCTCATAAGAATTTTTATCTACTCTTGTTAAGCGCCAAGTATCCAGCCAACCAGAAGCTGTGACTAGCAAAAATACTAATACCGTCACATACTTGCCAATTCGCCTCCACTGCCACCAATTAAATAACGTTGTCGCTACCGGAATCACTAAAAACAGATGTGCCCAAGTCAGTATCTTAGTGTTATCCCAAATGTGTGGCTGAAACTGAATCAAGTTAACCGCCACAAAAAGCACCCATCCGCTGATCACTAGCGGCTGACGATAAAACCGATATCGCCATGTTCCCCAGAGCGCAATTGGCAAGAACAGTCCGTAATTTATCCACCAAAAGTAAAGCAAGTTAAGATCATTTTCTGCCGAGTTAGCATACCAGCCAGGTAACCACCTAATAAATCCACCCAGATTTTCTCCATGTAAAAACCAAGCAATCGGCAAAGCAATTAGTGCTGTGGCCAAGGCATAACCTAACCAGCGTCGCCAATGTCGCCATTTCCATAGGCTGAAAACCACACAAATCACAAACAAAGCGATAAAGGAGTGAGCATGAATAAATAGCAACGTACCAGAAATACTGCCGAGTGCCAGCAAACGTTTCCAGGAAACATTTTTGAAGTCGTTTCTCCACCACTTATGCAACTGCCAAACAACTAAAATAGTAATCGGAAATCCCAATAGAAAGGAGCGCTGAGGAATCATCTCAGACGTAATAATGCTAATCCACTCAATATTTTGATCACTAATATGAGTAGCTTCAAACTTAGGATAAGCAATTGCCTCTAGGCTTTTTTCGGCCAGCCAGTCTTTGACAAGCCAATACACACCCCAGCCACCATTTAATAAGAATAAAGTTAGGGCTATGACGGCTCGTGATCCGCGCTTTAGCAAACTAAAGTACAAGCCATAAACAGCGCCAAGAAAACCCATTGTAATAACAATTGACGGAACAATGAAGGCAGAAACCAAATCCATACCGGCGCGAATTAAAAATCCGGAAATGGCATCAGCTAGAAATGGATACGTAAAAAGTGAATTGATGTGAATTGGATGCGAGCTTAACCAAAGTGAAACCGGTTTCAAGGCAAAAACATTGGCATAGGTAATGTGGGCGGCCCAATCTCCCCAGACATTAATCCAACCAGCTTGTAAGCCTGACTCATCAAAATAAAGCATCTGTGGCCAAATATAGGCGAAGTACATTCCCCAGCTTATTAGGACAACTAAAAAACCTCCTACCCAATTGGTCGTTAAAGCTTGTGTTATTGATTTCTTAAGCCGAAAATTGTTGACCAGCGGTAAACGGCCAATCATTTTGACCAATTTTTGCGAATATTTTGCAATGACGTTTTTCATGACAAGATCTTTATTTTACCGCGCTATAACAGTATCATACGAGAATTGTGATTAATCGAGTAAAGCAATTACTGTCAACTAGAAATATCCTGCTTTTAATTTTACTTTTTGCGGCCGCAAGTCGCCTTTGGCGGCTCAATTTGCCAGCCAATTATTACTTTGATGAGGTCTATCACGTCGTGACAGTAAGACTTATTGCCCAAAATGATCCGCGCGCCTACGAATGGTGGCACTCAGCCCCAGAACCAGATACAGCTATTGATTGGCTCCATCCGCCTCTGGCGAAATTAACTCAAGCGGCTAGCATTATTATACTTGGCAATAATGGCGGTTTTGGTTGGCGCTTTAGCTCGGCGGTTTTTGGCATTGGCGTAATTGCCTTAACTTATGCTTTAGCTCGCAAGTTGAATTTTTCTCCAGCTGTTGGACTGCTGGCGGCAGGCTTAGCTAGTTTAGATGGCCTACTCTTAGCCATGTCGCGTATTACCATGAATGACATTCATATCACTTTCTTCTTTTTACTTACGATGTGGCTTTATCTTCATTGGCGCGCAAAACCTAGTGCCAAGCGTTTAATCTTAGTAGGTCTCGCCGCCGGTGCGGCCGCGGCCAGTAAATGGTCAGGTGTTTTTGTTGTTCTGCCGATTATGGCGGATCAATTAATTTGGTGGATAAAAAATAGAGTTCAAACAAAAAAAGTGGAATGGCGACGAACTCTGCAAATAATTTTGGCATTAGGAATTCTGATGCCATTAGTTTACTTGCTTAGCTACTCACAAATGTTCTGGCAAGGACATGACTGGCAACATTTTAAAGAGCTACATCAGCAAATTTGGTGGTACCAAACTAATCTGACCGCTACTCACCCATATCAATCCACACCGCTTGAATGGTTACTTAATTACCGGCCTGTTTACACCTACACTAATAATCCCGGTGATGGTTTGATGCAAAATATGTACATTCAAGGAAATCACATTTTGCTCTGGGGCGGTTTAGCCGCCGTTTTATGGACAGCGAGTTCGTTTTTGGTTTGGCTAGGCAGTTGGTTGCAGACTTCACTCAATATGATTGAAACTAAAAGTAAGCACGCTCAAGCCAAACAAAGGGCGGAGTTGACCGAATTAAAAAATAATTTCAAAGTTGCCGGACCACTAATTTTTCTGTTGATAAGTTATCTGAGCACTTGGATTGTCTGGACCAACTCACCTCGGATAATGTTCTTTTACCATTACACTCCAGCTCTTCCATTCTTGTTTGTTTTGCTAAGTTACTGGCTGATTGAACTTTATAAAGTTTCTAAGCTAGGAAAATGTCTAAGTCTTAGTTTTGTTGGTCTGGCTGTACTGACATTTGTAATTTTTTACCCCAACTGGACCGGCTTACCAGTTAACGCGGAACTGTTTAGCAAAATTTTCTTTCTCCTGCCAAGTTGGCGGTAGAATCCATCATGCTTCCGCTAACTCTGGTAGAGTTGAAGATTCAAGTTCAAGACCTGACAGATGTTTCTCCACCGCCGAGTGAGTAAAACCTAGTTTACGGCAGGCGTCACAGTCGCGGCAGGGTTTTTTCTCAAGAAACTTTAGTGAATAAAAGTCCTCTTTAACTTCGCGTAACAGCTCTTTAAGATCATCAACTTGCTCATCTGTAATGGTGAACCGCTCACTGGCATACTTATTGCTTTTACTCTTCTCCAGGAATATAAACTCGCCTTCAGTAATTTTGTAGTTAAAGGTTGGATCAAGATCACCCAACAGTCGGTAGAAGACCAACTGACGAAACATCGCCCCGTCCGAACTAGCCGTTTTACCTAAAATGTGATTCCGAGAATGCACATTGCCCGTTTTATAATCAACCACCCTAACTGCTCTGCCTGCCGAATCTAAGGCGTCTATCCGGTCAGCCTTGCCGACTAAAGGCAATTCTTCAAATACCACATCTGGCTGATTGCCAAAGAATCTTTCAATCATCAGACTGGGTTTGAATTCAGATTGGTGTTCTTGGTAGTACTCAGCAATGATTGACTTGGACTTGGCTGAAATCGCCATCGCCTGTTGTTCTTGGAAATCATATGCTTTTAACTGACGATCAATCACGGTAAAAAGTTTTTCTACCGGTAATAATTCATTTTCACGATTGAGATGACGATAAAGCGCCTCCATAGCCGCATGAACAGCCGTACCCATCGCTAATGGCGGAGCCGGATATTCTGGCACTCTAATTAATCGCCGATAGAAGAAGCCAATTGGGCAATGTAGAAACTCCTGCAGGGCGGTAAAAGAAAATGCAAAGTTGTTAACGATTGACTTCAGCCATTCTTCATCTAAATCTAACGCCGGATGACGGTCTTTATCAGATGTAAATTGTTGGCTTAATTGATCTAGTACTTGAGCGGTGGGCACCGGTTCAGTCACTTGGAACAAATCTGGTGAAATTTCAGCTAAAAATTGCGCCGGCTGTAATTCCCTGGTTTTGTCACCACTTTGATCACGCTCGCTGTAACTAATAGCTACGCCATCTTTTGCTCTGGTAAGTGAAACATAAAATAAGCGCCGCTCGTCTTCATTTAGTTCGTCTTTATTCAGATCAGCATAAGGAATCAAGCCAGAAAGCGGTTTAATCTTATCGGCTGATCTTAAGTTGCCCCAGACTTTATCTTGAGTTTGAATTATAAATACCTGTGACCATTCTTTCCCTTTAGCTTGATGGGCGGTTGTCAATGTTACGGCAGAAGTTTCTAATTCAAGTGAATCCATTGATAAGGACAGTTTGTGTTCCTGCATGCGCTCAACATCTCTGATAAATCGGCTAAGATTGCGACGCGCGTCCCGTTTTGACCAAAACTGAAGGTGACGGAGGAAATTAGCAACAGCAATCAAGTCACCGGTACCCAATGGCTTGGCCTGGGTCCAATCATAGAAACCTGTTTGTCTTAATATTTCTTCAACTAGGAGCGAAAGCGGCAGGGTTGACTCTAGCCCCTGCAATTCGATTAACTTTTTTTGTGCCTCTTGCAAAGCCGCTGGATCCTGCAAATTCAGACGTGCTACCGCTGTTTCATCTAACAACATATCCCAAGGATTACCGCGATAATCTGCCGAACGGCTAGCCGCCCTAATTAAGGTTAAGACATCCTGCTGATTTAACTTAAACCAAGGCAATTGAAAAACCGGTAATAAAAGTGGCGCTTCTTGATTGGAGCGAATAGCGGAAATTAAGTTAAGCAAAGTTAATATTTGTAAAACCACCTGGTTATCTAGAATGTTAGCGGCTTGATTAACTTGGTAGGGAATCTGGCGAGCCGTAAGAATTTCTTCCAGCAGGTCAGCATTGCGGTGCTTGCGGTACAAAACGGCCATCTCGGAATATGGAACTTTTTCTTTATGTAGACGCTCTATCTCTTGAGCTATCCATATACTTTCGCCGAGCGGTGTTACGGCTTGTGGGAGGCGGTTCAACCGGTTTTTGTCTTAAACGTGTGGGAGCGCCTGGCGTATTCCGGCCTGGCGCTCGTCCTTAATTTCCTGGGGGTTATGGCTAATTAATTCAGCCGCCGCTTGGTATATTTCATTTCCACAGCGATAACCAGTGGTCAGTCGAACTACTTCAGCTGATGGATAGTGATCTAGAAAACTGAGTGTATTGGCCAGCGACGCGCCTTGAAAACGGTAAATGGACTGGTGAGGATCACCCACCACAAACAAGTTGGCTCGCTCGCCCCAAAAGGAAGCCAATTCACGTACTAACTGCAGTTGTCCCTCATTAGTATCCTGGTATTCGTCAACCAAAAAATACTGGTATTTCTCCTGATAAATTAGCCTAAGATCCTCATGCACTCGCAGAGCGTCGCGAACCCACAAAATCAAATCTTCAAAGTCATACCAGCCACGGTCCGACATCAAACGCTGATATTCACTATAAACCTCGGCTAAATCCAAATTTTTTTCAGCCTGAAGTTGAAGCGGTTTACGTTTATAAGGTGGCAAGTCAGACTGCTCTAAAGCTTTTAACTCGTCCTCAGCTAACTTACGAATCGATAAAGGCGAATGCCCCTCGCGCTTATATCCGGAGATCACCGAGATAGCATCACGGACATACATGTGCGGATACTTGGCGTTTTTTAGGTGAGTGAATTCGTTCTCATCAAAAATCTGCTCCATTAAAGCCAACTTTTCCAAGGCTGAAACCGGTTCTTCAATAGTTGGCAATACGGGGAAATACTCTGCATTCTCCTCAATTACGCCAACACAAAAACTATGAAAAGTTGAACATTTAACGCTGTAGGCGGCCGGTCCGATCAGCTCCAGTAGTCGCTGTTGAAGATTTTTGGCGGCGGCGTTAGTAAAAGTTAACGCCAGGATATTGTGCGGCTGAGCGTCGGTCTGCCGCAAAATATTGGCAATCCGCACCGACATGATCTGCGTTTTACCGGTTCCCGGACCGGCCATAACCATCACCGGACCTTCAATTAAATCAACTGCCTGACGCTGTTCCGGATTCAGTCGCTCATAAACTTCATTAAAATCTTTCATGCGATCATGCTCTCCTGTACTTGAACCATAAGCAAAGTATCTCATACTTAATTCAAGTTGGCTCATATTATCTCTTTAGCTGATACATCAGCCTTTATACAATTTTGTGTGCTACAATCACTTTTGTTTTTGGGCAACATGAAATATTTTAGTGACCCTACCAGGTTGCCTGCCCTAATGACTTACGGTTATTTCACCGTTTCAATTTTTCATAATATTGCTAATCAAATAATGCAATTACAATGTGTTTTACAGAAAGTTGAGCCTGAATTATCCATCAATTCCTATCGTGAACTTCAGACTCAGCTAAATTTTGTTGCCGAAGTTATCAGGTATTCCCAAAGAATTATGTCACGTAACCAGCCGGAACTGATCTGCTTTAACTTAGCTAATTTACTCTGGAAAACCAAACAGCTTTGTAATTATTCCCTGATGCGGTCGCGCGTACAATGCCGGATTTATTGTCCGCCTGATCTAAAACTTGTAGCTGATCCGGTAATTCTTCAACAAATTCTCATGAATCTTCTGCACAATAGTCTTCAGGAACTCTCTGATAAGCCCGCTAATAATCCACTGATTGAAGTCCGGGCTTCCGTTAGCCAGCGCTGGATCAAGCTAGAAGTTGGCGATAATGGCCAAGGCATGGTTGATAAGCTGGCAGATCGAGTGGGCGAACCTTGGCAAACCAACCGCCAGGCAAATGGCGGACTAGGATTAGGCCTAGCTTATGCAAAACAACATCTTGTTGAGAGTTTTCACAGTCGCTTTACGGTAAAACTAAATACGGCCAAGGCACCAAAATTATTTTAAGCTTTCCTAAAGTTAAACTGACTCCAAACATTCCCTCACTTCCAGAAAATGATTATGCTCGGCAGTTTATTTCTCAGGATTAAATAGTTCCTTACCGCTTTTGATTGCATGTCATTGTGAGTCTAAACAGACGCCCTTGTTCTACTTGGGTTAAACCTTATGCTCACGTACAATGAACGAATACCTTATGAAATCACAATTCCTGCTGATCTGGCAAAAATACTCAAATAAATATTGGCTGGTAGTGCTGGTCGTGGGTTTAATTTACTTATTTACCCGCTTATTTAATTTACTGTCCTTGCCAGTTTTTGCCGATGAATCCATTTATATTCGCTGGGCGCAACTCATGCGGCACGATTCTATTTATCTTTTCTTTTCATTAAATGACGGTAAACCGCCGCTTTTTATTTGGTTAGTGGCTGGTCTGTTAAGCTTCGTGGCAAATCCACTCTTCGCTGGAAGATTGGTCAGCGTACTAGCTGGACTAATTCAGCTCTGGGTCGGCGATCATATACTCCAAGAATTAAAGGCTAACCGTTTGGCTCGAGCAGTTCAGGCTTTGGTAATTGTGATTACTCCTTTTTGGTTTTTTCACCACCGCATGGCTTTAATGGACAGCTTGTTAGTCTTGGGTTTGTCGATAAGTTGGTGGGGTTTGCTTAGATTAGATTCTTCAATTAGTAAAAATGGATCACTTTCCTGGAGGAAAGTGATTGTTAATAGTCTGGTTACAGGATTTGGCTGGGGGTTAGCACTTTTAACCAAAACCCCAGCCTTATTCTTTGCTCCGGTCATAGTAGGTTGGGCGTATGCAGGTCTATTTGCCGACTGGACAGAATATAAAAACCAGGCAACCTGGCGGCTTTTTGTCAGACGGACTCTTGGTTTTGGTCTGGCTGGTCTAAGTGGTTTAGCTTTGTTTGGCTTGCTAAAGATTCACCCAGCTTTTGGCAGTCTATTTACTCGCAGTAATGACTTTACTTTTACAATTTCCGAACTTTTAAGTGGCGAGTGGCGGGTAACCATTGATAACTTGGGACGCGCCTTGAGCTGGCTCAGCACCTATCTACGGCCGGAATTTATGTCCTTGCCGTTTATTGCTCTGCTTGTTTCGAGGCGGAGAACTCTACATTGGCGAATTTTGGCTGGAGCTGGTCTGTTAGCTCTGCCATTTATTGTTTTTGGTCGCACAGTCCATCCCCGCTATTACCTGCCGACAGCACCGTTTTTAACAGCCAGCGGCGCCTTGCTTGTCAGTGAAATCTGGCGACAAGTGAAAAAATATCAAAATACCAATATTCAGTTAGTGTTTTGGCTTTTAGTTCTGAGTTTTTTGATTGGTTCACTGCGTTTTATGTTCTTGAGCTGGTTTACACCTAACCAAACTCCATTTGTTTTAGCTGACCGTTCTCAATACTTAACTGAGTGGTCATCAGGTCATGGCATTAATGAGGTCAGAGATTTAATGATTGAAGAGGTGAGGGATGGTGATCGCTTAACGGTGGTTACAGAAGGATCTTTTGGCACCCTGCCAGACGCCTTACTGATGTACTTTGACAATCGGCCAGAAATAAAATACCTGCGAATTGAAGGCCTGGCTCAATATCCGGTCAAATCAATTCCTGACTGGGTTTGGGAGGAAGCCGATGACCATCAAACCTGGCTTGTAGTCAATGCCAACCGGCTGGAAGTCCAAGATGAAAGACTAAAATTGAAAGCCCAATACCCTCGTCCATATGGGGCGCCAGAACTGCAGGTCTACGAACTCCAAGCAAAATAGTACAATCGCTATATGCGACTAGTTAAAAACCTTTTTGTTGCTCAGGCCGCTCTGTTGGTTATTTTCCTTCTATCACTACCGCTTTTCCGAGATGGGTTCTTTAGAATGCATGACTACACACATGTCGCTCGCCTGGTAGAAATGTTGGACGCTTTACGTGTTGGCCATTTTCCGGTTCACTGGTCAGCTGATTTTGGCTACGGCTACGGCATGCCGCTGTTTTTGTTTTACGGACCTGTGCCGTTTTATCTAGCCAGTTTGCCAGCCTTAATGGGCTTGGCTCCATTACTTTCAATAAAATTATTAATACTTTTCACCAATTTCACCGCCTGGACTGGCATGTATTCTTTAATGAAACGATGGGGCCGCACAGTTGGCTTTGTGGCCGCTACGGTGTTTGCGCTTGCTCCGTATCGCGCCCTGGATTTATATGTCCGTGGCGCGCTCAACGAACTTTTTGCCCTGAGTTTACTGCCTTGGATATTACATTTCGCCTGGCTAATTACCCGCCAGCGCCGTGTTGGCTGGCTCGGACTCAGTTTAACCACTTCTGCATTAATTGCCTCTCATAATTTAACAGCCATGATTGCGCTACCTTTTTTAGGAATTATGAGCCTTGTCTGGATCACCTGGCAAAAATCTGACAAACTTAAAAGTTTGGGCTTGGTCACAGCTGGTTATTTGACAGGAGTGCTCTTGAGCGCCTGGTATGCCTTGCCGGCATTTCTAGAAAAAGACAGTACCATCATCAGTGAAATCACTACCGGCTACTTTGATTATCACTTGCATTTTCTTTACCTCAGACAGTTCTGGCAAGAAACCTGGGGCTATGGTGGTTCAACCTTTGGCCCGCATGATGAGATCAGCTTCCATTTTGGTTGGATAAGCCTGTTGCTGGCTACCTTGGCTGGGGTTGGCGCGTTAGCTCCGATTCTTAATGATTTGAAAACCAGACGTAAATTGCTCAATATCTGGATATTTAGAAAGACTCAAGTTTTAATCCTCTTTACTGCTTTAGTACTTGTTCCAACCCTACTGCTTTCCACCTTTAAAACTCAGTGGCTCTGGGATCGGGTGGCCTTGCTCTCATTTGTCCAGTTTCCCTGGCGATTTTTGGCTATCTCAAATGTTCTGATGGCCATGTTAGCTGGTTGGGGTATCTGGCAAATACGCCATACTACCTGGCGCTGGCCGCTGACTTGGTTAACAGTCATTTTGCTTTTAATCAGTCAGCTGAAATTTCATCAGCCTCAACAATATCTGGAAAATAATGATGACTTTTACTACACCGATCGCCAACTCATTCGCCGAAGAATGAGCGATATCTTGCTTGATTATTTGCCAAGTGGTTTTGACCGGCAATTACCACCTGTTGAACCAGATGAGCGAATAGTTATTTCTGATAGTTTGGACAAAACTCGCTGGGAGATGAATCAACCGCATCGTCTTTTATTGGAAACCGAAACTATCAAGGGATCGACCATTACTTGGAATATCGCTGATTTCCCTGGTTGGCAATACTATGTTAATGACAAACAGGTAGAACCGGAATTGCTACCAGATGGCCGCCGGCAATTAATTGCTCAGCCGGAACAGGAAATTAATTCCGTTGGCGCTATTTTTACCATGACACCTCTGCGCCAGACTGGACTAATCATCAGTTTAATTGCTTTGATTGGCTGGCTTGCCGTATTAATTAAACCCAAGGATAAACATGTCGAGTTTTGATAATGTAATCAGCAATGATCCAGCTGAAAAAGATCTGAGCTTAATAGAGGACCAACTGACCGAGTCAGCCTTAATTAAACAACGATCGGTATCCGGAGCGATTGCTTATGTCTTCCGAACTTTTGCCATTCAAATTGTCGGAATTGTGGCGAGTATTGCGCTTTCTGTCTTGTTTAGTGCAGAAGAGTTTGGCATTTATTACGCCGTGACAGCGCTTATTGGCTTTTTTACTTTTTTCTCTGACGTTGGTTTGGCAGCGGCTTTAGTCCAGAAAAAAGAAACACCAACCGTTAAGGAACTTCGAACTATTTTTACGGTTCAACTGATGCTGGCCATAGGAATTTTCCTAACCATCACAGCTTTAACACCTGTTTGGGAAAACTTACTTCACTTGGAGCAAGCCGGAGTTTGGTTGCTTTATGCTTTGGCTGGTTCATTTGTGCTGAGCAGTTTGCGCACCATTCCTTCGATCTTACTGGAACGAGAACTTTTGTTTAATAAAGTGATTATTCCAACCCTAGTAGAGAACATTTCCTTTTACGTTATTTTGGTTTTTCTGGCTTGGCGCGGCTTTAGCTTAATGAGCTATACCTACGCCATTATGGCCCGCAGTTTGTTGGGCGTAGCCACTGTTTACTTAATAAAGCGTTGGCCGATCGGCTTAGCTTTTGACATTCCCAGTTTGAAAAAACTGATGAGTTTTGGCGTGAAATTCCAAGTCAATGATCTTTTAGCCAGAATTAAAGATGACTTGCTAATTGTCTTTTTGGGTTGGTGGTTGGGCGCTCAAGGTTTGGGCTACGTTGGCTGGGCTAAACGCTGGTCGACTTTTCCATATCAGCTAACGGTGCAGAGCGTGCTTGGAATAACTTTTCCAACCTTCTCAAGAATTCAGGCTCAGAAAGATTTGCTAAGAAAAGCAATTGAAAAGTCTCTCTACTTTATAACCTTCATGGCCTTTCCAATGGTGGCCGGTCTGGCCGCCTATATTTATCCGCTGTTGGTGGTTTTGCCCCAATTTAATAAGTGGTTGCCTGCGGCTTTGTCACTATCATTATTTGCGATTCAAATTGGCATGAGCGCTGTCTCGACGCCTTTAACAAATACACTCATGGCAATTGGTAAAGTCAACAAGAATCTCAAAATTATGATCATGTGGACTGTTTTGACCTGGATTATTACTCCAGCCAGTGTTTGGTTATTTGGTTATCAGGGAGTGGCAATCGCCGCTTTTGTAATCGGATTAACCGCGGTGGTACCCGCTTATTATGTTAAGCAAGCAATTCCACAAGTTACTTTCTTGCCACACATTTGGTTGCAAGGGCTGGCGGCGTCCGCCATTTTGCTAATCGGCTGGTTGGGACAGGCTTTCTGGCAGAGATCAATCCTGTGGCTTTTGGCTGGCATCGGTCTGGCGGGCGCCGCCTACCTGGTCATCTTCTTTGCCATAGGCTGGCGTCGATTTATAAGTGAAGTAAAATCGTTGGGAGTACTGAAAAAATGGCTGAACTAAGTGTTATCGTCCACACCAAAAATTCCGCTGAAACTCTGTCAGCTTGCTTAAGCAGTGTCAAAAATATCGCTGACGAATTGATCATCATGGATATGGGTAGTACTGACAATACCTTAAAAATTGCCCGTCAATTCAAGGCTCATATTCTTGATCACCCTGATGTTGGTTACGCTGATCCAGCTCGCAATAAGGCTCTTCAAGCCGCCAATAAAGATTGGATTTTAGTGGTTGATTCGGATGAGGAAATTCCGCCAACTTTGGCAGAAAAGATCAAAGAGTTAATCAATCAGGAAAGTGACACCGTGGCCTATGCCTTTCCCCGCCGTAACTTAATTTTTAATAAGTGGGCGCAAAGTGGCTGGTGGCCTGACTATCAGCGCCGGTTATTTAAACGCGGCTACGTAAATTGGCCGCCAGAACTGCACGGTCTACCTCAAGTTGACGGCCATTTAACTAAGCTAGCGGCCGATGAAAAACTCGCCATCATTCATCACAATTACCAGACAATTGATGACTTTATTGATCGCGCTCAGCGTTATAGCACTATCGCCGCCAAGGAAATGAAATCTGGAAACAGAAAATCTCAGCCGAGCTTGATTTCTGCCTGGCTTGAGGAATTTACCCGGCGCTGGTTCGTTGATAAAGCATATGAGCAAAACCATTACGGTCAAACTTTGGCTTGGTTACAGAGCAGTTTTGAAGCTTTGGCATTGGCAAAATATTGGGAATCTTTGGAATTTAAACAATCTACTAAACTGCCAAAGCTGTCGGCTCAGCTAGCCAACGCCGCCCGTTCAGCCAAATACTGGGAGGCTGACCTTGCCTGCCAAAACGCCGTTGGCTTGAGCAAAATTTACTGGCGCTTGCGTCGCCGCTTTAAATTATGAAAGATTTAATACCAATCATTATCATCAACTATCAACATCCGGCCAATACGCTGGAATGTCTGGAGTCTATTCGGTCCGAAGATGATATTGATCAGCTTAAACCAGTTGTGGTGGACGCCAGTCCAAACCAAGACCTTAAAGATAAGTTAACAGGTAAATTTGGTGATTGGGTTGACTATCTGCCGTTGGAAAAAAACTTAGGGTTCTCTGGTGCTAATAATGTAGGCATTCACTACAGTTTAGAAAAGTATCACCCCAAGACGGTAATTCTGCTTAATGACGATACCAAGATCGGGTCCAAAGCCTTAACAAACCTTCATCAAAAACTTCATCTGGATCAAAAAACGGCCGCGTTGGCTCCCAAGATTTATTTTTACCCAGGCAGAGAGTATCAAACTGGTTATCAAACTGACGAATTGGGTAAAGTCATCTGGTACGCTGGCGGCGAAATTGATTGGACCGAAGTGCTTGGCTTCCATCGGGGCATTGATGAAGTTGATCGCGGACAATTTGATACCGCTATGCCAACAAAATTCGTTACCGGTTGTTGTCTAGCCTTAAACACATCAGCCTTGCAGGAAGTCGGTGTCTTTAATGATGATTACTTTTTATATCTGGAAGATTTAGACTTATCTATTCGCTTTCAACGCGCGGGTTGGAAAATAGCTTACGAACCAAGTTCAATAATTTGGCACAAAAATGCCGGCTCTTCTGGCGCAGGCTCAAAACTCCACCAATACTACCAAACCAGGAACCGCTTCTTGTTTGGCTTCAAATATTCCCCCTGGAGAACTAAACTATTCTTACTAAAACATTTGCTGATTCAGTATCGCCATGGTACTGGTGCTACCCGCCAGGCTATACAAGACTTTATACTAGAGAGATATGGCCAAAGAATTGACATCCACTAAGCCGAACCTCACCGCAATCATTATTGCGCGCAATGAAGAGGATATGCTGGCTAATTGTCTGGAGACCTTGCGTTTTGCCAAAGAAATTATTGTCTTAGATACAGGTTCGCGCGATCGAACAATTGAAATTGCCGAACGTCAGGGAGCCACCGTAGTTAAAGCCAAGGGAAATAATTTTGCCCAGTGGCGCAATGAAGCCAGCGAGCACGCTAAAACCGAGTGGATTATGTATATTGATGCCGATGAGCGGGTGACGCCGGCACTGGCCAAAGCCATCCAAAGCCGAATTCTCCGCCAGGAATATGATGCCTTTCAAATTCACCGCAACAATATTCATTACGGCAAATGGATGCAGTATGGCGGTTGGCAAAATGACCGACTTCTCCGCATTTTTAAACTTAAAAATCTTAAGGGTTGGAAGGGTGAGGTTCACGAGCACGCCGAAATTGTCGGCCGCATAGGTGAAATTGAAGAACCCCTAGTCCACCTAACCCACCGTAGTATGTACGACGGATTACGCAAGTCAATTGACTGGACTGATGTTGAAGCCAGGCTTATGCTTAGGGCTAAACATCCACCAGTTGGTCCAGTCCGCTTAATTAGAATTGTTTTATTGGACTTTTTTAAACGGGTGGTTATCAAACGTGCCTGGAAAGATGGTCAAGAAGGCATGATTGAAGCCATGACCCAAAGTATGAATCGTTTTTTAACTTACACCAGGCTCTGGGAACTTCAACAGCAACCGCCCATTGAACACCGCTATGACCGGATTGAACAACAAATCCAAAAATTGTGGAAACAACCTTAAGATGAAGATCGGCATGTACTCGCCATATGTTCCCAAACATTTTGGGGGCGGTGAAAAGCACTTTTTAACAAGTGCCTGGTATTTGGCGCAAAATCATGAAGTAGAGGTTCTCATTCCGTCTGGTGTCAAAGATCTAAAACAGCGCATTGATAAGTATGAAAAACTTTTTTCACTAGATTTATCAAAAGTTAACTTTAAACCTTCACCACTGGCCCAAGGCAAGCGTCAAGCTTTTAAAACTTGGCAAATTACCCAGGGCTATGATGCCTTTATTTTTCTGACAGACGGCAGTCTTTTCTGGAGTGGAGCTGGTAAAAACATTTTGCATATTCAGGTGCCGTTTACTAAAACTGACGGCCGACTCTTCAGCTGGAAACTTAAACAGTGGCCTATTAAGAATGCTAACTCTGATTTCACTCGTCAAATTGTTGAATCTGCTTGGCACACTAAAATCCCTTTTCTTCACTATCCGTACACCACGATTCCGTCGGCCTCAGTCGTGGACAAACCAAGATCTAACGTTATTTTAAGCGTCGGGCGATTTATCAATCCGCGTCATAATGTCATGCACAGCAAACGTCAGGATTTACTACTGTCTGCTTTTGAGCAAGGACGCGCCAAATATGGTTGGGACGATTGGCGCCTAGTGTTGGTGGGCGGAATTGAACCTGACAAAGTTCATCAAGAATACGTTACTCAGCTAAAAAAGAAGTATCGTGATCTGCCAGTTGAGTGGCGGCATGACATTCCTGAGTCCGAGTTGAAACAGCTTTACGCTGACAGCTCTATTTTTTGGCATGCGGCTGGATATGAAGTAGATGAGACAAAACGCCCTCAGCAGGTTGAACATTTTGGCATGTCTACGGTTGAAGCCATGAGTTACGGCCTGATTCCTCTAGTGGTTGAAAAAGGTGGACTCAAAGAAATTATTACCGACAACCATGACGGTTTCTTTTTTGATACCCAAACTGATTTAATTGCCCAAACCCAAAATGTAATTGCCCTGTCGGACGGCCAGATCGCTCAGTTGCGCCAACGAGCTTATCAGCGGGCACAAGAGTTTTCCTTGGATCGATTTTGCCAGACACTTGACGAAATGTTAGGACTTTCATGAAAAATAAATTTATTACCGTCGTCATCCCCACCTATAACGGCCAAGCGCTATTAGCCAAGCATTTGCCTAAGGTCGCCGAAATCTTGGTTCCCGGTGATGAAATTATTGTAGTTGATGACGCCTCAACTGATGAGACTATCAGCTGGCTGGAAAGTCAGATTAAATATTTTGATGATTTGGAAATTGACCTGCGCTGGATTCACCATATTAAAAACAAACGTTTTGCCGCGGCCGTAAACTCCGGCGTTGAACTGGCCGCTCACCCTTACATTTTGCTTTTGAATAATGATGTCACGCCGCTGTCGCCTGACCTGCGCCAACAACTTTTAGCCTGGTTTGAAAATGAAGACACTTTTGCGGTTGGCTGTGCTGAAGTAACAAAAAACACTCCCGACGCTCAGCTTTATGGCCGAGGAACCGGCGATTATCAACGTGGATTGCTGGTTCATTGGTATGAACCTGACCAAAAACAATATCAAACTTTGTGGACTGCCGGCGGAAGCATGATGTTTGATAAGGCTAAATTTAACGAGCTTGGCGGATTTGACACGCTTTTCTACCCAGCCTATGAAGAAGACCGCGATCTGTCTTACCGCGCTCTCAAGCACGGCTGGAGTATCTTTTTTGAGCATCGTGCCCGGGTTTGGCATCAGCATGAATCGACAAATTTAACGGTTTTTGGCAAGCGGCAAATGATCACCGCCTCATGGAAAAATCAGTTTTTACTGGTCTGGAAAAATATTTCCGACCCACGCATGCTAATAGAGCACTTAGCTTGGTTACCCTACCATTTAATTGTTACCAACTGGCGCACTGCCGGCGCGGTCGGTGTCGGCTTTTGGCGAGCCCTCCGCCACTTGCCCATCGTCTGGCAAAGGCGCATCACCCACCGTAAATTTTGGCACCGCACCGACCGCGAGGTTCTAGCTCTAGCTAAACAGGCAGTTGCCTCTCCACCTCCGCTTCAAACAAAAACTGAAACTAAGATAAGTGCCAGGCCAAAAAATAAATAATAAAACAAAAACCAAAGATTCAAATGAGAAATACCTTTAAACAACATTTCCAACTCTGGCTCGCCCTGGGATTAATCATTATTCTGGCAATTTTTACCCGCTTGTATCAGTTGGGCCAGGCACCTGGTGGCCTTACCTGGGATGAAGCCGCTCTGGGTTACGTCGGTCGCATGGTCATCACCACCGGCCGCGATGAATACGGTGACCTCCTGCCCACAACCTTTGTTTCTTTTGGCGATTACAAATCACCATTGGCCTTTTATTTCACCGGCTCATCGACGGCGATTTTTGGCTTATCAGCCTGGGCAGTAAGATTGCCATTTGCCTTGGCGGGAGTTGGCAGTGTTTTGCTAATAATGTGGTTTACCTGGCGCTTGTGGCGACAACCTTGGCTAGCATTGCTGGCGGGATTTGGCTTAATTACTTTGCCTTGGCATTTTGTTTTGTCGCGAGTTGGATTTGAAGCCGGCACAGCTCTGTTTTTCTTTTTATGTCTGCTGACTGGATGGCTAGAAATGCACCAACTAAAAGCAAATGATTCAGTCAAAAAGTGGATATTCGCTGGACTGCTGATAATTATCGGCACCACCGCCAGTCTATACACTTACCACTCAGCCAAAATTGTCATTCCGCTAACTTGGTTTTGGTTGATTGTCCATGAATTCATCCATCATCGGACTTGGCTCAACCGCCAACTAAAAAAAATAGTGGTTATCGTCCTGAGTATTGGTGTTCTCAGTCTACCAGCCTTGATCGATATTCTGACCGGACCAGGCTTAAAACGAGCAGACTCTACCACCGTTTTTGGTCAACAAGATTGGCTGTCTACCATCAGCTTAATCGGTTCCAACCTAGCAAAACACTTAAGTCTTGACTGGCTATTGTTGGGACCAGAACCAATCCTGCGTCACGGAACCGCTCAATTTGGCGTTTTACTCTTTGGACACTTAATTTTATTTTGGCTTGGTTTGACTTTTATACTTGGCCGCTCAATTCAGCGATTCAACCGACCAAGCAGGCTAACCAGATGGCAGAAAAAAATTCAGACTTTCTTTAAGCTTAGTTCAACCAGCGAGCCAACCACCTTTAGGCCTTGGTTCTGGCTGATTTTGTTATTTGTTACTCTACTGCCGGCCGCAATTGGTTTGGATGTTCCTCATGCTAATCGAGCGCTATTAGCTGTCGTTCCAGTAATTATGCTGATGATTCTAGGCGCCAGGGAACTTCAGCGCGAGCTAAGTCATACCTCATTTTCTCTGTCAATTGGACTAATAGTTTTACTGATGATTATGCAGTTTTCAGTTTTCTGGAATTATTACTTTACGGACTACCAAACTGAGTCCAGCGCGGTCTGGCTCGATGGCCAAGCCACAGCAGTACGGTTGGCTCACACTTACCAACAAGACGGCCAGCGAATTAAATTTACCGATTACTATGGTCAGCCCCTGACCTTTTATGCTTTCTACAATGACTTGCCAATTCAAACCTACCGCGAGTTCCGAGTGCCCAACTTGGATTTTGGTCCGGTTAAGGTTGAGGACTTTAATCAGTATGACGTGGTAATTTCTTCGCCAGCTGAAATATTTCCGGGCCGGCCTGCCCGAATTATTTATCGCCAAGACAATGAACCAGCCTTTTTAATTTATGAATTGGATTAGATTTAGTTAATGGTTAATGGTAAGACAAACAAATGATATGGGTCACACAAATGAGATGGGTCAAATTAAAATGAAAACTACAACTGCTGATAACGGCCACAGCCAGCTTCGGCTTCAGCTAAATAGAATTAAATCTTTCTGGCTGAAGCACCAGAATATTTTAATAGTTTTGCTGTTGTTTGGCCTAGCCTTTGGTTTGCGAATCTGGCAGAACACGATCGCCCCGCCCAGCCCCTACTGGGAAGAAGCGGCCATTGGCTACGACGCTTATTCAATCCTGAAAACCGGTCGTGATCATCATGGTCAAGCTTGGCCGATCGTGGCTTTTACCTCATTTGGCGACTACAAACCTTCACTTTACTTTTACAGCGTGGTGCCGAGTGTGGCCGCTTTTGGTTTAAACACCTTTGCCGTCCGCTTGCCGGCCGTGCTGTTTAGCAGTGCAACCGTAGTCGTACTTTATTTTTTGGCTAGACGGTTAACAAATGCCCGCGTCGCGCGCTGGTCAGCTTTTCTATTGGCTATTCAACCATGGTCTTGGCAGGTTGGACGTGTTGGTTTTGAGGTCAACCTGGCGGTGTTTTTATTAAGTCTTGGCATCTATAGTCTGATTCTGGCAATTGATTATTGGTCAGCTGATGTAGTTGGCAAAAATAAAGATAGAGCTAACAAAAATAAAGCTAGTCTGCCAGCGACTAAAACAACTAATTCTCTAACAACAAAACTGCCCCAAGCCTTTTGGCTTTGGTCTAGCTTGGCGGTCATCAGCTTTGCCTTGGCGATGTATAGCTACCATGCCGCCCGCCTACTGGCTCCCCTGTTTGGTATTGCAACTCTAGTAATTGCCATGCCTTGGCGCCACAGCCAGCTGGGCGGCGGGCGCTCTTTACTTAGCCCCACAATTTGGCGTCACTGGCTTGCCTGGTTGCCAGCCGCCGCTTTGGGAATTGCTCTCCTGGCGCCGCTGGCCTTATCTTTAACCAGTCCAACTGTTTCTCAGCGCTGGCAGGAAACCTCAGTCTTTGCTCAGCCGGAACCAGTTGAAACTTCAAACGCTTTCCGGTCAGCCAGTGACTATTCACCGCTGTCGCGCCTGATCTACCACCGCTATATTTTTTGGACTCAGACTCTGCTAAAGAGTCACCTCTCTCACCTCAGCCCCGCGTTCCTCTTCACACAAGGCGACGCCAATCCGCGCCACAGCTCTCAGCTTTTTGGAGCACTTTATCCCTGGGAAGTCATCACCTTAACTATAGGTTTGATTGGAGGCTATCAGTATTTCAAGGCTAAGCGGTTTTATTGGTTGCTCGTGGCTCTTACCCTGATCTCACCTGTGGCCGCTATGCTAACTACCGCTACCCCGCACGCCTTGCGCGCCTTGCCCTTAGCCGTCTGGTTAGCCTGGTGGTCGGGTTTGGGAGTGATTGAACTGCTGAACCTCTTGTCTACCGCCTGGTCCTATCTGACCAGAAAGTTGCATAACCTTCGGCGACTAGGCCAATTAGTTCCTTGGCTATTAGCCGTATTTTGCTTGATGAATTGGGTGTTTTTATGGGTATTCTTCCGTTATCACTCTAGTATTGAGACTGCTAAAGAGTGGCAATATGGCTACCAGCAGTTAGTCGAGGCAGTTAACCATTACCAACAACCTGGAGAAACAGTCTATATATCACGTCATCTAGGCCGACCGGCGATGTACTTTTTCTTTTACAATCAGACCGATCCGCGCGCCGTTCAAGCCTCAGCTCAACACGTCCCCAAAGACCAAGGCGAATTTCTGGAATTCGGCAATTGGCGGTTTACGGATGAGGTGACTACTAACTCAGCCGATCTAATTGAGGCAAAACCTAATAATCCATCATCAGGATTAAATCTTTACGCCATGCCAAATGTCATTGATTCTAATGACCACCTTCTAGAAACTATTTATGATTTGGATGGTAATGTGCAATGGGTGCTTTTTCGCCATTAGAACGTGATATTCTCTAAGTATTACTTTTAGAGAGGTCACGACATATGATTGTTAAACTAAGGACTTTGTTTGCAAACTTAAAACAAAACTTTGCCGACAATCAAGTAGAAATTGTTTTATTTTCTCTAATCTTGCTAGCCGGGATTCTATTTCGCTGGTTTTTAATTGAAAATGGCAACATTCTATTTTGGTATGACCAAGCCCGCGACGCCATAGTTTCTCAAGAAATTATTAATAACCTTGATTTAAAAATTCAAGGACCTTCGGCTAGTGGTACCAATGATTCCGTTCATCATGGTGTTTTGTATTATTACTTAATTGCACCTCTTTATGCGATATTTAAGGGCAACCCAATCATGGTTAGCTTTTCACTTGGATTATTGTCTTTATTAACCATCTGGCCGATTACTTGGCTTACTTGGCGTTTTACTAAATCAAAAATAATGGCTTTAGCGGCGGCCACGCTGTATGCACTTTCGGTTGAGTCAAGTCAAACTGGAACCTGGTTGTCAAACCCCATGATTTCAATAATTTCCGTACCTTTTTTCTTTTTCTTTCTCTGGCGCGTGTTTTGGGACAAGAAATTTAATGAGCTACCATGGCTGGCTTTAGCCCTAGGTATTTCCCATCAATCAGCCATCTATAGTATTTTTTTGTTTGGTAGCTTAATAGCAACTAGCTTTTACTTTTGGGGAAAAAACAACTTATCTGTGCTGACCAATAAGAAAGTTGTGCTGGTTTCTTTGTTTGTTTATTTGACCACAGTTTCTACCATGATCCTAAATCAAGTGCTTCTGATGTACCATGGTATTTTCAATCCTTTAAAAATAGCGGGCGGGCTAAATAATGACTTTATTTCCCCTAGCAGACTTATTACCATGATTTATGAACTTTATATCGGCAATTTAACTTGGTCCTTATTTCCCACCAAACCAATGCTCTCAATCATTTTTTTCATCTGCCTACTGGTAATTCTTTGGAAGAAAGTTACCATTGAACAGAGAGTTTTTCTGATAATTTGGCTAAGCGCTCCTTTATGGCTGATGACATTCCAAGTCCGGAATTCTTATCATACCCTGATGGGAATTGCCCCTGCGCTTATTATCTTGATTGTAACTTTAATCAACGAAATAAAAATTAATAAACAAAAATATTTAGTTTTGGGATTTTTGTTTTTAGTGTTTACAGTTTCTAACTTCCAACAAATGATTATTTCCAGGAATACCTCTCAACACGTGGTGGCAATTCAGACAGGAACTGGCATCAAGGACAAGCTCGAGTTGATTGACTATACCTACCAAATAGCTGATGGACAACCATTTTCTATTTCATCGTTTTCTTCACCATATCTCTATAACACAACTTGGTCATACTTATATAGCTGGTACGGCCAGCGAGAATATGGATACCTTCCTCAATTTTGGGGAGCGTCTCAAGTTGGAATGCCTGGGGAAAATTTGCTAGAACCCACCATGTCTCCTGCTAAAATCCATTTTGCTTTATTTGAGCCTGATAATGGAATTCCGCTCAACTTAAGAGATACTTTTATATTGGATCAAAACGCCTTTACACTTCTTATGGAATCTAAAAATTTTGGTTCGATGCTGACCCAATATCGACAGCCAAAACCGCCTGAATTAATTATTTCTGATCAGGCTCAAATTTCAGCCGAAATAAATAAATGATTGGATAATTCTCTATCTATCGTGATTATTTCTCAGGTATACTATTTTTAATGGCAAATGATCGGCGACAAATTGGTTCCAAAATCAAAACTCATTTAAGCGATAATAAACTGTATTACCTCTTCCTTTTTTTTGGTCTTTTTGTCCGTCTAGCCAACCTTCCACAACGGCTATATTTTACCTGGGACCAAGGGCGTGATGCTTGGATGTATCAGCACATTTTAACTGGCAACCTTACCTTAGTTGGTCCCACCAGCGGTTTGCATGGCTTTTTCTTAGGCCCATTGTGGTATTACCTTGGTGTGCCTGGTTCTATCATTGGTGGCGGCGATCCTTACCTTATTTCAATTTGGTATATTCTCCTTGGCGCTTTATCCTTACCAATTTTTTGGTTGTTGGCTCACTATTTATTACCAAAACCAAAGGACAAGCCTTGGGCCGTAGGTTTAAGCTTTTTATTAGCTTTAATTCCAGCTAGCATTAACGGCGGAACATTTATCTGGAATCCTCTGATAAGCTTGCCGCTAGTAGCAGGAGCTGTTTATACTCTGCTTCGCTCAAGAGAATCTAGATGGTGGTTAGTTTTAAGCTTTTGGTTATGGGCGTTAACCTTGCAGTCTGAGTTTGCCTACGCGGTTTTTTTCATCATTCCTTTATGGCTTATGATTCCGTGGATTCGTGGACAAAGAAATTGGCGAGATTTTGTTTATACCGCCTTGGCCGTAGCCACCACCTTGGTGCCTCAAATTTTATTTGAGCTTCGGCACCAATTCATCATGACCAAATCACTCTGGCAATCAATGCTTAACCCTGAACTGTCAATTGGCTGGCTGGAACTGTGGAGTCGTCGACCGGAGCAACTCTTTTGGATTACCACCGAATTCTTTTTTCCTAGTGGCGATTACCGTTTTTTAGGCGGTTGGCTGATGGTGGCACTAATTGTTAGCGCTTTGATAATTATTGCCTGGCCTAAAAAAATAAAGTTTGATTTTTCCAGCTCACAGAAGAATTGGCAAATAATTAGCCTATTAGCCATATTGCCTTACGTTTTCTATATGTTCTGGCGAGGCAATTACGGTAATTTTTTCAATTACTATCTGACGCCTCATTTTATTCTGATTACACCTCTGGTAGTTTTTGCCCTGCGTTGGCTTAGCCAACTTAAACTACCAGCCAAGTTCTGCCAGGTTGTTGTCAATGCTGTGTTGATTTTATTGACGGCAAGTTTAATTCAGTATATTGGCGGCGAGATAAGTCTGAACGAAAATAACAGTGGTCTAAAAACCATGACTTCAGCCGTCCAAATTATGCATGACTGGAATGAGCAAGATCAAAGTTGGACTGAAAAAAGAGCCTTCCGCATTTTTACCCCTAATGCTCAAACTGAACATTATGACTATTTAGTTCATCATTTAGCAAAAAGTCAAAAGCGGGAAATACCCCCAACAATAAAATCAGCCGACACCCAAGCTTGGTATATTTTGGTTGAGCCGGACCGCCAATTACGGGAAATTAGATTTGTTCCCTGGTACCAGGAAGCAACCAGCGGCGGAGTATTAATTAGGCAAACCAAAGTTGGCGATCTTGAGTTGGAAACTTGGGCTAGACCTGAGATAGCGACATTATCGGGGTTAACTAGACCAGCGCAGCGGTAATAATAGCGGCAATAATTTTGGATAATTTTTTAATATATTCAACTTAAGCATTGAGCTTAAAGCCCCTATTCCTGCTTCAGCAGTTCCAGTACCTTTTCCACGGCACGCTCGCGGTGGGATAAAAAGCCGGTTTTGTCTTCCGGCGACATAGCGCGGGTTTCGCCTAATAAATAGCCCCATTCCGGAACGTAAAACAAGCCTTCAAAGGGTAGGCCGGGAATGTGGACGTCACGGCGCCATTCTGGAATGATTTGACCGCGCAGAATTCCGTCAACCATTTTTTCGCGCCCGTCAGGAAATATTACTGCCATTACGGTGCGAAACTGTGCGCCGCGGTCATCTGGCGACACGTTGCTCATTCTCTCCAGGGTGTACTCAATTATTTCTTCATCGGTCATGTCGTGAACGCGGTCGCGCCAGCGGCGGACAAACACGCCAGGCTCGCCATTCAAGGCATCAATTTCCAGACCAGTGTCATCAGCTAGAACAATATGGTCAGGAGCTAACTCATGGTAAGCGCGCGCCTTTAGCCAGGCATTTTCCTCCAAGGTCTGTCCGGACTCAGCTACCTCAACCTCAATCTTCAACTGCTTAGGCGAAACAATATCTATACCAAGTGGAGACAAATGACGACTGACCTCCAAGATCTTGCCGGTATTACTGGTGGCATAAAGAATCGTCCGCGACATTTATACTGTTAAGTATACCTGGCGATTTATACTTGGCGAATGGCCAAAGTATTGGTGAGGCCTGGCTCTTGCCAACGGGCGCCGTGAATAAATAGAACACGCTGTCCTTCTTCAACTACGCCAGCGTCTTTAAGCTCAGCCATTAGTGGGTCAACCGTGGTGATGTCGCCTTCTGGGAAATCCATGGTCACGCCAACCACACCGTATGACAAACAAAGCTCTTCTTGAGTTTTGGTTGACTGAGTTACAGCAATGATCGGAACATCTGGGCGGTAGCGGGAGATCATCCGTGCGGTCGTTCCGGTCTCGGTAAAGACCACAATGGCGGCCAGATCTGGATCCTCTTCCACGATCGACATCGCGGCTTGGGTGATGGTTTCAGTCTGAGTCAGTTCGCGATCATAAAAGACTGGCGGAACTTCAACTTTGTCCTCATTAAAGTTGACGATGCGGCGCATGGTAGCCACGGCTAGCTCTGGGTATTTTCCATTGGCGCTTTCGCCAGACAGCATCACCGCGTCCGTGCCGTCAAAAACGGCATTGGCTACGTCGGACACCTCGGCGCGAGTTGGACGGACCGAATTTTCCATGGAATTAAGCATTTGGGTAGCCGTGATGACGGCCTTGCCGGCGGTTCGGCATTTGTGGATCATGGTTTTTTGCCAATAAGCCAGCTCTTCAAATGGCACTTCAATACCTAGGTCGCCGCGGGCGATCATGATGGCGTCAGTTGCCTCAATAATTTCATCCAGGTTCTGCAACGCAGTTTGGTTTTCAATCTTGGCACAAACGTGCGCGTTGATTTTGCGCTTCTTCATTTCTTCGCGCAAAATGGCGATATCTTTAGCGTCGCGCACAAATGATAAGGCCACAAAGTCGATTTGATTGCGGGCAGCCATGTCCAAACGCTTAAAGTCATCATCAATTAAAGAAGCTAAATCAAGTTTAACGCCAGGCAGGTTCATGCCTTTGCGGTGGCCGACGGCATAATTGCCACGAGCCTTTAAAGTCAAGCCAACCTTATCTTTAGCGATAACATCAAACTCAAAAAAGCCATCATCAATCAAAACAACATCACCAACCTCTAAAGCATCTATAACTTTTTGATCACCGACCTTAAAACCCTTCTTGCCTTCAACAAATTCCGCCGACATTAAGATTTCTTCACTTTCCTCAACAATTAAAGGTTTTTTATCAGTCGTGCTGATCCGGATTTCCGGACCCTGTAAATCAATTAAGATACCAACCGGTAGACCGGCATCGGTCGCGACTTTCTGCACCAACTGAATTCTTTCTTCATGCCACTCTGGCGTGCCATGCTTCATATTGAAGCGAAAGACATTAGCTCCCGCTCGGAGTAAACCGGCAATAGTTTTTTCTGTATCTGACGCTGGGCCGATGGTGGCCACGATCTTGGTTCTATTCATAGCTAGACATTGTACACCCAACGCCTGAGGTGATAAAGTAATTCACATGGGACGACGTGGCCGCAAGCGATCGCCATTCAAAATAAAACTCCGGGCCGAGACTGTTTACTCACTTGGTAGCCTGGTATTTTTCGCCGTAGCTTGCTTGCTGATGATCTCTTTTTCCGGCCAGGGCGAATCACTGCAAGCCATTAATGATGCTATGCGCGAGAATTTTGGCTGGTCAAGCATGCTCCTGCCATTTTTATGTATTAGTGCCGGCATGGTTTTGACTGGCGCCAAATTTTCTTTTGCCAAGCCACAAGTTTTGCTTGGTTCGTTTTTGTTTTTTGTTTCAATCATGACCTTAGGTAAAAGCGGCACGGTCGGCCAAGCACTTTTTTACAATTTTTCTGACTTGATTCAGCCTCTGGGTGTAAATGTAACTTTCTTTTTATTGTCTCTAGCCAGTTTTATGATTCTGACTGACACTTCACTAAAAGACATTTTTGCCTTTGTAAGTTCCGCCTTTGAAATCGATCACTCTGAGAAATCCAAAAAAGATAAAGACAAGGAAGATGATCTGGCTAATGATAAAAGTGGCTTCTCAATTAAAGGTATTGGTATCAACAAAAAATCGACCGACCAAGCTGAAGAAACTCCAGCCGCCGAGCCCAGTTTCACCGTTAATAAAATCTCAACCAAAACGCCAGCTGAAACAGAGGCTGATAAAGCCGCCGCTAACTCACAAGAACCACTAGCCAATGAACCTGGCGGTAAAGTCTGGGAATACCCACCGCTGGATATTCTTAGCAACGCCAGAGGCAAAAGCGCCGATCAGGGCAATGTCAAAGAAAACGCCGATAATATCGAAAGCACCCTGCATTCATTTGGCATTACCGCCAAGGTACGGGAAGTTAATATCGGTCCTGCCGTTACTCAATATGCTATCGGCGTTAACACTGGTACCAAATTAACCAAAGTTACTTCATTGGCCAATGATTTGGCTTATGCTTTGGCGGCACCGCACGGCCAAATCAGAATTGAAGCCCCAATTCCAGGCCGTTCTCTGGTTGGAATTGAAGTGCCTAACCGCTCACTTCAGGTGGTAACTCTACGTCAAATGCTGAGTTCTGACCAGATGAAAAGCAGTAAATCTAAATTAACGATTCCGCTGGGATTGAATGTCTCTGGTATTCCGGTTATGGCTGATATCGCCAAGATGCCGCACGCGTTGATCGCTGGCGCCACTGGCTCAGGTAAATCTGTGGCCATTAATTCTTTTATTGCCTCTTTGCTATACCGAGCCTCGCCGGAAGAAATCAAATTTATTTTGGTTGATCCCAAACGGGTTGAGCTTACTCAATACAATGGCATTCCGCATCTTTTAACGCCAGTCATTACTGATCCCAAGAAAGTGGTGAGTGCTTTAAAGTGGGCTACTGCTGAAATGGACAAGCGCTATAAAGTTTTTGCTGACGTTGGTGTGCGCAACATTGATAGTTACAACGAAATGGCTGGTTTCCAGGCAATGCCCTATATTTTGGTTATCATTGATGAGCTAGCTGACATCATGTTAGTTTCTCCAAATGAAGTGGAAGAATCGATTACCCGGATTGCCCAGATGGCGCGGGCGGTCGGAATTCATTTGCTATTAGCAACTCAGCGGCCATCTGTCGAGGTAATTACCGGCTTGATTAAAGCTAATATTCCCACCCGCTTAGCTTTTAATGTGTCTTCAGGCACTGACTCTCGGGTAATTCTGGACAGTGTGGGCGCGGAAAAATTACTTGGGCGCGGTGACATGCTCTTTATTCCACCGGATCAGGCTAAACCTCAGCGTATTCAGGGAACTTTTGTACAGGATAAAGAACTGCAAGGCTTGATCAGTTATCTGCGTGAACAAGTAACCACACCTCATTATGAAGAAGAAGTTACTACCAAGTTTGAGTCGACTGGCAGTGTTGGCGGCGGCACCGGCACTGATGACATTGATGAACTGTTTGACCAAGCCGTCCAAATTATTCTAGAAAGCGATAAAGGCTCCGCTTCTTACATCCAGCGGCGCCTGTCAGTTGGATACAACCGGGCGGCACGCATCTTAGACCAACTGGCCGAGGCGGGAATAGTAGGGCCGTCGCAAGGCTCCAAGCCGCGGGAAGTCAACCGCAGTGCCGCCCTGCAATACCTATCAGAGCAAGGCTCAGACACTCAGGCTTAAACTGGTCATGAAAACTATCGGAGAGATAATTAGCCACCACCGTCAAAAACAGGGTTGGAGCCAGGAGCGCCTGGCTAAGTCTACGCTGGTACCGCTCAATTGCATCCAGGCTCTAGAAGCTGATAAATTTGACGATCTGCCAACAAATACCCTCACTCAAGGTTATGTCCAGCTGATTGCCCAAGCTCTCCACATTCCTACCGAAACTGCCCTGGCTTTACTGCGACGCGATTTGCCTAAATCCCAACCCGCCAAACTGTGGTCACACAGCGAACGCTTTCCGATGGGCTACAAGCGCTGGTGGCACCCACAAATTTTTTCATTGATTTCCGTTGGCTTTTTTCTGCTGGTAGCCTTGGGCTTTCTGCTTTTTCAGTGGCGTCGCTTATCGGATGTGCCTGACTTAGCGATAAGCAACTTAGTCAATCAAAGCATTATCGAGTCACCTATTGAAATTTCTGGCCAAACTGACCCGCAAGCCACTCTAACTATCAACACACAAATTGTCTCACTCGATCCGCAAGGTAGGTTTAAGTTTGAATTAGCTCTTCCGCCTGGCGAAAGAACAATTGTCATACAATCCACGGATTCCCGCGGGCGGCAAAACGAAGCCGTCTATTTTGTCACGGTGCAATAGCAGGCTCGCTCGCTGATCCTTCCAAAGTAGATTCCAATGTCTGAGGTGCCTCAACTTGATTAATCTGTGCCTCCAGTTGGGCTAAATCAGCTACCTGAGGGTCTCTAGGCTGTAAAATCAGCCAGATTACGCCAACAATAACAATGAGTACCAAACCAGTCAAAAAGAATATTTTTTCGGGCATAAAATCAGCTAAACAATCAGACGTAAGAATTACTTATGAACAGCTCCCCTCAACTTCACTCTGTCAAATCCAAGCTTTATTTCATCTCATAACCTGTGCTCCTTGAGCCAATGCCCCCAACATGCTTAGATAGACACATATGGATCCACTCGTAATTGTTGTCACTGTTGTTGCCGTAATTTTGTCACTGGTTTTACTAGTGGTTGGAGTGCAAACCATTCTAGTTTTACAGCAAGTCCGCGTAACTTTGCAGAGAGTCAATCATCTGACAGAAATTGCGGAGGTCAGTCTTAATAAGGTTTCTGCTCCCCTGCAGAATTTGGGTGGAATGATGGAAGGCATGAAAACCGGCTTCCGAATGCTTGAACTTTTCAGCACATTCCTAAAACGGCAGGTAGAATCGCCAAAATCCAAATCATCAGCGGTGGCTGAAAGCGAAAAATCAGCCGACAATTAAGCGATCATGGCAACCAAAAAAAGTAATTCAGCTTCCGTAGTCGCCTCAGCCGAACCTATCAGTGAGGGCGGAAATTTTGGCAGTGGTTTCTTTTTGGGACTTATGACCGGTGCCATCGGCATGTTTATGTTTGGCACTGATAAAGGTCAGGATGTACTTCAGCAGATTCGTGATGAATTGGAAAATCAAGCCAAATCAGCTGAGCCAGAAGTTCGCGAGCAATTTGAGCAAACCAGAAGCTTCATTGCTAAGGCAATCGATGAGGTGAAAGACCGGGTTGAACAGGCAGTTGAAGAACCACCTCCAGTAAAAAATAAACCTGTAGTTTCCGCTGATTTCCCTAAATTTAAACGCCGCAGTTCCAGCAAATAAAACTTCCTAGGTGACAAACCTGTTCGGATTTTGTTAGATTGATAGTGTTCCATTGAATAAGAAAGTGAGAAAGGATCAAAACATGGCCAAAGACTCCGCACCAGCGACTAACGGCAAGACAACAGGAGCAACAGCTACCAGCGCCAAAGCTCCGATTGCTGACGGCAAATCAAGCAAACCGGCCCAGGATACAAAAAGTGCCCAAGTTACAAAACAACGCCAGGATGCCGTCAATATTGCCCTCAAGCAAATTGAAAAAAATTACGGCGACGGCTCCATCATGCGCATGCGCACCAAACTGGAGGCCTATGATTCCATTCCGGTAATTTCCACCCAATGTCTGCCTCTAGATTTAGCCTTGGGAGTAGGCGGATTTCCGCGTGGCCGAATTGTGGAAGTTTACGGTCCAGAAGCGTCTGGGAAAACCACTCTTTGTCTTCACGTAATTGCAGAGGCTCAAAAACAAGGTGGCAGTGCGGCGTTTATTGATGCTGAACACGCACTTAACCCTGAACGAGCCGCTGGCATCGGCGTAAATTTGGATGAACTTTTAATCTCTCAACCTGACTATGGTGAGCAAGCACTGGAGATTGCCGAAACACTGATCCGTTCTGGTGGAATTGATGTGCTGGTGATCGACTCAGTGGCCGCTTTAATTCCTAAATCGGAGCTAGAAGGTGAGATGGTCGACACTTCCATTGGTACTCAAGCCCGTTTGATGTCTAAAGCTCTGCGTAAGTTATCCTCAGCAATTAGCAAATCAAATACCGTAGTCATTTTTACCAACCAATTACGCCTTAAAATCGGGGTCATGTTTGGCAATCCTGAAGTTACCTCTGGCGGTCAGGCTTTAAAGTTCTACGCTTCTCTCCGTCTGGATATGCGCAAGATCGGCAATATTCAAGAGGGTGACGAAGTGGTCGGCACCAGACACCGCGTACGCGTGGTGAAAAATAAAGTGGCCGTTCCTTTCAAGACAGCTGAATTTGACATGTTGGCTGAGACCGGTATTTCTCAAGCCGGTGGGGTTCTTGATGTGGCTACAGACCTGGATATTGTTCAGAAAGTTGGCAGTTTCTTTAAATACAAAGAGGAGACTTTAGCACAAGGACGTCAGAATGCTATCGCAGTGCTGGAAAATGATGAAAAGTTGTTCACCGAAATTCGCTCCGCTGTCTGGGAAAAAGTTAAATCCAATAAAGAAGCTAAAGCCGAACTGCGCAGTCAACAAAAAAAGAATTAAGTTATTTTTAAAACCAAAAGAGCGGGTGTTTAGCCCGCTCTTTTTGTTGTCTTTATAGTATAAAGATTAATTTTGGCTTTGTCGGCCACTGCCCTGCATGGCGCTGGCAAAATCAGCGATTGAGCCTTGAACGACCGACTGGCGGTCACTTGGCTGTTGATTTGGCTGTTGATTTGACTGAGGTGCAGATTGTCCAGCTGACGGCGTTGCAGAGGGTTGATTTTGATTAGCTGGTTGATTAAACTGCTGGTTAAATTGCTCAGGTTGAGCTTGTGGCTGAGGCTGAAATTGTCGCTGAACCTGAATCTGGGGCTGACCCTGTGACTGGTCATGAACTTGAGCTTGGCCTTGCAGAACTCCCTGACCCTGAGGTTGATCACCATACTGAGTGGCACCTATTGGCGAGGGCTGAGCTGGGAATTGAGCCGGGAACTGATCAAATTGGCTTTGAGCCTGCCCCGCCTGAGCACCCATTGCTTGGTTAAATCGGCTTGGCATGGCTGAATTTGCTGGCGCATCCAGCTGGCGAATTGGGGTATTCAGGTGTTCAAAAGCTGGATTGGTTGGCTGACGCTGAGCGCCCTGGCGCAAAAGCGTGGCCACGGTTTCAAATACCCGGGCAGGCAGACTGTCCTGCTGGAAACGCTCAGTGGCATATTCCATACCAGACAAAATGTTAGTTGCTAAATCTCCTTGAACTTCCGACAACTGTAATTGGCGGATTAAAAAGTAAATAATTTCGGAATAAGAAAAATTCTCTGGGCGTAAAGCCAAATGCATTTTGGCAAAATTCTGAACTTTATTTTGGGTTAAAGCCACGGTATAAGCTCGGTCGATGGTATATCGCTCTTTATGATAGACCTCGCCAAGTTCATCTAGGCTGTGGTAACCAAACAGGAAAATTAGATCAGCTGTCAGGCCAGAACGAGTGTAGCCAATTGTGTTGGGATCCAGTGGCTGTGAACCAGATTTTGGTGAAATGATTAATTCAAAACGCTGAGATTGCTCATCAATGTTATAACTGACTTTATCAACCTGTTCCTCATTGTAATCAAAGGAAATAACCAGATCACGGTTGCCAACGCTTTGAGAGATCTGCTCAACACCCACTAAGTAGTTGTATTCGACCCGCATGGGCTCTTCACATACAACTTCACAGCTTTTGCCAGCGGCTTGCAGAGCTAAACTCAAAGCAGTGGCTGAGGCAACAGCGTCGTAAGTTGATTGCGGGTGAATAAAACACACAATACTATTGGCTTCAGGCAAAACCTGGCCAAGAGCTGAAAAGTCGGGTCCGTTCGTCATAATATGTCTTATTATAACAAAAAGTCATCTAAAACTACAAAGATCTCTTTATTAGATCACAACAGGGCTGATATTAGCTAGAAATTAAATTTAAAGACTTGATTCAGCTACTTTGAAAGCAATTAGCTTGTCACCTGGTTCTACCTCAAGATGCTTAACTAAAACCACGCCGCATTCCAGACCAGCTTCCACGCTTTCAACGTCGGTTTTACCCTGTTTTAGGGAGGAAATCGTGCCATCAGCAACCACTTGATCTCCACGCTTTAGGTGGATGTTCTGAGCTCGACGCAAAATACCGGATTCAACTTTGCAACCCAGAATCTGCTCGCCACGGATATTAAAAAGCTGTAAAACTTCGGCCTCAGCTAAAATTTCCTCATTAATAGTTGGCTCCAGCAAGCGAAGAATTCTCTCCTGAATATCCTCTAACAATTCATAAATAATCTTGTACTGTTTTATTTTTACACCAGAATGGAGGGCGAGTTTTTTAATTGGACCAGGCACGCCAACTTGAAAAGCCACGATCGCCGCCTTGGCGGTTTCTGCCAGTGAAACATCGGATTCATTAACATCGCCAACTGCCAAGTGAATAAATTCAACGTTTTCACTTGGAATATTCTGACGAATTGCTTCCAGCGTGCCAGCGACATCTGCTTTTAGTACCAGGCGTAATTTAGGCTGATCTTCCAGCTGAGATAATAAATTAGCTAAAGATGGATGGGCAATCTCTGCTTCAACCGCTTGAGGCGAAGTGGTCGAGACCACACTACCCACGGCCGGAACATCGCTAAAACCCGTTATCTGAACCGGAAAAGATGGACCAGCCTGCTTGTGCTGAATTCCCAGGGCGTCAGTCATGGTGCGGACCTGGCATTCAATGTCACCAGCCCAGATCTGGTCTTTTAATGACAAAGTGCCATTACGAACCAAAACTGTAGCGATACTGCCTAAAAATTTGTCTTTACTAGATTCGATGACAACGCCATTAAGCTCGGCATCCGGATCACCTTTAAGTTCGGCTAATTCGCCCATGGTGACAATGGTTTCCAGTAAGTCATCCACACCGGCGCCGGTTTTAGCTGAAACTTCAACCACTTCGGTGTCGCCGCCATAACCGGCCACGTAAACTTCATGTTCTGTCAGCTGAGCTTTGACCATATCTGGTGAGGCGCCAGCCGTATCCATTTTATTTATTACCACAATAAAGGGAGCTTGGCTCTTTTTAATATGCTGAATCGACTCAACTGTCTGAGGTTTAACGCCATCGTCGGCCGCCACCACTAACAAAACAATGTCTGTAACCGCGGCGCCGCGAGAACGCATTTTACTGAAAGCCGCGTGGCCTGGTGTGTCAATAAAAGTAATAGCTTTTCCCTGATACTGAGCCTGGTAAGCACCGATATGCTGAGTAATTCCACCAAATTCTCCCGCCTGAACGCGAGTTTGGCGAATGTGATCTAGTAAAGATGTTTTACCGTGATCGACGTGGCCTAATATGGCCACAATCGGCGGTCTTGCTTGCTGTGCCATGTATATCTCCTAGTTGTATCTGTTTTTAGGCTGAGGCTAGCCAGCGAACTCGCGGCTAACTAAGCCGGGGAGGACGTTCTGGCAGTTCGGCCATTTCAGCCTGGTATTTTTCTAAGGCTGAGGAAATTGTTTTCAGCTCAGAGGCGGAAATCTCGCCTTTTTCCTGAAGATTATCCCATTTGCGGGCTAAGTCTTCCAGGGTAGTGGCCCGCTCATCGATTAAGAGCTTGCGGGTGTCCTCACTGATTTCTAGTAGTTGATCAATTTCGTATTCCTCATCACCGGTAACACTAGCCTGAGCTTCGCCGGCGGCTGACTCAACTGTGATCTGGTAGCCGGTAAGTTTGGCGGCTAAGCGGACATTCTGCCCACCACGACCTACAACTAAAGCAATTTGATCATCAGGAGCTGTTACAACGGCGGTTTTCTGTTTCTTATTTACTTTTATGACTAATGACTCAGCTGGCGATAAAGCCGCCTTTAAATAGTCTTCTTCATTCTCTGAATATTGGATGATATCAATCTTTTCATTATTAACATCTCGGATAACTTCCTGAACACGCACACCGCGCTGGCCGACACAGGCTCCCACTGGATCAACACCTGACTGATCAGAAAAGACGGCCATCTTGGTGCGGACACCAGCTTCACGGGCAATGGATTTGACTTCCACCGCGCCAGAGGCCATTTCCGGCACTTCACGCTCAAAAAGTTTGATCACCAAGTTTTCATCAGCGCGGGACAGCATTACTTGCTCGCCGCGAGGAGTTTCCTTGATTTCTTTAATTAACATTACCAGGCGTAGGTTGGGACGATAGAATTCACCGCGCATCTGCTCTTCCGGAGGCATAATACCCTGGCCACGGCCGAGATCCACCACGGCGTTGCGGCCGTCATAGCGCAAGATAACACCCTGAACTAAAGAACCAATGCGGTCACGATAGTTGGCCAGCATGGCACCACGTTCGGCCTCACGGACTTTTTGGAAAATTACATTCTTGGCGGTCTGAGCGGCAATGCGGCCAAAACCGGCGGGGGTGACGTCTTCGCGCTTATCATCTTCCATCCGGAAAATTCGGGCCGTACCCTCGGTACGGTCAAGTTCAACTTTAAAAGTAATACCGGAATCTTCTGGTTCAACTAAATCGCCGTCTTCGTTGAGGATTTCTTCAGCAAATAACTCTGGTCGGTCCTTACGCAAAGCGGCCTCAATCGCGGCCTCAATTGAGGTCACCACATCATCTACTTCAATGTTTCGTTCTTTAGCGACCTGCTCCAGAAGAGCTAAGAATCCGCTTTTAATTACTTGTGCTGCCATAATATTTCTCCTTTGAGGGATGAATTCACCCCGTTAGTAAAAAAGGTGGGTTGCCCCACCTCCCAACTTATCCTTTCGAGGATGACCTAAGTATACCATGCAAATCGGCTTTTTCTCGGCTAGGAGATTAAGTCGGCGCATTAAGACACTGAACCAAACCTACTAACTGAATTGCCACTGTGTTGACGAATTTTTATTCAGTCGCCGATACAAGCGAACGAGATTTCAACCAACTAACAATCACGCCAAAACCAAATACCGCAATTATCAGCTGAATCAAGGCGCCCAAGACAGGAAGCATGCTGACCGCGACAACTACTGCCACACCGATTAAAGCCTGTAAATAAGTGTTTTGGCCTGGTAGAATCTTCTGACCCGCCCACATTGACGGTACCAGCCAAGCTGTCAGTAAAATGAACAAATATACCAGGAAAGTTAAGCCAGCCAGTGGTAAACCAATAAATGTCATGGCTATTAACATCATGACAAACGGCAGACCGATTAAAGCCAATAAACCGTTCATAAAGACACGGCCTGTCTGGTCATCCAACAGCTTGGTGCTGTTTTTAAGCAGACCTGGCAAGCTGTATAAAACTACCGCTAACAAGATAAACCTCCAGCCAACGCGGAAGAGAAATCCCCAGATTCGGTTTTCAAATTTCTTGGGCTCGGATTTTATCGGTTGTAGATTTTCATCTACCTCAGTCGTGCCAGCAATACTGGCCCTGGGATTTAATTCAAACGGCTGACGGACCTCCGCCCGCAAATCACCACTGATCGAAGCTTGATCGCCAAGCTCCAAAGTTTCACCGCCAACCCAGGCATCACCGCCAATTGAACCATTTAACAGCAAGCGGCTAGCGCCGGCGTACAAAGGACCGCTTAAGGCCCCATCTAGAATCAACCGCTCAGAGCCAGCAATCATGGAACCACCAATACTTGAAGCTGGGCCCATTTGGACCTCGCCGCCGGCGGCAATTACATTGCCGCCAACCTGACCATCAATCATGACTGTGCCGCCGGCGGCGTACACATCCTGACCTACCTGGCCGGTAATACGAACGGTGCCACCTGCAACTATCAAGTCCTGCTGGACTTCACCAGAAAACGTAACTGAGCCACCAGCGACAAAAACTGGACCGGTATAAGTGCCGGTTAAGTTAGGCATTTCTTCAGCAATAAAGGTAGGACCATCTACTACATTTTCACTGTCAGCAGTTTCAAGTTGAAATTCCTGCACTTCCAGCGAGTCAGGCAAAGCAGTGGAGTCGGGTGAAGCGGTTGGAGTGGCTGACGGGACAGCCGCATCTGGGAGCGCAGGTTGAGCCAAAGCCACCTGTCCCATGAGAAATATTGCCATAACGGCCAGACCAGTTGAGAAAAATAATTTAGTAATCATGCTCTCATGTTAGAGAGTTTTGCGGTACTGTTCAAGCAGTTTCTTCTGATCTTTGGTGAGTTTATCAGGCACTTTTACAATCAGACGAACATATAAGTCACCCTTGCCTCGACCGCGCAAATATGGAACGCCTTCATCGCGCAAACGGACTAAAGTATGTGATTGAGTTCCGGCTCGGACTTTGAGAGTTAACTCTTCCTCTAACGCTGGTACCTTGATCTTGCCGCCCAGAGTGGCGGTCACAAAATCGATTTCCTGATCAAGAAATAAGTCGTAGCCTTCACGTCGGAATTTGGGGTGCGGCCGAACGTCGAGCGTGACATCAAAATTTTCAAACCGGATACGAGTGCCGTCATCTGCTCCTGCCGGAATCTTGATGGTGTGTTCTTTGCCATCGATTTTAACTGTTTTGGTCGCTCCTTTGACCGCTTCCATAAAATCAACTTGCAAACTGTAACGCGGGCGGCGGGCGGCCTGGGCGAACCCTCCACCAAAAAATTGTTCAAAAATGTCAAATGGGTCTGAAAAGTCGGCACCGCCAAAAGGATTCTGGCCGCCCGTGCTATAGGTATATGTAAACGGTCCCTGGCGAAAACCACCGGCAAATGGGTTACTACCCATGCCGGCCGCGGCGTCAAACGCGGCGTGCCCGAACTGATCGTAACTCTGGCGCTTTTTGGCGTCTTTGAGGACTTCGTAAGCTTCGTTTATTTCCTTGAATTTGGCTTCGGCATTATCCTCTTTGTTGCGGTCGGGATGATACTTTAAAGCCAGCTTGCGATATGCCTTTTTAATGTCGTCGGCGGTCGCCGATCGCTCCAAACCTAAAATCTCGTAGTAATCTCGTTTTGATGTCATAGTGGTTTACGATAACTTATTTTACTAATTTGCCAAAGGCAATTCTTGTGCGTTTTTTGTCAAGCTAACTAACGCTTGCTTGGCCTTTTGCCTGTTTTATCCTTTTTAGGCAAATCAGCCGGCCTGGAAGAATAGGCTTCCTTCAGCCGGCTGATCAGTGTGCTAGTTTCTTATTCTATTCTTTGATGACTTCACCCTCTTCGACCTCGCCTTTATCATTTGATTTTGATTTGGCCTGGCCGTCTTTACCGGTGTCAGCTGAGTCATCAGCCGAACCATCAGCTGAGCCAGCTCCAGCGGCTCCGGCGGCTTCAGCTTCTTGAGCTTGGCGCATTACTTCGCCGATTTTTTGGGCAGCTTGCAGAGTTTGCTCGGTCGCTTTTTCCAGTTCTTCTTTGGTTGAAGATTCAGCTTGGGAGAGTTCTTCCAGCTTTTTAATCTGCTCTTCTAAATCCTTGCGGTCAGCCTCCTCCAGCTTGTCGCCATAATCCTTGACCTGCTGTTTAAGTTCGCCAGCCACCGAGTAAGCCCGGTTTTTAGCCTCAACTTGTTCGCGCTTAGTTTTATCAGCTTCAGCGTGAACCTCAGCATCCTGACGCATTTTTTCGACTTCTTCTTCCGTCAAATTAGTGGCGTTTTGGATTGTCACCTTGGCATCTTTACCGGTATTCTTGTCTTTAGCGGTGACATTGAGAATTCCGTTTGAGTCGATATCAAAGGTCACTTCAATTTGAGGCGTACCTCGTGGTGCAGGCGGAATTCCATCCAAAATAAACCGGCCCAGAGATTTGTTATCCACGGCCATCTCGCGCTCACCCTGCAAGACGTGAATTTCTACCTGCGTTTGGTTGTCCGCGGCGGTCGAGAAAGTCTGCGACTTGCTGGTTGGAATGGTAGTATTGCGGTCAATTAAAGGAGTTCTAACTCCGCCCAAAGTTTCCAGACCTAAGGTCAACGGCGTCACGTCTAACAGAACAATATCTTCAACTTCACCGGTGATTACGCCGGCCTGAATAGCGGCGCCAACGGCCACAACTTCATCTGGATTGACACCTTTATGAGGTTTTTTGCCGAAGAATTTTTCAACTTCTGCCTGGATTTTAGGCATGCGGGTTTGACCGCCGACTAAAACCACTTCACTAATATCACTAGCCTTAAGACCAGCGTCTTTGAGAGCTTTCTTGACAGGCTCAAAAGTTTTGGTGATTAGTGGACCAACAATTTCCTCAAGTTTGGCGCGGGTCAGCTTCATGTTTAGATGTAATGGTCCGACTTCGCCTTGAGTGATGAATGGCTGGTTAATTTCGGTTTCCACCACCGATGACAGCTCGATCTTGGCTTTTTCCGCGGCGTCGCGGATACGCTGCAAGGACTGCTTGTCCTGGCTTAAATCAACACCGTTTTCTTTCTTAAATTCGGCTGTGATCCAGTCAATAATCGCGGCGTCAAAGTCATTTCCGCCCAGGAAAGTGTCGCCATTGGTCGATTTGACTTCAAAAACGCCGTCGCCGATTTCCAAAATTGAGATGTCAAAGGTTCCACCACCCAGGTCATAAACCGCAATGGCCTCATTTTTCTGGCTGTCGAGACCGTAGGCCAGCGAAGCGGCAGTTGGCTCATTAATAATCCGCTCTACTTTTAGGCCGGCAATTTCGCCGGCTTGCTTAGTAGCCTGGCGTTGCGAGTCGTCAAAGTAGGCCGGCACGGTAATTACCGCTCGGTCAACGGTCTCGCCCAGATAAGCTTCCGCGTCAGCTTTGGCTTTGGACAAAACCATCGCCGAAATTTCCTGAGGCGTGTATTTCTTACCCTCAACTTCAATTACAGCCGTCTTGTCTTTTCCAGTCTCAATCTTATAAGAAACGTGTTTTTTGGCTTCCTGAACTTCTTTGTCGTCAATCCGGCGACCCATCAAACGCTTAACCGACACCACCGTATTTTCGGGGTTCAGAATCATCTGACGCTTGGCGGCATCACCGACCAAATTTTTAACTGGTTCAACGATTGAAGGGTAAGTATTTCGCCCTTCAGCGGTTGGTATTACCTGAGGCCGTCCGCCTTGCATGACGGCTACAGCCGAGTTGGTAGTACCTAAGTCGATTCCAACAATCTTTCCCATATTTTTCCTCCAAATTATTTTCTGTTTTGGTTTTTTTACTCTTGTGTGTTTTTTTCTGTGTGTGTTTTAAGTTTTTTCTGATTTTTCTGCAAATCAGGTCAATTATTTTTCTTTTCCAACTATTACTTTGGCATGTCTAATAACCACGCCGTTCAACTGATAACCCGTCTGGGCAACCTCCAACACTTTGCCCGCTGAGCCAGGTTTAGTATCAATTGCTTCCATTAAATTGTGGTCAAAATCTGAGTTGGGCTTGATCTCAATTGGCTCCAGGCCGTGCTGGCGCAAAACTCGTACAAATTCGTCACGTACCATCTGAACTGCCGGATCCGCTACATGTTTAACCGCCATTTCCAGATGATCCAGAGTCGGCAAAAGCTCCTCAATCATACTTAAACTGGCAAATTGGATTATACGAGCTTTTTCCTGCTCAAACTGCCGGCGCTGATTTTGATAATCGGCCAACGCTCGCCGATAAGCCTCATCTTTTTGCTGAAGTGCCTGCTGAAGCTCGGACAATTGCTGATCGGGTACTTGTTGATCGGATACTTGTTGGTCAGACATTGGCTGATTGGATGCTGGCCGATCATTTTGATTTGTTTGCTCAGTTTGTTTATTTTTATCTGGCTGAACACCCGATTTTGGCTGGTTAGACCTCTTATTAGTCATATCACGCTCCTAACCCATTAATTCGTAAATTAAACTTCGGAAATATTTGATCATCGGAATAACATAAGGATAATCCAGGCGAGCTGGACCGATCACGCCCAGAGTTAAGCGGTCAGAACCGACATTGAGTTCCGTAAACACAAAGCTGACAGGCAAGAGGTATTCATTACCTAGATCTTCGCCCAAAACTAGCTGAACCGGCTCTTCGCTGCGGCCAAAATCAACGATTTCTTTAAGGGCGCGAATTTCTTCTAGCAAGGTCAAAACCGTGCGAGTAACGTCGATATTGGCGAATTCCGGAAAATTTAAAAGATGAGCATAGCCAGAGTGATAAACACGCTGACCTTCTTCTTCCATGACTAGGCCAATGCAATGTGAGCGCTCAGCCATTACTTTGGCAGACTCCCACAGCAAGTCATTAACCTGATCGCGATTAGACCAGATTCTTTCCTTGACTGAGACCTCATCCGCCACACTTAGGTCACGCTCGCGCATCAGCTCGCGGACAAAAAATTTGATGGCCAAGGCGGTCGGCACGCGGCCAGAAGAAGTGTGAACTTTTCGCAAATAGCCATTGCGGGCTAAATAGACCATCTCATTGCGAATGGTGGCCGGCGAGACCCCAAAATTGAAATGCTTATCAATGGTTTCCGAACCGACTGGTTCGGCGGTTTCGATGTAGCGCTCAACTATCGCGCGTAAAATTTGAATCTGGCGGCCTGTTAAATCAACCATAATGTTACTTTATCTACTTAGCAATACTAACGCAAGTCTGCTATTTTAGCAATATCGGGTTTCGAGTGCTAGTTCCAGACTACAAGTTCTCCTCAATCTGGACATAGTGGTTATACCCAGATCTCACCCTTGTTTATTTTTGGCGTTTTGTTAGTTTTGCATAGGTATTTTGATCAATTATTTGGTGGTTTTTGATTAAAAGTTTGTTAAAAGGGCAAGAGCTCAATCAGGAGATAAGCGTTATGTCCAGATTGAGGAGAACTTGTAGTGCTATCATGGTTTTAGCACCTATGTTCAACTCCAAACTCACATTTTCATGGCCCCATCGGCAAACTCAGCGCTTGAAACTGATAGTTCAGTTATTGCCCCTAATGATCATTGCCGTGGTGGCAGTTATCGGCGCCACTCGCCTAGATAAAGTGCAAGAATATTTAGCCGAAGCCAGCGGGGAGCCCGCCAACTTAATCATCGACGCCGAGGCAAATTTCGGGCCTCTGCCTCAGCCTTGGCAAAACTTGGGTCAGGGTGGCGAAATGCATGACTGGACACTTTCACCGATCAAAGGCAAAGTGGCCGCCCTGCAACCCGCTTATATCAGACTAGATCACATTTATTCTTTTTACGATATCGTCCAGCAAAATGGCGATCAACTCACTTTTGATTTCAGCAAACTGGACCCCCTGATCACCGAAATTCTGGAAACCGGTGCCAAGCCCTATCTCTCGCTGTCTTATATGCCCGCGGTAATATCCGAAGACGGAACTATCACTGGCAAACCTCGTAACTGGGAAGATTGGCAGGCGACTATCCGGGCAACAGTTCAGCATTACTCAAAGGATCGCGGCATCTCCAATGTGATTTATGAAGTCTGGAATGAACCTGATCTCTTTGGCGATTGGAAAACATACGGGGATAAAAACTATTTAGAGCTGTACGCGTACGCCGCCCAGGGGGCGGCGCAGGTGCAGGGCGCCAGGCCTTACCAATTTGGCGGGCCAGCCACCACCGCCCTCTACAGAAATTGGTTTGACACCCTGGTGGAATTCACTCAGGAAAATAACTTGCGTCTCGACTTTTATTCCTGGCACCGCTATGACGATAATGTTGAACAGTTCCGCCGCGATTTTTCCGACTTAATGACCTGGCAATCACAAGCGCCTGGCGCCGAGAACCTGGAATTTCATTTAACTGAATATGGTCATGAAAGCGATAACGATGCCGGCTATGACAGCAATTATAGTGCCGCCCACACCGTCGCCGTCGCCACAGAAATGCCGGCCATTATTTACCGCGGTGTAGCCTTTGAAATTGAGGATGGTCCAGACCCGGCTGGTCAAACTTATTGGGGTCGCTGGGGCTTACTCACTCATCGGGATACCGGCAATCAGGTCAAGCCTCGCTACAGCGCCATGCGCCTCTTAAATCGCCTAAGCGGCGATCAGTTAAAAGTGCTGGGCAAAGGTACCTGGGTCAAAGCATTAGCTACTAAAAACGCCGACACGATTGAATTAATAGTTGTTAACTATGATCGGTTTGGCCGACACACCGAAGAAGTGCCGATCAATTTCCGTAATATTGAGCCCGGCAGTTACACCTTGGAAATTACTGAGCTCAACGGCAACTCTCGCCAAATCAACTTAAGCACCGATACCGCTGACTTAGCTTTAACCCACTACATGGGCGCCAACACCGTCAATTTGCTGAGATTAATTCCGGCTGATTGATTCAGATTGATTAATAATTTCTTGAATTTTTTCTCTGAACTCTTTTACCGAATATTCCTGAGCTGACCTGGCAATTTGGGCGTGTGACCAGCTTTTTGACCACGCCGACCGCACCACCCTTTCCCAATCGCTTACTTCTAGAGTGCGGACATGCTCGCCGGTCTCGCCGGCCGTAACTGTAAATCTGGGTTCGCCGGAATAATGGGTGATTACTGGCGTGCCGGTGGCCATCGCTTCAATCGGCACGATACCGAAGTCTTCATCTTCAGCTGGAAATAAAACAAGTTTAGCTCTGGCGTATAGATTGACCAACTCCTCATCGCTTACCGCGCCCAAAAATTCAATCTGCTTGCCGGCTTGTTCTTCTAACTCTGGCCGCATAATGCCCTCGCCAACCACTTTGAGTGGATAACCGGTGGCATTACTTACAGCGACTGCTAAATCGGGATGTTTACTTAAAACTAGCCGGCCGACAAATAACAGATATTCACGTTCACTGGCCGGTTTAATCGGTCCAGCTAACTTAGCCTGCTCAACTAACTTGACCGGCGGCGGAATAATCACCGAATTTCGCTGGTAATATTTCTGTATTCGCCGATGTGTCGTCTGACTATTGGCGATTAATATGTCAGGATTTTTAGCTGACCGAGCATCCACTCGACGCATCCAGACGTTAATCAGCTCGCCACCAACTCGAATTAGCGGATTTTTCTTCCAGTTGGTCCGCGTACTGAAACCGTACAAGGCACGCGGCGGCGTGTGAATGTAGCTTAAATGCTTGGCACCTGGCTGGCTAGCCAGCGCGGCCTTGGCCATATAAGCATTAGTTGAGGAAATTACCAGATCAAATTCGCTGAGATCTAATTGTTTAAAAGCCCAAGCCGCCAACACGCGATAAGGTGAGAAAAGTCTTTTATATAGTGGCAGTTTGGCGATCTTTGTCTCCCGAATATCCCAGCCTGCGAAGTTTTTGGCCGCTGAACCCATGGCTTGCCAATCAGTGAAAGCGGTGTAAACCGGCGCGTCCGGAAAAATGGCATGGAGCTCTTCCAAAACGCGTTCAGCACCGCCATATTCGCGTAAATAATCGTGAACTAAAGCGATTTTCATGCATGACTATTGTAGCTTGTTTAAACTGGTCTTGCTGTCATAAAACTGGAAACTCTCCCTTGTGTAATTGCTATTGTTATATTAAATTACCATTTATAAAAGGCAGGAGAAAATATGGCAATAACTTACACTGAGCGCGCAAGACGCCAAGTTAATAAACTTCCAGAAGTTGTAAGAAGTATCATGTGTAGCGGATGTGTACATCGTGGAAATAGTGCAGCTTGCCGAGAATACCAGTACGATACTGCTCTACAAATTGCTGAAGGCGCTTCTGGAAATCTTTTGAAATGTCCCGCCAAAGAGACAGAACTTCAAAAACCTCGCTAAAAATCTCCGCACCCACCCCTGCCCCGCCTTGCGGTTTCAGCTTAAATTTGTTAATATGACACCCTGTCAATGACGCGCGGGGTAGTGTACGGTTGCACGTGAGGCTCATAATCTCGCAGACAAGGTTCGATTCCTTGCCCCGCAACACTAAAATTTACAAAATTAGCTCCCGCCTGGGAGCTTTTTTGTTTTTTTAAGATTTTGGTTTGTTCATCTGAATTGAGATAGGCATAATAATTTTTCTATACCCTACCTCCCTTTCTTAGCCTATTCCTGCTACAATAGTTAGTTCGTTATGTCGGACTTTATTCGGGTTCGCGGGGTTCGCGAACACAATCTAAAAAACATTGATGTGGATATTCCCAAGGATAAGCTGGTGGTAGTTACCGGTCTGTCCGGCTCGGGGAAAAGTTCCTTTGCGTTTGACACTTTATATGCCGAAGGCCAGCGCCGTTACGTGGAATCTTTGTCGGCTTATGCCCGTCAGTTTTTGGGCATCATGGAGAAACCGCAAGTTGAGTCGATTACCGGTTTGTCGCCGGCAATTTCCATTGACCAAAAAACAACTTCGCATAACCCGCGCTCTACTGTCGGCACCATTACTGAAATTTACGACTACCTGCGCTTGCTTTTTGCCCGAGCTGGTCGGCCACATGATCCACAAACGGGTGAGGAAGTTATGCCGTTTTCCTTGGATCAGATTATTAATGACATCTTGACTCAACTTGAAGTTAAAACCAAATCCGGCCCCGTAAGATTTATTCTGCTGTCACCGGTGATTCGGGATCGCAAGGGCGAGTTTCAATCACTTTTCAGTAATCTTCGCCAAAAAGGCTATCTTTATGCCCGTATCGATGGCGATGTCTATGATTTACGAGATGAAATCTTACTTTTTAAGAATAATAAACACACCATTGAGGCGGTCATTGACCGGGTTGTCGTCAGTAAAGAAATTCTAAAAGACGAGCAACTGCGCCGTGAACTGCGCAGTCGTCTAGCAACCGATATTGAACAGTCACTAGAGTTATCAAGCGGCTGGGTGTATTTGGCATATGTTAATGATCCAGGTTTGGATTTTCCCGAGCGACCCAAAAATTTAGAAGTTAAGGAATTCAGCGAGAACCGGATTTACCCCAGCACCGGACTACCAGTGCCGGACATTCAGCCGCGACTGTTTTCCTTTAACACGCCCCACGGTGCTTGTCCGACCTGTAACGGCTTGGGCACAATTCTGGCTATTGATCAAGAAAAAATGATTGCTCCCACCCTAACCTTGTCGGAAGGCGCCATTATTCCCTTCTCGCGGTTGCTGGAAAATGACACCTGGTTTTCCCGTTTGGTACGCGCGATTTTACAAGCTCATGGTTTCGATTGGCGTACACCCTGGAACGAACTGCCTCAAGATCTGCAGGAACGGTTACTGCATGGTAGCGATACTGTCTACACCGTTGTGGGTGAAAATCGGTTTGGCCGTGTTACTTCAATTGATGAAACTTTTGAAGGATTTATTCCCAATCTGGAGCGGCGTTATCGGGAATCGCAATCTGATTATGTTAAGAGCGAAATTGAACGCTTTATGTTCAAACATGATTGTCCAACCTGTCATGGTCGCCGTCTGCGCCCCGAAGCTTTGGCTATTACGGTTGATGGTTTTTCCATTATGGATATAACTGATCTGAGTATTAAAGAATCACTTGCCTGGATTGACAATCTGCGAACTAACAGTGCCAAATTTGGACTGACCAAACGCGAACAAGCAGTGGTAGAGCCAATTGCTAAAGAAATCAGTAGCCGCCTGAAGTTTTTAAGTTCGGTTGGCTTGGGCTACCTAACTCTAAGTCGTGAAGCTAACACTCTGGCCGGTGGCGAGGCTCAGCGGATTCGTTTGGCTTCCCAGATTGGCACCGGTCTGTCTGGCGTTTTGTATGTACTGGATGAGCCAACGATTGGATTGCATCAGCAGGACAATCATCGCCTAATTGAAACTTTGCAGGAGCTGCGTAATCTGGGCAACACCGTGGTGGTGGTGGAACACGACCGTGAAGTAATGGAGTTTAGTGACCTGATTTTGGATTTTGGCCCGCTAGCTGGAATTGAAGGAGGCGAGATCATCGCACAGGGCGCAATTGAGGAAATCAAGAAAAATAAAAAGTCTTTAACTGGTCAGTATTTATCTAGAAAAAAAGATATCTGGCTGGGTGAGCGGGTTCTACCGATCGACCGACGCAAATTTAACCTCAACATTATTGGCGCTCGTGAGCATAATCTAAAAAACATTGATGTCAGTCTGCCTCTTTTTCAGATGGTTTGTATAACTGGCTTGTCTGGCTCCGGCAAATCCACTCTGCTTTACGACACTCTCTATCAAAACATGCTAAAAAAACTAGACCGCGTCACCCAGAGTAAACCAGGCGCCCTCGACCGCCTGGTGGGACATGAAAACATCAAGCGCCTGGCGCTTATTGACCAAAGCCCGATCGGGCGGACGCCGCGCTCCAACCCAGCCACCTACACCAAAATTTTCGACCTCATCCGCGATCTTTACGCCAACACTCAAGACGCCAAGGAGCGCGGCTACAAACCAGGTCGCTTCAGTTTCAATGTTAAAGGTGGAAGGTGCGAAGCCTGCCATGGCGAAGGCCAAGTCAAGATTGAAATGCAGTTTTTGCCAGATATATACGTTAATTGTGAAGTATGCAATGGCTCTCGCTACAATCAGGAAACGCTAGAGGTGCAATACCGAGGCAAAAACATAGCGGAAGTTTTGGACATGTCAGTTGATGAGGCGCATGACTTTTTTGCCAACGCCAAACGTATTCAGGAAAGACTTAAAACTTTGGTAGATGTTGGTTTGGGCTACATCAAGCTTGGCCAACCGGCGCCAACCCTGTCTGGCGGCGAAGCTCAGCGCGTCAAGTTAGCCAAGGAATTGACCACTAACACCACCGTTCACACGCTTTACCTTTTAGATGAACCCACCACTGGTTTGCACTTTGAAGATGTCCGTAAACTTTTATTAGTGCTGGATCGACTGATTAATCAAGGTAATTCTGTCATCATGATTGAGCACAATTTGGATGTAATTAAAAATGCTGATTGGATAGTTGATCTGGGTCCTGAAGGCGGTGATGAAGGTGGTCAAGTTGTGGCCAGCGGCACCCCAGCTGACATAGCCGCTCACCCCAAGTCTTACACTGGCAAATATCTCAAAGAAGAACTTAAATTCCGCAAGTAAATTTTGATGACTGGTGAATTGGATGCTTCCTCTGGAAGTCTGGAAGGATCATCCTTGCCTCTCCGCTTGCCTGGAAGGATCATCCTAGGATGATCCTTCTTGAGGAAATAAGGGCAAGGATGATCCTTCTTTTCGAAATTAAAGATAGCCGTCTTGTTTGAGCACTTCCCAAACCAGCGGATTGGTGTTCTCCGCCTTCAGCTGACTTAGAGGTACAAAATCGGCAAAATTGACTTTGGCGTCAGTTGGCTGGCCAACCTCGCCTACCAGCTCGGCTGAATAAAAATTCAGCACCGCATGGTAAAAACGCTGTTCCTGAGCGTGATAAAACCAGTCCTCTTTTACACTTATGAGCTGGCCAACTTCTACTGTTGAGCCCGTTTCTTCAGCCACTTCGCGTTCAAGACCCAACTTGAGAGGTTCATCTAGTTCAATACCACCACCAGGCACAGTGTACAAATAATTATTGACGTCACTCATCACTAAAATTTGCTGATCACGCACAATTATCGCGTAGCAGGAAATTCGCCAGTCGATGGGCGAGCCATCATATTCAATCGGTCGGTCATTGGCATCACGCCAGTTTTTTTGTAGTTCCATAATGATCAAGTGATGGCTCAACTCCGGGTTATAGTTATTATCCAATTACCTTTTTTGTATTTTTTTAAATAAATTTTTTGGTTTTTTTATCAAAAAGATCCTTAAAATTCTTATGTGGGGGTGAACTATGATCAAGTGCTAAGCCATCACTTGATCATTATGGAACTAAGATATTCCGCTACCCCGTCCTCATCGCAGTCACCAATTACCTCTTTAGCCACCCGCTTAACCGCCGATGGGCTATTGCCCATCGCCACCGGCCAACCAACCAGGCTCAAAAATTCCAAATCGTTTTCACTGTCGCCAAAACCGGCGACTTGAGCCAAAGGAATTCCGGTCAGCTCTGACCATCGCTTAATACCGCTCCCTTTATTTACCCCCTGAACCGTGATATCAAAATAAGGCCCGTTGATTTCGCTAAGCATTTCCTTGACCTCAATCCCGTCATAGCCCTGAACTAATCGGCGAACATCTTCATTAATCCACTGAATACATAAAAGTGAGGTCGACCAATCATCAAGCTGGCTGGCGTCTGAATATTTGCCTGGTAAAGAATTTGTCAGTTTGCGCGGACTAACGGCCACCAGGCCGTCATGCTCAAACTCAAACTCCGCTCTCAATTCCTCACTGGCCAAGCTAATTTCCCTAACCAAATCAGAGGGCAATAATTCTTCCGCTAAAATCTGGCCATTTTGCCAAATTACGCCGCCGCCATTAAAAACGTGGATGCTGTCCTGAGGAAAAACGGTAATTATCTCACGCGCCTGAACCGGCGCGCGGCCAGTACACAAAGCCAAAGTAAATTTTTTATTTTGGGCAAGTTTAGTAATTGTTTGGCGGGTGCGATCAGTAAATTCCTTGCGTCTGGTGGTAATAGTCCGGTCAATATCAAAAACTAGAGCCGTGATGTGGCTTGGGAGTGTGGGGCGATTTGAATTAGTCATATTTTGCTTATTTGCTTAACTTTTACTTTTTAAGGTACTTTTATTACTGATATTCTGGTTTTTTTAGCTGAGAACTAACCCACTATCAGGCCAAGATTATCAAACATGGCTTTTAGGGCTGGCAGAATGGCCGGTTTGTTGAATTTGACTAGCTTCCACATCAGCGCCACCGCCTGGGCGGTTTTGAGGTCATCCTCTAATTTAGCCTTAAATTCAGTGTAAATGGCGGCGATTTCCGGTGGCGCGTCCAGCTGGTTGTAGTCTGGGACCTCGGCCGCGCTGTACCAGTTGCTCTCGGTCAGCAGATTATTCCACCGGCGCGCCAGCTTGCCCAGCCCCGCCTGAGCCGACTGCAAAGCCGCCCACGTAAAGTTCATTTCATCGCGGTAGTAAGTCGTCAGACATAATAGTCTATAGGCCATTGGCGTAAATTCGCGCTCCTCCAGATCAGCCAAAGTATAAAAGTTTTTCAAGGATTTGCTCATTTTTTGGCCGTCCACCAGCAAAAAGTTATGGTGAACCCAGATCTGGACAAATGGACGAAGGCCAGTTGCGCCTTCAGCTTGGGCAATTTCATTGGTGTGATGCACTGGAATATGATCGATACCGCCACTGTGAATTTCAAACTGCTCACCCAAATATTTCATGCTCATGGCGGAACACTCAATGTGCCAGCCAGGAAAACCGATTCCCCAGGGAGAATCCCATTCCATCTGGCGCTTTTCATTAGCCGGCGAAAACTTCCACAAGGCAAAATCGCTAGGCTGGCGTTTGCCGGCAACCGAGCCAATTCGTGCGCCCTCTTGCAATTTGTCTAATTTCAGCCTGGCCAACTCGCCATAATGCGGATCCTTAGAAGTGTCAAAATACACGCCGTCATCAGGAATAATGTATGTCAGGCCTTTGGCCTCTAACTTTTTTACCAGCTCGATCTGCTCACCAATATGCTCCGTGGCGCGGCAAATAATATCCGGTTGTTTGACATTGACTTTCTCAAGTTTGGCCCAAAAATCAGCTTCATAATAGGCGGCCAATTCCGAAGCGGTCATTTGTTTTTCCCGCGCGGCTTTTTCCACTTTGTCCTCACCGGTATCTTCATCCGACACCAAATGACCGACATCAGTGACATTCATGACGTGTTTAACGTCAAAATCAGCCTGTCGGAGCGTCCTAATCAGGACATCATCCATAATGTAACGGCGCATATGACCAAGGTGGGCATAATCGTAAACGGTCGGGCCACAAGCGTAAAAGCCAATGTTATCTTTTGTGCTATTGCTAACGGTATCGACACTATGCGATAAGGTGTTGTAGAGTTTCATATATTGAGATCACTTGTTACGTTGTTTGCTGTACTTTATCATGTTCGAGCTGATGGATGGCTAAGGTTTCATCTCGAACGTCAGGGGTTTGTTCACTGACTTTGCCCCGCGCCGTCAAATCTTCCTGAACCTGATCGCGCAGTTGTTTGGCCGATTCCAAATCCAACTTGGTTTTTTCCATCTGAACGGAGGCCTCCTGCCGATAAGCCGCCTCCTTGGCCGCCAATTCGGCTTTGAATTTAGCTTCCTCTTGCTCTTTTTGTAGTTTTTGCTGTTCCTCTTCGGTTTGCTTGGTTTTCTCGCTGTTGGCCTCGGCTAAAATCTCTTCCAAAATTTCTAGGGGTGATTTTTCACCGTCTGAGCTAGCTTCTGAGTTAGCTGATGAGGGTGCGGGAGAGGCGGTGTCTTGAGGGGCTTCCGATGGTTCAGAGGGTTCAGGCTGTGGTGGGTCGCTGTTGGCCGTTGGTTGATCTGGGGGCTGAATAGTTTCTAGTTGAGGAGTAGGTTCTGACTGAGGTGAATGCTCCAATTGAGGTGCAGGTTCTGGCTGAAGTTGTGTCTGCGGTTGAGGTGGAGCTTCCATTTGAGGCTGGCCTTGAGTTGCCGGCTCTTCAATTTTAGTTGCCGATTCTTCAACCTGGTCAAAACCCACCGTTTCCTTGGGAATCACCGAAGTATCTTGCTCGTCTGTCACAACCGGCGAGGCATAAGTTGGCGCGACATTGCGAGGAAAAGCATTGAAGAAATCCGGTGGCGCAGCCACTGACGCGGCGTCTGGCGCACCCGCAGTCATGGCGGCATCCATTTCACCAGAGGGCAAAAAATTCGAATTGGCTGCCGGAGCAGAGTCGTGCGCCGCCTGGGCAGTTTCATTCGCAAATTGAGTATCAGAAATTAAGGGTGGTGTGGCGTTAGCCGGATTAGTCGTGGTGTTAGCTGGGGTCGGCGTGCCAGCTGATGAATTATCAGCCGCGCCCGCGGAATTGTCAGCAGTAGCCGAGCCAGTTGTTAAATCACCAGACCCCGTATCTGCTGGCGGAACATATCCTGGCGGCGTGGTCGGATCATCACTGGCTGTCACCACCGATGATTTGGCAAAATTCGTAATCCCCTGCGACTGGTCCATGAGTTTAGCGTACGTAGCCAGCGATTAAAGGTCAAGTTATTGAGGTGCTTCTAAGCAAAATCATTGGCAATCTTTAACGTATTTTCAAACTACATGCCAATGTATTTTGTCGCCCTGGGTTCAACTCTAAAAAAGAGCTGATAATTTGTAATAAATGACATGCTTGAAGACTCGGGTTTGGTAGTTACCACGTAGGAAAATTCTTCCTCAGTATTGCTATATTTATGTATATATTCCAATAAAGCCAAAGAGGCAGAATTAATCTCCATTCCGCCTTCATCCGCCTCAATTTGGTATAAATTTTCTCCAAATTTTACTTGATTTTTTGGCAAATTACCTAAGCTATTAAGACCTTGGTATTTGTCAATCAGTTGCCTTAACTCTGAAAATGTCGCTTCAAGTTGCTCTTGCTCGGTTGGTTCAGGTCGATTAAGAATTGGAAAACTATCACTTAGCTCAGAATCATTGAATTTTCCGGTCTGAATTTCAATTAAAGTGAGTACAACCAGTGGATTAATGTCATAAGTTTGACCTAATTCCAATAAATATTCAGGCAAATTTTGTTCGCCCACTTTTACATTTTCCAATAAATAGCTTTCATTGTATTGAAAATAGAAGTCATAGGATTCCATTAACTTAATTTTGGCGGCACTACTTATATCGTCATCATTTTCTTGATGACAACGGCTAAAACTAATCATGCAATCAGAAATGATTGGTTTTAAAACATATGGACTATTCGTTGATGTATCTAAATTCTGGTCTGTTAGGGCAGAAAACTCATCATCAGCTATTTTAACTGTTTCATTTACATTGGCAAAAATTCCAAGCCTGTCCAGGCCAAGTAGCAACTTGTCCTTAAACAAAAACAGCCCTGAAACAAAAACTACAGTAATAATGAAAACAACAAAAAACTTTTTGTAGCTCATGTAGTAAGTATACTCAATTCAATTATTACAATTCCAATGAGATTTTGTCTATATTTTTTAACTACAGACATTTTAAACTGCTTTGTGCTATTTTGTGTTAAAATTGACTAGATGATGTTTGGGCATTTTGAATTAATATCAAGAGATGTTTTGCCAAGCAAAGTATTGGTTGTTGATAGTTATCCGTTGAAATTAAATTTCACAAAGAAAGAGAGTTGATATGGCTAGTATGAAAGAACTAATTGCATCCGCGTTAGCTGTCACCGGCTTAGTGGCCGGCCCTGTCGCTGAAGTTACCGCTGAATCTCCACAAGACACCACGCCTCCAGATAGTGAAAAACGTATGGCAGATCTGCTTGATGCGGAAGAACTTGGAAAAATGGATAATATTGACTACCAGAATGCGAATAGAAATTTAGAACAACCATCTTCCGTCGAGCGCCAACAAGCATCCAAATTGTATGAAATTCCCCAAACGCCAGTAGATGAGGCAACCTGGACTGCTTTATTTAGCTTTGCGCCAGCTGGCAAAGAGGCTCAACTTAATCAGCCAGTGGCGTCATTTAACTTTAATTTTGAGATGGGTCCAGGTATTCAACCAATGCAAGCTAGCGACATTTTGCCTGGCGGCGGCAGTCTAGCCCAAGAAATTCAGCGAGTATTAAACGCCTTGCAATCACAAAACGCCCAAGGCAAGTTTCAACTCGACATTTCACTAAACACCCAAACCCGCAACGCTGGCGTAACTATCCACACTCTGGAACAAGGATTAATCGGTCAAATTGAACTAAACGGTGGTTCGGCTTTATCAGTTGACCAACTACAACAGCCCCATTACCTGGAAACCGGCAAGATCTTTAATCAAAACGGCGAGCAAATCGCCGAGGTCGCCAGTGTTGAAGTCGTCCTTTACAGCTCAGTAGCAATGTTTTTACCAGCCTTTAACCACGACCCCAACGCCCTAGTTATGGTTGGACTAGACCAGCAAGGCAATGTGGCTGTAGTCATTACTGATGAAATTCCCTTGTTAGTCGCACCGCTGAGCAAGATGACGCTTGCTCAAAATACCAATGTTAGAGCTTTGCCCGACACCAGTTCTAATATTTTCACCACTCTGCAAGCTGGAGAGACTGTTAATTTAGCCACTTATGATCAAGTTATTGCCATCTTGGGGGCAATTCAATTGCCCAACGGAAAAATCATTACTAATAACCAAGCCATAAATGCGGCGGAAGTTTATGACGGAGCAAATGTTTGGCGAGCCATTATTAGCCCAGATGCTGGAGAAATCCGGTGGTTAGCTATTTTGGGAACTCCTGGCTTAGAGTCGACCCCTACCCCTAAACCAGCCAATAGTGACATTGTGATGGCGAATTTTAGCCAGGGAGAGGTTAGTGTAGAGGTGCCAGTGGAAACCTCTCCAATTGAAACCCAAACCTTTTCGCGCGAACAAGTGCTTGAGCTAAACGAAAGTTATGCTGAAGCGCTGGCTGAACTTGGTCAAGATTGGCCAGTTTACCAAGATGGCGTTATCAATATGGTTAATTTCTCTCCGGAAGAGTTTTATATCGTAGCCGATGAGCTACGCTTTATACAAAACGGACGAGAGTTTATCTGGACACCCAAAACTGGTTGGCTTATGGAACAGTTTCGAACGGATAATGGTTTAGCATTTTATTTGTCGATGCAATTTCTCGACTCTAAGTCCAGAGAAGCAATCGGCGTTAGAGGCACTGGTCTGGAAGATTTAACCTATCCGGTTGCCGTTATTCCCGGCGATGGGATTGATATGCATAACCATCCTGAGGAACCAGAATATGATGTCAGAAATTGGGAACAGATCATAAATATTTACGGCAATCACGAAGTTTCTTCTGTGCCCGGCATTCCGGCGATAGCCAAGGCGGTTGATTACACCTGGTATACAATTTACACGTATCAAACTAATCAACCTGCATTAAGTTTTGATGAATTTATAGCTAAGTTTAGATCAGGACAAGCTAATTTTAATATTAGTTTTAACGGGCAAGAATTACTAATCACGCCTGAAACTAAACTGCAATTCAGAGCCGCTCCCAATTCTCGTGATGTAACGTCGAATGAGTATGTCAACTCAGCAGGAGAAATAGTAAATCTTACTGAAAGTACCGGTTACCGAGATTGGTTTGTTAATCAAGACATTGTTGGTTTATTGTGGGATATATATAAAAATAATGTTCCTAGTCAAGATGAGATGCTGTTTGCTTATGAGCTCATGCAGGTCATAATGCCCGTAACTGAGGATGGCTTACATCACCAGGCGCCAGCAGCCTTGATTGATGCCAATGGGAATATTATTAATAGGTAGTTATTTAAAAGCTATTTTTTGGGTTAATTTCTTTTCATAATTAATGTTCACTGCCCTGTTGTATCGAATCAACATATTAGGTAGACTTTAATTGTGAATGCTCTAAGCACCAGAATAATTTTTATATTCACGCTTATCCTAAGTTTTTTTGTATTCACGAAACAAACATTAGCCCAAACTTGCCAAGGCTTTATAACTTGCGAGGAATGGCATCAAGTCTATAAGTGTTCTAACTCAGGTGATAATTGCACTCCGACAGCTCCTTTGCCCTGCGGATTCACCGGTGGCTCATGCCAAGTTACAAACATCTCTGATCGCTGGAATGAACCATGTAATAAAAATCCGGGATTTTGCCAATTAGCTTGCCCGCCCGGAACTACCAAGCTATCTGATACCTGCAATTGGTATACCCCGCCGACTCCACCCACTCCCCCTACACCAGCCTGTGGCGATGGCTACTGCAACGCCAGCATCGGTGAAAACTGCGCCACTTGCGCAGGAGACTGTGGTTCCTGTCCCATTGACGATGGTAATAGTGGTGGCAGCGGTGGCGGTAATTGTGTTAGCGACTACTGCGCTGGGGCTGACCAATGTTACTCTCAAGGTGGAACGACAGGTGGCGCGGGGCCACGTCCTTCAGGAGGCAATTGCTCAACGGGAACCGTAATGTGCTGTGTGCCATCCGGAGGTGGGGGTCCTACTATGCCTAATTGTGCCGCGCCTCAAAATCTAACTGGTAGGTGTGAAGTGTATGACACTTACATGCGACTCCTTTGGGAATGGACCTCACCTTATGCAGATCTATACAACGAGGTTCAGTTTACCAATGACCCAACTTTTAGTTCCACAATTTACCAAGGGGTGAGAAACCACGGCGTTACTTCTTTCCCTAGCCAGTACCATGACTACCGTGGCTTACCACCTACATATCCAGACGGTCATTTCCCAGTAGACACATATTATCTACGAGTCAGGACCTCATCTGGAAATTGGTGTGTGCCCACCACCTGGGGCAATCCTTACGCTCTGCGCCCAGAAAACTGTACAGATTTCCGCACCCCAAACGCTACCCCAACCGTGAGTATTACCGCTCCCCCTAGCGGCTCCACCTATCTACAAGGAGACACCGTCACCATCTCCGCTTCAGCCAACGACAGCGATGGCACCATTACCTCCATAAGTTTGTACCGCGGTAGCACGCTCTTTTGGGGAATGTCTAACCCGTCTTCTACAGCCAATTACTCCATTAGCTTCCCTTGGTATAACATCCCTGCCGGTAGCTACTCCATTACCGCTAGAGCCACAGATGATGACGGCGCGATTGGTGTCTCGACCCCGGTCAGTTTCACCGTCAACGCTTTCCAAAACATCTCTGGCAATGTCTACATTGACCCTAACGCCACCGTTAACTTAACTACTGGTATCTGCACCGGTAACGCTGGGGCTTTAACCGGCGCTGAGGGCAGTTTGGGAGTGCGAGTAACCAATACTATTGGCGGTGGCACGTACAACTCTACTGTTAGTAGCGGCAATTGGTCAGTTACTACCCCGCCCGCTTCAGACGGACGATTCCGGGCGGCACTACTAGGCCTAGACCCTAACTTTGTCTGTGCTTGTCCAGCGGGGTGTAGTTACTCCGCGGGCATTGACTCTCCTCAATCTAATGTCAACTTCTACTTAACCCCCACCGCTGACGCCTGGTGGCAGGTCGAAGGCGGGCCCATTGCCGCCTTTGCCAGTACCGGGCAAAGAGCCTTTAGCACTCTTATTCCCGAGTTTTGCTCTCTGCCTACCTGTAACCCCTACTTAATTGTCAACCAGAATGGCGGTGACAGTGAGGGCTACGTGTTGACTGGCGGCAGTTACGTTTCTGGCACGGATCAAATTGACGAAAGTGGCCACAACTGGGTGGCGCAAATGAGTAGTCCTCCTGACAAGCGCCAGGACTACCACTACTTTAAGGTTTTGGCTCTTTTGCCCACTTCGCCAGAAAGTGACTTCATTCCCTTTGATCCACTTGAAGGCACCACGACGAGCTTGGACAAGCCAGACAAGGACCAGGAGTTTGTCAATGGCGATCAGGCGCGAGCTTACTTCCACGCTGGGGAAGCGGTCATTGACTCACCCTGGAGCGTTGAGTCGGATGAAAAACTGGTCGTACTAATTGATGGTGACATTTCCATTGAAGAGCCCATCACGGTCGAGACGGGTGGCTTTTTTATGCTGGTTGCCTCTGGCGACATTACCTTTGATGCCTCCTTGGGGCACGACGACCTCAACAATCTTGAGGCCGTCGCCGAAGGCGTGTATGTCGCCGATGGCGTCTTAACCGTTGAAAGCGCTGAAACAGGCGGGGACAAACGCTTCGTTGGTGAAGGCACCTTTGTGGGCTGGAGCGGGGTGAAATTGGAGCGCGATTATGATGACGGGGCAGGCCGGCGCGCCCTAAACAATGTTTCAGCAGTGGAGTACTTTAGATACCGGCCCGACTTTTTGACCGCCGCTCCGGAAGAATTCATGCGCTCGCGTTACAGCTGGCAGCAAGTGAATCCTTAGTTACGGTTCCACAAACTGAAGCTTGCATCCCCTGATTACACTCTACCCTCAATCTGGAGATACCTGTTTGAGTACACTCTCCCCCTCAATCTGGAGATACCTGTTATTCCTTGAGTACACTCTTGTTATTTTACTGTTTTTGTTAGTTTTGGAGACATATAAGGCAGGTAAAGTGGGTAAAAAACCTTAAAAATTCACCAAAATGGACAAGGGTGTGATCTGGTGATAAACGTTATCTCCAGATTGAGGGGAACTTATTAAATCTCTCTTCTTCCATCCAGCGCCCGAGCCAGGGTCACATTGTCCGCGTACTCAATGTCAGCGCCGATTGGCAGACCGTGCCCAATCCGAGTCACCTTGATATCTTCTTGGCTGTGGCCGGCGTCGCGAATAAGTTTCTCAATATATAAAGCAGTGGCTTCGCCTTCCATGGTGGGGTTGGTCGCCAGAATCACTTCCTCAACTGAACCCAACCTCTGCAAAATATCCCGCAGATACAGCTGGTCTGGACCGATATTCTCCAAGGGACTAATAACGCCATGTAAAACGTGGTAAACGCCTTTGTAAGTGTCGGTTTGCTCAATCGCCAAAACGTCCAAAGGATTTTCCACCACGCAAAGCTTGGTCGTATCGCGCCGTGGATCGGCACAGACAAAGCAGGGAGACTCTTCGTCAATATTGTGACAAATTTCGCAAAATTTGGTGTTAGCTTTGAGCTGAGTCAGTGACTGGGCAAAATCCTCAATTACGTGATCCGGCACATGCAGAAGATAGAACGCCAGGCGCTGGGCAGATTTTGGCCCTATACCGGGCAATTTCTCAAACTGTTCCACTACAGATCGTACCGGTCGAGGAAGTTTCATGTCTTATAAATTTATTAACTGAGTTTGTGGTGCGCTGTCAGCACGGCGTCTTGAGGCGTCCCAACCCTCCAATTTTGCTTTTTGTATTGGGAAAATCTTTATGTTCTCAACGCCAAAAGCAATTGCTTAGCGACCCATACCGCCCATCATACCGCCCAAACCGCCAGTCATTTCCTGGAGCTTTTTCGCGGCTAATTCCTGTGATTGTTTAATAGCTTTGTTAAGCGCCGTCACGGCTACGTCAGAAGTAATACCCTGAACACTGAACTCCTTGATGCGCTGATCACCGCTGATCACCACGCGGACATCGCCTTCTTCAATCACGATTTCCTCTTGAGCCAGTGCTTTCTGCATCTGCATTGCCTGCTGACGCAGTTTGTTCATGTCACCGAGAGCTTGTAATGGATTAGCCATATTCTCCTTCTGTTAAATGTTTCTTGTTTTATACGCGCGAACACGTGTTTTCTATTGTACCTTGTCTGCTGATAAATTCCTGATTGGATTGTTTCCAAGAAGAAACATTCTCCCAAGAAGGATCATCCTTGCCCTTAGTTTCCTCAAGAAGGATCATCCTAGGATGATCCTTCCAGGCAAGCGGATGGGCAAGGATGATCCTTCCAGGCTAAACATTCTCAAATATCACAAAAAATGCCCTAGAATCAGCACATTTCAAAGATGTTCAAATATGTTCAAAGCTGTTTGAGCCGCTTAAGAACTAGCTTAAAACCAATCTAAACCCCATCTTCCAAATTCATCACCGCGGATTCCACCGCCTGGATCAGCTGATCTTCGCTTTCTTTAGCCGCCTCTGCTGAGACATCTTTGACCGGCTTGACCAAGGAACAACGGAAATCGACTTCAGCTTGAAAACACTCAGTCAAGGCACGCTTAAACATGTCCTTGTATTTGGGTGATTCTAATTTTTCCTGATGAAAGCCCATATCAAAACACACCTCAATTTCCTGATTTGCTACCTGGCCTAAACTGGCATTTCTAAGCAGAGATTCCAAAATCGGACTTTGTGTACGAGAAGTTAGCAGAAGTTTATTCCAAGCAGATTCAACCTGCTGACGAGATAAGGGATTATTTAATTTTTGTTTTGCAGACGAACCATTTTTTGCTGAAATCGCCTCATTTGCCGACGAATCCATCGCCACCGCTTCAACGGCCTCAACCTCTGCAATCGCCTCCACATCTGTAATCGCTTCAACCTCTGCCACCACGCTGACATCATCCTTAACTAGCGGGATGGCCGGTTTTTGATCATTTTTTTTTACGCGGTTGGCGCTGGATTCAGTTTTTTGAGAAGAGTTTGGTTTATCAGGCTTTTTTTTTGTTTTTGACGAACTTGCTTGATCAGTGTTTATTTTGTTTTCACCGCCATTTGCTCCAGACTCGCCATTTTCCGCCAAACACCAATCCAGACAAGCCAGTTCAAGCTTCAGGCCATCAATCGGCTCATAACCGCCAACCCGATCCGCCAAATGCCCAAGTAATCTGGCAATGTGGGAAATGGTCGCGGCCGGTTCCGGCCGTTCAATTGCCCGGTGCAAGCGCTCCTGCAACTGGTAAAACACCGCTTGTTCTAGGACGGCACTATCTAGGCCGCGCTGGCGATATTCTTGAAAAAACCCAGAAACAGCCGCCACATCTTTTTTGGCCAAATGCTTGAGCAGGGCAAGACTATCATCTGGACTGCCGGCAATTCGCTTGAGTTGCTCTTCATCAACCGCCTGCTCCTGTACTACCGCTTCAAAATACTTAACGGCGTCACGGAAACTGCCCTGAGCGGCAACAATAAGTTTCTGCCGAGCCTCTGCCGATAATTTGATTTTTTCTTGTTTAGCAATTACGTCTAAAACAGCCGTAATCTCATCTGGAGTTGCCTGCCGGAAACGAACCACCTCACACCTGGATTGCACCGTCGCCGGTATCTTGTGAGGCTCAGTGGTGGCTAAGACGAAAACGACCCGTTCTGGCGGCTCCTCGAGCATCTTTAGCAAGGCATTGAAGGCCTCAGTCGTCAACATGTGGACTTCATCCAAAATGACTACTCTAATCAAGCCTTCGCTGGGCACCACCGAAATTTGCTCCTGTAGCAAGCGAATATCATCAATTCCGCGGTGGCTGGCGGCGTCCTGCTCCAGTACCACCTGGGAACGTCCCAAGGCAATCTTCTGCAAAATCGGATCATCGCTGTCGGGTTCTTTAAGCGGACCGGACTGTTTTAAAACTTTTTTACTATTGGCAGGATCATTTAGAATTCTGGCCAAAATGCGCGCAGCCGAGGTTTTGCCCGTACCCTTGGGACCAGCAAAAATGTAAGCGTGGGCATAGCGCCCTGATTTCAAAACACCCTGCAGATACTCTCTAACCGGAGCTAGAGCTAGCTCAGAAACCTTCTGCGGGCGATAAAGTCGATACCATGCCATGTCTAATTGGAGTTATACCGTTATGTGAGTCGCGGGGCAAGCTGAATGTGTTCCAAATCTCCTGCCCGTTCACCTCTATAACTGTTCCCCTATAATAGCGATAGCATGAGACGAACGCAAATCAGTGTCACCGTATTTTTAAAATGCCAATCAAAGTATTTATTTTTACTGAGATCCCCAGAGCGAACCGTTGACGCCAACCGGCTAAACGGCATCGGCGGCAAGGTGGAATCCGGCGAAAATTTCCTTGATACTGCCCTGCGCGAAACTCAGGAAGAAACCGGTTATTTGGTAACGGCTGAGCAAACCAGGTGGGCTGGAATGGCCAACTTGGAAGGCGGTTATCCAGTCGATTGGATTACTGTCTTTTTTGTAATTGAAGTAGATTCACTTGAAATTCCCGTCGGCCACGATACCCGTGAAGGCCAGCTGATGTGGCTCAAACCAGACGAAGTTTTGAGCTCAAAGCATGAATTGGTTGATGATCTATATTTGATCTGGCCTCTCGTGATTAAACAACAACCATTTTTCTTGCAAGCAACCTTAAACGACCAAGAAAAAATAGCTAAGCATTCTTTAACGATTTTGCCTAAGTAGTTTTTTATTAAACTGAAGGATCATCCTTGCCCCTCCGCTTGCCTGGAAGGATCATCCTAGGATGATCCTTCTTGAGGAAACTACGGGCAAGGATGATCCTTTCTTACAAACAAGCTTCATTCGCCATCAAACGACTAACAATTAAAAATATTCTTTAAACTCCAATGAAAATTTTGATCTTTCCGACGAGACATATGGCTTTAGCCATCGTCCTAACCAACGCGAGACTTATTCCGACGAAACTTAGAGCTTTAGCTCTCGTAGAAAGATCATTACTCAAATGAAAATTTTGACCTTTGCGACGAGACACATGGCTTTAGCCATCGTCGAGGAGAAAAGTGTCAAAATTTTAACGCTTCGGACTCTGTCTCTTGGAGCGAGCTTTACCACCTCGACCTGGCTTACGGCTTTCCTTCATCCGTGGGTCACGGGTGAGGAAACCGGCATCACGCAGAGGCTTCTTGTAGTCAGCGTCAACTTTAACTAAAGCGCGGGAAATACCCATGATGACAGCTTCTAGTTGAGCCGCTGAGCCTGAGCCGCTAGTCTTAACCGAAACGGCATATTTGCCCAAAGTATTGGTAACACGAAAAGGAGCTGTAAATAGCTTTTCCGGATCAATCACTGAGTTGAAATGTTCAACCATGGTTCGGTCATTAATAATGTAATCACCAGGCTGCATGTACAAACGAACTCTGGCGGTAGCATTCTTGCGACGGCCAATAGCGACCAAATACTCACCCTGAGGCAAGCTCATCGCCTGGCGGTTAGAACTAGCACTGGCTCGTGCCGACTTCTTAGCCGATACGCGAGGTTGTTGCTTTTTAACTACCCTTTGGACTTTGCTTGCTGATTTCTTGAACTGTTTTGCCATATAAACCTTTATGCCTTTAGTTTGTCAGCGTAAGGGTGCTGATCATCCGACAATATCTTTAATCTTAGTAAGCGTGGTTGCTGTAATTTGTTTTTAGGGAGCATGCCTTTAACGGCTGACTCAATAATCTGTTCTGGAGCGCGTTGGCGCAGAGTGGCTAAGTTTTCTTGTTTAAATCCGCCCGGCTGACCGCTGTGGCGATAGTACATTTTATTAGCTTCTTTATTGCCGGTAACGGCTACTTCTTTAGCGTTAATAACCACGACGTAATCACCGCTATCAATGTGAGGTGTATAGGTTGGCTTGTGCTTGCCAATCAACCAATTAGCCGCTTGGGTGGCAACCTGACCCAAAACCTTGCCCTTGGCATCAATTAAGTGCCACTCGCGTTGAATTTCGGCTGTTTTTTGCATGTAAGTTTTCATAAACACCTTAATTATTTAGCAGTCTCTGTCTTAGCTTTGGTTTTGGCTGAAGCAGACTTGCTGGTTGGCTTTTTAGCCACTTTTTTTGCTGACTTTTCCTCAGTTTTAGCTGAAGATTTTTTACTTGTTTTGTCAGATTTTTCACTAACCTTAGCTGTTTTTTCGCTTTTCTTAGCGTTGTCTTTGCCTGCTTTAGTTTCAGCTTTTTTGGCTGAGTCAACTTTTTTAGCAGTTTCTGCAACTTCTTTTTCAATTGGCTGACTAACTAACTCAAGCTTAACCATTGAGGAATCATCACCGCGGCGGCGACCTAAACGGGTCAAGGTTGTAAAACCAGACTTCCGATCTTTTAAGGCTGGTGCCACACCATCAACAATTCGGTTAACGATTTGTTTAGAGCCGAAGAAGTGCTCCAAAGTGCGACGAGCATTTAAAGTCCCAGGTTTGGCCTTGGAAATAACTTTGTCAGCTAAACGACGAATAACTTTGGCTTTGGCTTCGGTGGTCTCAATGGCGCCTTCTTCAAACAGCGATTTCAGCATGCCTTTAAACAAAGCTTGACGCTGTTTGGTATTTCGGCTGAGAGCTTTACCTTTTACACGATGACGCATAATTTCCTATTTCTTATTCTTCCGTTTCTGCCTGCAGTGATTTAAAACCAGCGCCAACCTTTTCTAGAGCTTCTTCAACCATATCTACTGACTTGTCACCCAGGTTTTTAACCAGAGAGGCTTGAGTCTTGGTTACATTGGCCATATCACCAACAGTGCTGTAGCCAGCTTTACGCAGGGCATTGGCGATCCGGGTTGGCAGTTCCAGCTCTTCAATGGTGAGACGGTTGGTCTCATTTTGAGGTTGGCTGGCAACTTCGACACTCTTTTGAACTACGTCGGTCGGATTAATCACTTGCTGGAAGTGGCCAATCAGGATTTCGGCTGACTGGTCCAGAACCTGGCGGGCGTCAACGGTGCCATCAGTCCAGACCTTTAAGATCAGTTTATCAAAGTCGGTGCGGCGGCCAACACGAGTTTCTTCAACTGTGTAGGCAACCTTGGTTACTGGCGAATAAATCGCATCAACCATTAATTCACCGGAAAGATCTTCTGATTCGCGCTCATTAGCTGGGCTGAAACCAATGCCGTATTCAACTGTTAATTCTAAATCCAAGGTCGAATCAGCTGACATAGTAGCCAAGTGATGTTGTTTGTTAACAATCTCTACATTACCTGGACATTTAATATCACCGGCAGTAATTTCGCCGCCTTTTTTCTGGAGAGTTAAGTGAGTTGGATCGGTTAAATCAGATTTAATCCGGACTTCTTTGAGGTTAAGCATCAGCTCGACCACATCTTCGGTCATACCTTTGACGGTCTGGAATTCGTGATCTACGCCTTTAATCTTAACGGCGGTAATAGCGTGACCGGCAATTGAAGACAAAAGCACTCGGCGCAGGGCATTACCTACAGTGTGGCCATAGCCACGCTCCAAAGGTTCTAAGACAAATTCGGTATAGTCATCAGCCTGTTGGGCAATGAGTACGTTAAATACGGGTTTTATCATAGGGCTCCTTATCTTGAGTAGTATTCCACCACGAGCTGTTCTTCAATTCCTTCGGTAATGTCTTCGCGCTCGGGCAACGCAGTGACTTTACCAATAGTGGCTTTTCGCTCCAGCCACTTGGGAGTATTAATAACTGATTTTTCTCCAAGAAGTTCAGCAACATAAGGGATCTTGGCCGCTTTGGATGAGATCTCAATCACATCACCAATCTGAACTCGGAATGAGGCAATATCTAGTCTCTTGCCATTAACCTTGACGTGGCCGTGAGTAACCATCTGACGGGCGGCGGCTCTGGTAGGGGCAAACCCCAATCTAAAGACGACACTGTCCAGGCGGCGCTCCAAGAGCTTTAACAGCTCCTGACCGGTACCTAAGGTTGATTTCATAGCTTCAGCGTAAGTGCGGCGCAGATATTTTTCCTGAACGCCATAAATATAACGAACTTTCTGCTTCTCCTGCAGTTGAACGCCATATTCGGACAGCTTGCGGCGCATATTGCGGCCGTGCTGGCCAGGACGAATGTTCAAGCGGCGAGCCACTTTTAAAGCATTCGTCTTTAAGCCGAGGTCTTGCCCGACTTTTCTTGATAGTTTGATTTTAGGACCGGTATATCTAGCCATGTTTCATCTTCCGTGCTTTAGTTCCGTTGTGAGGGATCGGGGTTACATCCGCGATCATCCCTAATGAAATTCCTGAGTTTCGAATTACGCGCAAGACGGCGTCGCGTCCTGGACCGGCACCTTTAATGTATAAATCGGCTGAGCGCATGCCCATTTCCCTGGCACGGTCCAAACCTGTTTCAATCGCCACCGTGGCGGCGTAAGGAGTGGATTTGCGAGAGCCGGTAAAACCGACTGCTCCAGTTGAGCTTGAGGAAATTGTGTTGCCGTGATCATCCGTTACTGTTACTAAAGTATTATTAAAAGTCGCATTAATGTAAATGCGGCCTTTTTGTACCACTTTGGCGTTTTTCTTGCGGGATGAGCTTGATCTTGGATTAGCCATATATAAATACCTTGGAGATTAACCTCTTTTAGCTTCTTCCATTTTGGCGGCCATTTCTTTTGTCATGGCTCCGACAGTGCGGCGCTTGCCGCGGCGGGTACGGGCGTTAGTCCGAGTTCGCTGACCGCGTGACGGTAGCATTTGAACGTGCCGATAACCACGATAACTGCTGATTCTTTTGAGTCGCTCAATTGAATCACGGATTTTCTGTCTTAAATTACCTTCAACTTCAAATGAGGCTTCAATAACTTTCTGCAAACGATTGACTTCATCAGGAGTAAGCTCACTGACTCGTTTGTCACCATCTACTTTAGACTGGCTGAGAACTGTCTGAACATTAGACCGGCCAACGCCATAAATATAAGTTAAAGCGATGAACACTTTTTTGTTATTTGGTAGATCAATTCCTGCTATACGTGGCATATTTATCCTTGAGTCTGGTTGTGGCGGCGGTTAACACACCGGATCATAAGTTTACCCTTACGGCGAATAAACTTGCATTGACGACAGCGTGGTTTAACACTTGTTTTGTATTTCATGTTTATTTTTCTATTTTTTCTTCAACTTTGGCTTTAGCCTTTACAGTTTCCACCTCTTTTGAGTTGGATTCGGCTTCGCCTGATTCTACTTTTTCAGCTGGCTGAACAGCCTGCTCTTCGGGAGTGTTAACACCCGATAATTCATGATCCCGCAGACGTCTTGTAATCCGGCCACGGTTTAGATCATAAACACTTAGTTCGGCCGTGACTTTATCGCCAGGCAGAACTCTAATGCGAAAGCGACGCATCTTACCGTTTAAGGTGCAGAGTACGGACTTTCCAATAATTTCTTCAGGTCCTTCGAGAACTGTTACTCGGAACATGGTATTTGGTAGGGATTCTGTCACCTCACCTGTGAGGATCAGAATATCTTTGCGTTGTTGACTACTTATTGCCATGTAATGTTCCTGGTTTCACAGAGCCTGGATTGTACCAGATTCACTGCCTGGTATCAAGACGTTTAATGATTTCGTTAAAAATCATCTGAACATCCTGCTCTCCGTCGATTTCTTCTAGCAAACCTTTCTGACGATAATACTCAATTACCGGCTCGGTGTGCTCATGGAATTGCTGGATACGCTTGCGAATAGCGGGTAAAGTTTCATCTTCTCTTAGTTCGGAACCATCCATAATCCGACCCGCAATGCGCCACAGCGCTTCTTTGTCTGAAATATTGAGATAAATTACGGCCGCTACCCCATTTTTAAAGGCTTCAGCCTGGGGAACGGTGCGTGGGAAGCCATCTAGGATGTAGCCACCTTCATATTCCGGCCGTTCCAGATATCCTTGTACAATTTCTGTGGTCCGGTCGTCCGGAATCAGCATACCGGCATTCATAACTTCTTTAATATAACGGCCAAGAGGTGTTTTTTCTCTGGCGATATTCCGGAAAATATGGCCTGAAGACAGATAAGGAATATTGTAATAATCCTTGAGCAGATTTCCTTGTGTCGATTTACCTGCTCCCTGAATGCCAACAATAACTACTTTCATAGAGATCTCCTATTTTTAGACGTATTCCTCGTAACGATCATGAACCAGCTGAGATTGAACCTGCTGTAAGGTATCTAGAACCACCGAAACGACAATTAAAAGTCCCGTTCCGCCCAAAGTTAAAGTTGAAGAACCGGTGTACTGCTGAGCGAGTAACGGCAGAACCGCCACTACTGCTAGGTAAAGTCCACCAATAAAGGAAATCCTCAGCAAAACTCGAAGTAACAACTTTGAGGTAGGTTTGCCTGGTCTGACACCTGGTACAAAAGCACCGGATTTTTTAAGATCCTCGGCAAATTCTTTAGGATTAAAGTAGACAAAAATGGCAAAGAAGGTAAAGGCAAAGACAAAAATAAAGTAGAGCGTGGTGTAGAACGAACTGCCTGGCGTAAATAATGTCTGCGCCTGACGAGCAACATTAGCCAGCCAGCCTGGAACATCGACGTTCAAGATTAAGGAAGCTAAAGTCGAAGGCAAAGTTAAAACCGGCAAAGCGAAAATGATCGGCATCACGCCAAATTGAGTAACCCGGATCGGAACATGTGACATGGAACCGCCGTACATGGCTGAACCGCGCTGGCGCTTGGCTTGCTGAATCGGAATTCGTCGCACCGCCTGCTGCATAAACACCACCGAAGCCATCAAGGCTAACAAAGCCGCACCGAGTCCCAGCACAATACCAAGACCAAGGAAATCACGCAGAGCAAATGTCTGAGCTATTGATTGCGGAATACTACTGATAATTCCGACAAAGATAATCCAAGAAGTGCCATTGCCAACGCCATGCTTGGTTAAGAGTTCACCAATCCACATGACCACTAAAGAACCTGCCACCAGCGATAAAATAATGGCAACAAAATCCATGGGTGAAGTGGCCGTCAGCAAATTTTGCGATCTCAAGAGGAACAACAGTGATAACGACTGAACCACACCAATCGGCACGGACAAAAATCGCGTCCACTGCTGAATTTGCGCCCGGGAAGCTTCGCTTTCCTTCTGCATCTCCTTTAAGCGGGAAATAAATAAGCCCGCCACCTGAAGCATAATGGACGAAGTAATATACGGACTAATACCCACAGCCGCGATTGAAAAGTTGGTCAAAGTTCCACCAGAGAAAATATTTAAAATTCCCAGGAACTGATTGTTTTCGAGAATGGTGCGTAGTTGTTCAACGTTAACGCCAAATAAAGGTACAAAAGCAATTAAACGGAAAAATGCCGTTAATCCCAGAGTAGCTAGTAGCTTCTGCCGCAGGTCTTTGGACCACCATAAACCCCGCAGTATTTGTAGTACTTTTTTCACGCTTGCACTGAACCGCCAGCTTTTTCAATTGCTTTGAGTACAGGCTGAGAAGTTTCCACTCCCTCAACCTTGATGGCAGTTTCCAATGTAGTTGCCCCAATGAGGCGGATCGGATCACGTAGGTTTGAGACTAAGCCAGCCGCTAATAAAGCTGATGGTGTCACAACTTCTAACTTGTGTTTACTGAGATCAGCTAATTGAACTTCCTGACGATTATGCAAAGGTTTCAAACGGCCTTTACCACGTTGCCAAGGCAAACGTCGGATTAAAGGTAGTTGACCACCTTCAAACCACAAAGGCACAATTCCACCACTGCGGGATCGCTGACCTTTTTGACCACTGCCGGAGGTGTGACCACCACGCTTACTGCCATAGCCACGACCAGCTCGGCGCTGAGGCATTTGTTTGATGGCTTGTAATTTATTCAGCAAACTCATGTTGTACCTTACTTTGTTTCTTCCGCTTTGGCTGGTTTGTCAGCTTTCTCAGCTGGCTTGTCAGCTTTCTTGGCCGGTTTAGCTGTTGATTTAGCTGGCTTGGCGGGTTCAGCTTTTTTGTCAGCAGGTTTGGCGGCTGGTTTATCAGCCTTCTTGTCAGATTTTTTAGCTGGTTTATTAGCTGGTTTGTCAGCTTTCTTAGCAGTTTGGGCGCTTTCATCGGCGGCGGCTTTATCGGCGGCGGCCTTCTGCTGAGCTTCGCGCTGGAGCTCGCGCTCTTTCTGGCGCTCTTCTTCCTCTTCTTGAGCAATTGATTTAAGCTGAATGCCTTTTACATCAACAATCTGACGAATTTTTTGCAAGGCAATAAAAGTAGTATAAACATTTGAAGCTTTATTATCTGTACCCAGAATTTTGCTTGAGATATCACGAATGCCGGCCGCTTCAACTACAGCTCTGACCGGTCCGCCAGCAATAACTCCTGATCCTGATGGCGCAGGCTTGAGCATAATGCGAGAAGCACCACTCTTCACTTCAATCGGGAAAGGAATTGTTGAACCATCCATCGGCACCATTAACATGCGTTTTTTGGCTTTGCGAGCACCCTTGCGAATTGCACTCAAAACATCAGGTGCTTTACCTAGACCAACGCCGACTTTTCCTTGTCGGTCACCGACCACCATCAACACGGCGAAACCCATTTTGTTTCCACCTTTAGTTTTTTTGGATACGCGGTTAACTTGGACGACTTTCTCGTCAAAGTTGCTGTCACTGCCGCGGCGATCATTTCCTCTGGCCATATTGGTTATACCTCAATTCCTTCTTCACGAAGCGTCTCTGCCACCGCTTTAACGCGGCCATGATACTTGTTGGCACCACGATCAAAAGCGGCTTTAGTAATTTTGGCTTTTTTCATAGCTTTCGCTAGATCTTTAGCCACTACAACTGTACGCTCTGTTTTTGTACCGGCAATTGACTTGGATTTACCGAGATCACTCACGGCTGTTAAAGTCTTGCCCTGCTCATCATCAATTACTTGAATCTGAATATGCTTGTTTGAACGATAAACACTAATCCTAGGCTGAGCAGAAGTTCCGGACATTTTTGACCGGACTCGTCGTGCTCTTTTAACCTGGCGTAGTTTTTGTTTTTGAACGTAATTCATGTTTTCCTTTTAGGCGGCAGTGGCCTTACCTTGCTTACGGCGAACCTGCTCACCTTCGTAACGAATACCTTTGCCCCTGTAAGGCTCCGGTGGTCGGAACTTGCGAATATCAGCGGCTACTTGGCCTACCAGTTGTTTATCAATACCTTGAACAATCACAATATTATTACCTTCAAGACTTAAAGTTATTCCTGGCACGGCTGGAATTTCAACCGGATGAGAAAAACCTAAGGTCATACTAATTCCGGCGCCTTTCATCGAAGCGCGATAACCAGTTCCGACTAATTCTAATCGTTTGGTGAATCCTTCTGAGACACCTTCAACTAAATTCTGGATCAGACTGCGGGCCAGACCATGATTGGCTCTGGCTTGACGTGAATTATTAGTTCGAGCAACGTTAACTTCGCCCTCAGCTATATCAAGACTGGTGAAAGTTGGCAGATCCAGCTTAAGCTCACCTTTTGATCCGCGAACTACCACGGTTTTGTCCTGGAGTTCAACGGTTACGCCGCTAGGAATAGTGATGGGTGTGCGTCCAATTCGTGACATATAATCCTTACCAAATACTGAACAGTACCTCTCCGCCAACATTGACTTTCTTGGCTTGTGTAACAGTCATTATTCCTTTAGAAGTTGAGATGATTGAAGTTCCGTAGCCAGATAGCACCCGAGGCAGTTTGTCGGCTGTCCGGTAAATACGCTGACCAGATTTAGACACGCGCTTAACGTTAGTTAAAGCAGAACGTCCGTCAATGTAGCGCATTTTCAGCACCAGTACATCTTGAGGCGGAATTGGCTCACGGGTAACATCAGCTAAATATCCTTCCTGAACCAGTAATTCGGCGATTTGTTCACGCAGTTTCGAAGCTGGTAAACGCACCTCATCCTTGTGGGCCAGGTAGGCATTTTTAATTTGAATAATCATGTCGGCTATAGTGTCTGTCATATTAATCTTAGAAGCTGGATTTTACTAAACCAGGCAGTTCTCCTTTATGAGCTAAATCACGCATGCATAAGCGGCAAAGGCCAAAGTGGCGGTAGTAGCCGCGGGAACGGCCGCACAATTGACAGCGATTAACGCTCCGGGTAGAGTGGTCTCGCAGTTTTAGTGCTTTAGCGATTCTTGATTTCTTAGCCATGCTTTTACTCCTCTTTCCTGAAGGGCATTCCGAGTTTTTCTAATAATTCAAATGATTCTTCACGAGAGTCGGCATTTTGAACGGTCATGACGACTTGTAAGCCGCGCACTCGGTCGATTTCATCGTAAACAATCTCTGGGAAGATAATTTGTTCAGTTAAACCAAGGGTGTAGTTTCCGGCTTGATCAAAAGCGGTTCTTGAAACACCACTAAAATCCTTAACCTGAGGCAGAGCCAGTGATACCAACTTGTCAAAGAAGTCCCACATGCGGTCGCCGCGCAAAGTAACAGCCACACCAACGGGATCGCCTTCACGAAGCTTGAAACTAGCAATCGACATCCGAGCTGAGGTGACGTGTGAACGCTGACCAGTCATTTTAGTAAGCTGAGTCATAACGGCATCAGCTGACTGCTGACGGTTAGATTCACTTCCCACACCCACATTCACGGTAATCTTGACCAACTTGGCCACCGCGAAAGGATTTTCTTTGCCGAACTTAGCCATTAAGGCTGGGACGACTTCCTGCTGATAGAGTTGTTTTTTACGGTTCATATTGTTTTACCTGTTTTTGCAAAGACACGGACTTTGTCGCCATCTTTGACTTCATAGCGGACGCGATCGCGCGCCTGAGCTGAGTCGTTCCAAATAGCAATTTTAGCGGTCGACATTGGGCGCTCCAGTCGGACTCGTTCGCCTGTTTGACCACCCATCGGCTTGCGATGGCGGGTGTACATGTTTGCACCCTGAACCACAACCTTGTTCTGGTCAGGTAGTACACGGATAATTTTGGCACGTGTGCCCTTATCCTTGCCGGCGGTTACGATGACTTCGTCACCAACTTTAAATTTCATAACTATAAGACCTCTGGAGCGAGAGACGCTATTTTAGCATAACCCGCATCTTTTACCTCACGCGCTATCGGACCAAATACCCGAGTTCCGCGTGGCACTTTATTATCGATCGCTTCAATTAGGACAGCCGCATTATCATCAAAGCGAATGTAACTGCCATCAGAACGACGTACTTCTTTTTTAGTACGCACTACCACAGCTTTTACTTTTTCACCTTTTTTAATGGCGGCATTAGGCTGAGCGGAAATAACTGAAGCAGTAACTACATCAGCCACTGAACCAAATGGATGCTTAGATTTTCCATGGACCAAGATTACCCGCAAGCGCTTTGCGCCAGAGTTATCGGCTACCCGTAGGACTGACAGAAGTTGAATCATATTTCCTCTTTAGGCTTCCTTTTTCTCAGTAATCATAAAGTTCTTGCGCTTGCTGACTGGTGGGCAACTGGTTAAAGTTACTTCATCACCAACCGCGACCGTAATTTCGGCCGGCACATGCGCCAGATAGTTTTTAGTACGTTTTACGAATTTCTTATACACCGGGTGCTTCCAGCGGCGCGCCACTTCAACTTTGGCGGTTCGCTCATCATTCACGCGGATTACAATTCCTTGTAGTTGTTTCATAGTTTTACTCCGACTTCTCCACTAATTCGCGGCGGCGAAGTTCTGCCTTAATCAGCTTGATTTGTTTACGGGCTTTATATGCTTTCTTAATATCGACTTTAGTGCGATCCTGCAAAAGTCTCTCTTGGCGGGCTCGAATGAGTTCCACTTGCAGTTCGCGCAGTTTTTTATTCATCTCGTCCTGAGACAAAGCTAAGAGTGCTTGCCGATCATTCTTTTTCATATTTAGTTTTCTTCCTTCATGATGAATTGAGTCTTCATCGGAATCTTATGACCGGCTTTGCGGAAAGCTTCGCGGGCAATTTCTTCAGGTACACCAGTTAATTCAAAAATTATCCGTCCTGGCTTAATCTTGACGACATATTCATGAATATCGCCTTTGCCGGAGCCCATTTTAACGCCAACCGCTTTTTTGGTTACCGGATGATCAGGGAAGACGCGAATCCACATCTTACCGATACGTTTGGTCGACTGAGAAATCACTTTACGAGCGGCTTCAATCTGGCGGGCAGTCAGCTCACCACGAGTGGTAGCCTGAATGCCAAACTTACCAAAATCAATGTTCTGGCCACGAGTGGCATTGCCACGGTTCTTGCCTCTAAACTGCTTGCGGTATTTTGATTTCTTAGGTTGTAACATATTTATTTCTCGTTATTTTTAGCTTGATTAACCTCACCTTTGTTGATCCAAACTTTAATTCCAACCAAACCTGATTTAGTTAAAGCTGGTGATTCGTAATAATCAATTTCAGCACGCAGAGTTTGAGTTGGCACAGTGCCTTCGGAATGCTTTTCCTGACGGGCAATTTCGCCGCCACCCAAACGACCGGAAAGCTGGATTTTAACACCTTTGGCTCCGGCATTCATGACTCTTTCCAGAGCTTGTGAAACAGCGCGGCGGAAGGGGTATCGCTTTACTAATTGATCAGCAATCCGCTCAGCCACAAATTTAGATGACAAATCAGGCTGTTTGACTTCCACAATTTCATCAATGGACACTCTGATTCCTTTAGGATCACGGGGATTAATCTTTAAGAGCCGGGCTAATTGATTCTTCAATTCTTCCAGGTTTGATCCGCCGCGGCCGATAACCACACCAGGGCGGCTAACGTGCAAACGAATCTTAATGGCATTGATCGAACGCTCAATTTCAATGCGGTCTAAGCCGGCATTGCTGAGCTTTTTCTCAAAAAAGTCACGAATCAACTTATCCTCAAGCACCCGTTGTGAATAGGTCTTGGAATTGGCGTACCAGGTGGATTTCCAGTTAAAGGTGTTGCCGATACGGAAGCCGGTTGGATGTACTTTTTGTCCCATAGGTTATTTCTTTGTCTCTTTTTTACTGGCCGATTTAGCGGCTGTAGATGATTTTGCGTTTTTTGTTTTAGCAGTTGTTTTAGCTTTTGGTTTAGCTTTAGAGTCAACTTCTGTCTTAGGGTCTGATTTAGGTAAAGATTTTTCTTTGGTTGACTCTGCTTTAGTGGCAGACTTAGCCTCTGGCTTGGTGGCTGGCTCAGCTTTGGACTCAGTTTTAACCTCAGTTTCTGGTGACTCCAGCTCAACTACTACGTGAGAGGTTCGTAAAACGTAGGGTTTGGCCTGGCCACGAGCACCAGCACGGAAGCGACGGAACTTTGGTCCTTCATTAATCATCAAAGTCTTAAGAACTAAAGTGTCCTCTGGTAAGCCAAGGTTATTAACAGCGTTAGCAACGGCTTGACGAATAGTCTCGTTAATTACCTGAGCGCCACGCTTATTTAAGCTAGACAAAATCAGATTGGTCTCAGCTAGATCCTTGCCACGAACTGTATCGGCAACTAACCGTAACTTACGGGGAGTAATCCAACTGGTAGATTGTTTGGCTTTAATAATCATATTTATCCTTATGTCTTGGCTAAGATCCGTTTCACCATCTTTCCATGACCATGGAAGGTTCGAGTTGGGGCGAACTCGCCCAAACGGTGACCAACCATTTCTTCAGAGATATAAACTTCAATAAATTTACGTCCGTTATGAACCAAAAAAGTAAATCCGACAAATTCAGGCGAAATCTGAGAAGCTCTAGCCCAAGTTTTGATTGGCTGTTTTTTAGTCGCGCCAGCTTGAGCCGTTACTTTTTTCTGCAACTTCTCGTCAACGTATGGTCCTTTTTTAAGTGATCGTGACATGTTTACTTGACCCTTCGATCTTTAATGATCCATTTGTTTGAATATTTCTTCTTTTTTCGAGTTTTCTTGCCGAGTGCTGGCATACCCCAAGGTGTCTTAGGATGCTTCAAACCAACACCACTTTTACCTTCACCACCACCATGTGGGTGGGCGGCTGGGTGCATAGCTAAACCACGAACCGTTGGTCGAATACCCAAGTGGCGTTTGCGGCCAGCTTTGCCGAGTTTTCGGTTTTTGTGATCTGGGTTACCGACTTCACCAATGGTGGCTTGACAGTCAACCGGAATCAAACGGATTTCCTTTGAGGGAAGCAGAATTGTAGCATATTTATCGTCACGGCTTTGGATAACAGCGGCCACGCCAGCGCCACGGACTAATTGCGCTCCTTTGCCTGGCTTTAATTCAAGACCGTGAATTGGCATACCAACCGGAATATTTTTAAGTGGCAAAGTGTTGCCGACTTCGAGTTCCGCTTCCGGACCAGACATCAATTGAGTACCTTCTTTAAGATTTCGAGGTGCAATTATGTACCGCTTGTCGCCATCGGCGTAATTTAACAGAGCAATATTAGCACTGCGGTTAGGATCGTACTCAATCTGGACAACTTTAGCTGGAACGCCAATCTTTTCCCGTCGCCAATCGATCATTCGATACTTGCGTCGGGCGCCGCCGCCGCGATGGCGGACAGTAATTTTACCCTGGGCATTGCGACCGTTGCGGCGGCGAGCGCCTTTGCCGGTCAATGCCTTGGTTGGCTGGTTGGCCACCAGGCTTTGCTTGTTGTCAATGCGATTTCGCTGACCTGGTGTAACTGATTTTCTTTTTACTAACATAAGGGTCCTTATTATAAGTCAAACAATTCAATCTTTTGGCCGGCTGGTAAGACGGCGATAGCTTTTTTGCGAGCTGGCACGTTGCGAGTAATGCGACGACGGCCAGTTCGTTTCTTCTCACCAGGCAAGCTGATGGTTTTTAAATCCAGCACTTTTACTTCAAAAGCGGCTTCAATCGCCTGCTTAATGGCGCGTTTGTCGGCGCTTGGGTCAACGTAAAAGGTAAAAGAATTCTCTTCTTTTGCCATTTGCAGAGACTTTTCAGTAATGACTGGTTTAATTAATACGTAAGGGTTCATGCTGATACCTCTTTCTCGGTCTTGACCGATTTTTTGGCACTGGCAGAAGCCTTACTCTTGGTTGTTTTCTTAACAGCCCTAGTGGCTGGTTTGGCAGACTTCTTGGTCTCTTCAGATTTATCAGCTGTCTTAGTGGCTGATTTAGCGGCTGGCTTAGCTGAAGTTTTGGCGGCTGGTTTCTCAGCGGTTTTTTTAGCAGTAGGCTCAACAGCAGTTGTTTTAGCTGATTTATCAGTAGAATTCAATAATCGCTGTTCAAGTACTTCTAGGGCTTCCTTAAAGATAACCACTTTATCAGCACTGGCAACTTCATAGGCATTTACCCTGTCAGCTCTGGTAAGTTCAACTTCTGGCAAATTAGCCGCGGCTAAACGGAACTGAGCATAATCACCAGCAATGATGAAAAGTACGCGGTCGGTTCGGTCTTCACTAATACGCACATAAGCGTCTTGAGCTTCCTTGGTCTTACCGGTAAAACCTTTTAGACCATCAGCCAACATAACGTTGTCGTATGAGGCAGTTATGCCAAGCGCACTACGCAGGGCGGCCGACTTCATTTTTTGTGATAGTTTCTTAGTAAAGTTTTCCTGACCAGTTGGACCAAACACCACACCACCACCAATAAAAATGTTGCTCGTGCGGGCACCGTGACGGGCGCGGCCGGTACCTTTTTGCTTGTACCACTTGGTTTTGGTTCGGCTAACTTCACTGCGGGTTTGGACTTTAGCCCCACCCTGACGTTGATTACTGCGATAAATATAAACTGCCTGAGACAATAATTCGGGGTTAATTGGTCCAAATAAGGCCTCATTAACCTCAACGGAAGTTGTCCGCTTAGCGCCGGTTAGGTTTACTTGTGATAATTTCATGCTTGAGCCTCCTCAGCCTTAGCCGGGGCATCCTCTTTAGGGGTTGATTCGGTTGCTTCTTCTACAATCTCCGCTGGAGCTTCTTCTACATTCTCTGCTGGAGCTTCTTCTGCGTTTTCCTCTTCAGCTGGAACTGACTGAGGTTTGATGTCTAACAACTGTGAGAGACTGGTTTCGTTAAGTTCAATTAAATTCTGGTCTGTGCCCTTGTAGAGGGTTAAGAAACCGTTGTATGAGCCCGGAAGTGAGCCCTTGATCCAGATAGTCTGTTTTTCGGGATCAATAGCCAATATAACGGCTGTCAGTAAAGTCTTGCTTTGGACACCCATGTGACCTGGCATCTTTTTGTTTTTGTAAACACGACCTGGCGTAGTACCTTGGCCAATTGATCCAGGTGCCCGTTGACGGTCTGATTGACCATGTGTACGTGGACCACCCTTAAAACCCCAGCGCTTAACCACACCGGCAAAACCTTTACCTTTGCTAGTGCCAGTGACCTTAATCACGTCGCCGACTTCAAAAACGTCTTCGACCTTGATTTCTTGGCCTGGCTTGAGTTCAACTTGAGTTTCAACTTCTTTGAAAATTCGCTTACCTGGTAAAATTCCGGCCTGCTCCAGCTGTTTAGCGGTTGGCTGAGGAACATTCTTAATCTTTTTATCGCCAAAAGCGATTTGGAAGCGCTTAGTGTCATTTGTGTCATCAGCCTGACCAATTGAGCGCACCACCACATTACCCTTCATTACCACTTCGGTAACGGGATAACGAACGCCAAGTTTGGTCCAAACTTGACGCATACCTTTTTTCTGACCGATTACTGCATTTACCATGATTACCTTAATTAGTGCTTGATCTGAATTCCTACGCCTGCAGGCAGTTCAAGATGCATCAATGAGTCGATGGTCTTACCTGAGGGGTTAACAATATCGAGCACCCTAATGTGGGTGCGCATTTCAAAGTGTTCTCGTGAGTCTTCATCAGTATGAGGGGAACGAAGAACGGTAAAGTGCTTAAACTTAGTTGGCATGGGGATCGGTCCAATTACGGAAGCTCCTGAAGCCAAAACGCTCTGCATAATTTTCCGCACCGCTTCATCCAAAATACGATGATCAAACGCCTTTAGGCGGATGCGAATTTTATTTACTGGTTGTTTCGATTGTTGTAGAGCCATAATAGTTAATTAGACAGAGTGCGATTATACCCAATACCTGGCGTTCTGCCAAGGGGAAAGAATACCAAATCCTGGCTCAAAGGTAAAGTTAACTGATAGTAGGGCTAGAGACAGCCGAACGTAAACTAAATTATAGCGCAAATGTAAGCGGAAAGTTAAGAGGAGATCAAGCTTAAATAAACGACCAGCCCCAGGCTTTCGCCCGGGGCTGGCTGGATTTTTCACCTTTTGAGGCGAGAATTCTTAGGTAGTTTTAATTAAGAATCTCGGTCACGGCACCGGCTCCAACGGTCAGACCGCCTTCGCGAATAGCGAAGCGGAGACCCTGCTCGATGGCAATTGGAGTAATTAACTCGACTGACATCTGAGCGTTATCACCAGGCATAACCATTTCGACACCTTCAGGGAGTTTGATCTCACCTGTTACGTCCGTAGTCCGGAGGTAAAATTGGGGTCGGTATCCGGAGAAGAATGGTTTGTGACGACCACCCTCTTCCTTGGTCAAAATGAGCACCTCAGCCTTGAATTTGGTCTGAGGAGTCACGCTACCAGGCTTACAAAGCACCATACCGCGCTCAACTTCGTCCTTTTCAACACCGCGGAGTAATACGCCCACGTTGTCACCGGCTTGGCCTTCTTCCAGCTGCTTGCGGAACATTTCTACTCCGGTAACAGCGGTTTTCTTGTCAGCGCCCATACCCAAAATCTGGATTTCGTCGCCAACTTTGACTACACCGCGATCAATCCGGCCGGTAACAACTGTACCACGACCCTTGATTGAAAAAACGTCTTCGATAGACATGAGGAATGGTTTGTCGGTCTCACGAATTGGATCTTCAATGTATTCGTCAACTGCCTTCATAAGGTCAAGAACACCCTGCTCATATTTGGCATCGCCTTCCAGAGCCTTAAGAGCGGAAACGCGAACCACTGGAGTGTTGTCGCCATCGAAACCGTATTTGCTTAACAGCTCACGGACTTCCATCTCGACTAAATCTAACAGTTCTTCGTCATCCACCATATCAACCTTGTTTAAAGCGACAACCAAGCGAGGTACATTAACCTGCTTGGCCAGCAGAATGTGCTCACGAGTCTGAGGCATCGGACCATCACTAGCCGCGACCACCAAAATAGCACCGTCCATCTGGGCAGCACCGGTAATCATGTTCTTGATGTAGTCAGCGTGACCTGGGGCATCAATGTGAGCGTAGTGTCTCTTTTCAGTCTCGTACTCGAGGTGAGAAATATTAATTGTCACACCGCGAGCGGCTTCTTCTGGAGCATTATCAATGTCCAGATATCCTCTGGCATCAGCCAGACCTTGTTTTGCCAAGACGGTGGTGATGGCAGCCGTCAAAGTCGTTTTACCATGGTCGACGTGACCGATAGTGCCGATATTGACGTGTGGCTTTGTTCGTTGGTATGTTGCCATACGTAATCTCCTTTGTTTTTATCCTTTTTTCTTACTTTTGATTGCTTTCAACGATTGTTTGCGCAATATTAGTTGGGACAACTTCGTAATGCGCTGGCTCCATATAATAAGAAGCCCGACCTTGAGTCATGCTCCGGATGATTGTAGCATACTTAGACATCTCAGCCAGAGGAACCAAAGCGATAATTATGACGGCTGCACCGCTCTCTTTGGTTGCTTGAACTGCGCCGCGGCGGCCTGATAAATCGCCAATGATGTCACCCATATATTCTTTAGGCGTGGTCACCTCAACCCGCATGATTGGTTCAAGTAACTGCATGCCAGCTTGTTTAACACCGTCCTGCAAGGCAATTGAACCTGCGATCTTGAAAGCGGCTTCCGAAGAGTCGACGTCATGGTAACTTCCGTCATAAACGGTAACTTTCATGTCAACCAGAGGGTAACCGGCCATCACGCCATTTCCCATGGCTTCTTTAACACCTTTTTCAATGGCAGGAATGAATTCACGCGGAATTACACCACCAGTGATTTCATTGATGAACTCATAACCGGTTCCCCGATCCTTGGGCTCAAGTTTTAACCAACAATGACCATACTGACCGCGACCACCAGACTGGCGAATAAATTTACCTTCTGATTCAACCGCTTTAGAAATGGTTTCGCGGTAAGCTACCTGAGGCGCACCCACATCAGCGTCAACTTTAAATTCACGCTTCATGCGGTCAACTAGAATTTCCAAATGCAGTTCGCCCATACCGGCAATGACTGTCTGGTTGGTTTCAGGATTATTCTTGATTTGGAAAGTTGGATCTTCTTCAGATAACTTGTTTAAAGCTAAAGCCATCTTTTCTTGGTCCGATTTGGTCCGAGGCTCAATGGCCAAGGAAATAACTGGTTCAGCAAATGAAATACCTTCCAGAATGATCGGTTTGCTCTCTTCACAGAGAGTATCTCCGGTCTTGGTGTCTTTCAAGCCAACTACCGCCACAATTTCACCAGCGTAAGCTTCATTAATTTCTTCACGCTGATTGGCGTGCATCAACAGCAAACGGCCAATGCGCTCACGGGTATCGCGGGTGGCATTGTACAGATAACTACCTGACTCGAGTTTACCTGAGTAAATTCGACAGTAAGTAATTCGACCGACATGTGGATCAGTCTGAATCTTAAAAGCCAACATCGATAAAGGCTCGCTGACCTTGAGCTCGCGAGTAACTTCTTCTTCAGTTCGAGGATTGGTGCCAGTAATTGAATCGATATCAACCGGTGAAGGCAGATATTCAACAATCGCGTCTAACAAAGGTTGAATGCCCATGTTGCGCAGGGATGAACCACCGTACATCGGCACTAATTCGTAATTAATAACGGCTTTTCTCAAAGCTGTCTTGAGTTCATTAACCGAAATTTCTTCGCCATTAATAAATTTTTCCAGTAGAACCTCGTCAGTTTCGCAAATTAACTCAACTAACTGAGCCCGCAGTTCTTCTGCCTGAGCTTTGTACTCTTCTGGAATATCGATAATATCGTAAGGAGTTTCTGGTTCCTGGTCAGCCCACCATAAGGCGTTACGGTCAAGTAATTGGATCACGCCATGGAACTCATTTTCGGCGCCCATAGGCAGAACCATTACAGCTGGCTTAACACCGAATTTTTGGCGGACATCTTCGACTACATTAAGAAAATTAGCGCCAACTTTGTCCATTTTGTTTACAAAACATAAACGAGGAACATTGTATTTATCAGCTTGACGCCAGACAGTTTCTGATTGAGACTGCACGCCTTTGTCAGCGTCCAGAACCGTAATTCCACCATCTAGTACGCGCAGTGAGCGCTCCACTTCGGCGGTAAAGTCGACGTGGCCTGGGGTATCGATAATGTTAATTCGGTAGTTAGAATGAGGCAAAGCCGTATCTAAAACTGGCGTCCAGAAAGTAGTGGTCGCGGCTGACATAATCGTAATACCACGCTCACGCTCCTGGTCCATCCAGTCCATAATCGCTTCGCCTTCATGGACTTCACCAATCTTGTAGGATTTACCGGTGAAGTAAAGAATGCGCTCGGTTGTGGTGGTCTTGCCAGCATCAATGTGCGCGATAATGCCGATATTTCTAATTTGTTCCAGAGGAACATTACGGTCTTGAGTTTTAACAATTTGCGGAGTAGCCATACGCTTATCTTTCTAAAAAATATTACCAGCGGAAGTGAGCAAACGCTTTATTCGCATCTGCCATTTTATGAGTTACAACTCGCTTCTGTACAGCCCCACCTTCTTCGTTCAAAGCGTCAAGCATTTCTGCGGACAGCTTATTGGCATAAGAATTGTAAACTTTATTGGGTCGTTTATTAGCTTCGTTAATGAGCCAGCGAATGGCTAATGAGGTCGCCCGGTGTTGACTGACCGGCATTGGTACCTGATAAGAAGCACCGCCGACACGGCGGGAACGGACTTCCATTGATGGAGCAACTTTGCGGAGTACTTCCTCCAAAACTTCAACCGGATCTCGGTTCAAAGTCTGGCGGATGATTTCCAAAGCCTGGTAAACCTGCTTTTGAGCGACGGTTTTTTTGCCGTCCTTCATGGAACGATTGATAAGTTTGGTGACCGCTACTGAGTTATAGCGCGGATCTGGATTTAGCTGACGTTTTACTGCCTTATTAGTACGCATGTTATTCCTTTATCTTCTAAAATTTCTAAAATATTATGCTTTTGATTTCTTGGCGCCATATTTGGAGCGAGAGGTCTTGCGGCCTTCCACGCCAGCGCAGTCATAAACACCGCGGACAATGTGATATTTCACACCTGGCAAGTCTTTAACGCGGCCACCGCGAACCAACACAATTGAGTGCTCAGCCAGATTGTGGCCTTCACCCTGAATGTAAGCGGTAACTTCCATTTTGTTAGACAAACGGACACGAGCGACTTTACGTAAAGCGGAGTTAGGTTTCTTAGGTGTCATGGTCTTAACCAAAGTACAAACACCGCGCTTTTGTGGGTTAGTAGTATGAATACTGCCGGTTTTGAGCGCATTAAAAGAACGGCGTAAAGCCTGGGCTTTCACCTTTCTTGGTTTGTCTTTGCGTCCGCCCTTGCGGATTAATTGGTTAATTGTAGGCACGTAACTCTCCTTTTTGCTTTAGTAGCGTCGTTTTTACTTATTAAATGAGGGGAACTAGAGTTTTTAAGTGTTACTCAATGACCTTTGGCCACTGTCCCTTCACACGTTCTCAGGGGTTGCCTGAGAATTGAAAGTATACCATAGGACAGGGAAAACTCTAGTAGTGTAATTGTCTATTTTGATTTTTGGAAAGGATGATGGTGAGGTGACGTTGGCACTATCCAAAAATCAATGTTGTTGGGGGGGTAATGGTTAACGACTTTTGCGCTATCCATTCGCCATGTCCATGGCGAGCGCAACAAGCCATATCTCTATGGCGTGTCGTTAAACCATTATCCCCTGCCAACAACCTACATTTCAATCTGCGCGCGTTCCGGCGAGGTCGGGATTAAACGTCCAATAATGACGTTTTCCTTTAGACCAAGCAAGCGATCGTACTTGCCCTGAGAGGCGGCCTGCGTCAACACGTTAGTGGTGTGCTGGAAGGAAGCCGCTGACAACCAACTCTCGGTGTAGAGAGCGGCGCGGGTAATACCTAGAATCAGAACCTGAGCGGTAGAAGGCTCTCCGCCTTCGGCCATCACAGCTTCATTTTCTTCTCTAAAGCGCATACGGTCAACAATTTCGCCCGGTAAGAGCGAAGTGTCACCGGCTGTCTCAATCATGACTTTGTCACTCATCTTGGAGATAGTCACCTCAAAGTGCTTGTCATGAATCGAGATGCCCTGTGACTCATAAACTCGTTGGATTTCATCCAGCAAGTATTGCTGAGCCGCCCGCATGCCACGCAGTTTCAAAATATCGCGAATATCCAGAACACCGCTGGCTAGTTGAGAGCCGGCGTGAACTAGTTCATCGTCAGATACCATAATCTTGGTGGTCTTAGGTACGGTGTAAGTCTTAACTTCTTCAGGTTTGCCATTACCAGTAATGGTGATTTCGTTTACGTCGTCCTTTTCTACCACGGTTACTTTACCGGTGATTTCCGCAATAGGGGCCAAACCCTTAGGATTGCGAATTTCAAACAGCTCTTCCACACGAGGTAGGCCCTGGGTAACATCGAGACCGACAATACCACCAGAGTGCTTCACCCGCATAGTTAGTTGAGTTCCTGGCTCACCAATTGACTGAGCCGAGACAACACCAACTGGTGTTCCGATATCAACCACTTTTTTGGTGGAGAAATCCCAGCCGTAACACTTGGCACACATACCAACCGGCAGTTGACAGGTTAGAGGTGAGCGAACCCACACACTAGCCACATCACTGGCGTCGATCTTAGCTGACAACTCATCATCGATAATCTCGTTACGAGCAACCAATACTTCACCAGCTGAATTGACCACATCCCTGGCGGCGAACCGGCCATGAATGCGCTTGGCAAACACCTTAGAGCGCTCGCCTGCGCGGACAATCTCGAGTCCTTCTTCGGTTTCACAATCGTGAGCGCGAATGATGGAGTCATGAGCCACATCACAAAGACGGCGAGTTAGGTAACCGGCGTCAGCCGTTTTAAGGGCGGAGTCAGTCAGACCTTTACGAGATCCGCGAGATGAGGTCACATATTCAAAAATGGTGAGACCTTCACGGAAATTAGACTTGGTAGGCATTTCCACAATCCGACCCATCGGGTCAACCACGAGTCCACGCATAGCGGATAGCTGTTTAACCTGATCTTTTGAGGCACGAGTTCCACCTGAATTGATAATGACCTTAATAGCGTTATTAACCGCCATGTTGTCCCAGGTCTTATCGGCCACCTCGTCAGTTGTCTTCATCCAGATTTCAAAAGTTAAACGGCGCTTCTCTTCCTGAGTAATTAAACCCTGAAGATAACTTTCCTGAACTTCTTCAGCCTTTTTGTTGGCAACTAAGACAATATCTTCCTTTTCTGGAATCATCGTACAGTCAGACACTGCCACAGACAAACCAGAGTTAGTAGCCGTCTCAAAACCGATGTCTTTGATGGCGTCGATCATCTCAGCTGTTTTATCGCTGTCTAAACGGTCAATGGCATTGCGGACCAGATCTTTAATCTTGCCGGCGTTAACTTCTTCGTTCATGTACTCGATTTCTTCTGGCAAGACGTTGTTGAACTTGATGCGACCCACGGTAGTTTCAATTCGCTCCGTTGTGCCATCAGCTCGTTCAATCCGAACCTCAATTGGTTGGCGTAAGGTAATTAACCCCAGTTGAAGTGCCTGTTCGGCTTCCAAGGTAGAAGCAAACACAATCTTAGATTTTTCAGCGAAAGAATCAATCGAGGTCAGATAATACACACCTAAAGCCATTTCCTTGTTAGGAATGGTAATCGGAGTCATATCAGCTGGCTTGAGCAAATTATGCTGAGGCATCATCTGTTCAACCGCTTCCTTAATTGATTGTTTGCTTAAAGGTACATGTACAGCCATTTGGTCACCATCAAAGTCAGCGTTGTAACCAGCACAGACACAAGGGTGCAAACGAATAGCACTTCCCTCAACCAAAACCGGATAGAAAGCTTGAATTCCAAGCTTATGCAAAGTTGGAGCACGGTTTAGCAAGACTGGATGGTTTTTGGTAATAGATTCCAAAATGTCATACACCACATCCTGGCGGCGTTCCAGCATGAACTTAGCACTGCGGATATTTGGGGCGTAACCCAATTTGATCAGTTCGCGCAAGACAAAAGGCTTGAACATTTCCAAGGCCATTTCCTTAGGCAAACCGCACTGATTAAGCTTGAGTTCTGGACCAACCACAATCACTGAACGACCGGAATAGTCAACCCGTTTACCCAAGAGGTTCTGGCGGAAACGTCCTTGCTTACCGCGTAGCATCTCAGATAAAGACTTAAGCGGGCGGCGGCGGACGCGGCGCGAACTGCGGGCATGGGCACTATCAATTAAAGCGTCGACAGCTTCCTGAAGCATCCGTTTTTCATTACGCAAAATGATTTCCGGCGCACCCAAGTTAATTAAGTGGCGCAAACGGTTGTTGCGGTTAATTACTCGGCGGTACAGATCATTTAGGTCCGAGGCCGCAAAACGGCCGCCGGACAATTGGACCATTGGGCGCAAATCTGGTGGTAGAACCGGCAGAGCTTTCTGGAACATCCACTCTGGTTTTTGACCACTGCGGCGAAAGCCTTCAACAATACGCAGACGCTTGGTTGCCTTAACGCGGCGCTGGCCGGTAGCGGTCAGAACTTCTTCTTTGAGCTGTTCAGCCAATTGGTTAAGGTCAATTTCCTTAATGACTTCCAGCAAGGCTTCGGCACCCATGCCTAAACGCAGGTGATCGACAGCATTATATTCAGCTAGCTTAAGGTATTCGTCTTCAAACAGGATTGAGTGCTTGGAAATCTTCTTAACCATCTCCATGATGGTGTCGTAAATCTCATCCGAGTTCTCTTTATCCTGTTCCAGCTGATCCTTAATGGAGGCCATTCGTTGTTTAGTCTTTAGCTTAATTTCATCAGTTTTTAAAGCTAGATTTTCTTTATCCTTGATCTGTTGTTTAGCTACTTCCAAATCAGAAAGCAACTTCTCTCTAACTTCTTCAACTGTATTCTTAGCTTCTTCTTCCAGCTGTTCCTTGGCGGCTTCGCGGTCTGATTCCAGTTGTTCCAAAATGACTTGCTTAGCAGAGCTATCTACACCCAGCACAATGTACTTACTAAAGTAAATAATTGAACTCAGGTTGCGGGGACTGATGTCCAGTAAGAGTGACAAAGCAGACGGAGCACCCTTGAAATACCAAATGTGGACTGCCGGCACGGCTAGTTCAATATGGCCTAAGCGCTCGCGGCGGACACGGCTTTGGGTAATTTCAGTACCACATTTATCACAAACAATCCCTTTATAGCGATAACCTTTGTACTTGCCACAGAAACACTGCCAGTCGCGGGTTGGTCCGAAGATTTCTTCGGCAAATAACCCACCTTTTTCGGTTTTCTGAGTTCGGTAGTTGATGGTTTCAGCTTTAACCACTTCACCATATGACCATTCACGAATTTCCTCTGGAGAAGCTAGACTTATACGCAAGGATTCAAAGTCCAGAATTCGCTCTTCCGTTTTGCGACTATTGGATTGAAAACCGGTTTGAGTGTCGGTGTTTGGTGTCATATTAGTTCTCCTCTCCCTCAGCCGACGTAGTGCGAATGGCGGCATTTTCCTCGTCAGTCATTTCTTCATCAATTTCGGTAGGATCTTCAACTTCAGAATCCTCTGGTAAAGATTCATCTAACTCAGATTCTTCATCAGCTAAAATTTCAGATGTTTCGTCGGCATCTTCAAGCGCCAACTCAGTCTCAGCGTCATCAGCCAGATCAACCGCTGGAGTTTCTTCTTCCTCTTGGACCGTGGCTTCGACCATGTCAATCTTCAAACCTAAAGCGTTAAGTTCTCTAACTAACACGCGGAATGATTCAGGCACGGAAGCGCCTGGAATAACATCATCGGAAACAATAGCTTCAAAAGCTTTAGCACGACCAACCACGTCATCAGACTTAATAGTTAACATTTCCTGAAGAGTATGAGCCGCTTTGTGAGCTTGGAGAGCCCAGACTTCCATTTCTCCCAAACGCTGACCACCCATTTGAGCTCGGCCGCCAAGTGGCTGCTGAGTCACTAAGGAGTAAGGCCCAGTCGAACGGGCATGAGTTTTATCCTCAACCATGTGAACCAACTTAAGAATGTAAGCTACACCAACGGTTGTTTTCTCGGTATAGGGATCACCGGTGCGGCCATCAAATAATTGAGCTTTTCCAGAATTTGGCAAGCCAGCTCGTTCGAGCTCTTTCCAAATCCGCTCTTCTTTACTCTCTTCAAAGACAGGCACGGCCACTCGATAACCAAGTGTTTGAGCCGCCCAGCCCAGATGAGCCTCCAAAAGCTGTCCCATGTTCATGCGGGCCAGCACGGAAAGTGGCGAAATAATGATGTCCACCGGAGTTCCATCTTCCAGATACGGCATATCCTCGACTGGCACGACTTTGGAGATAACACCTTTGTTACCATGACGGCCAGCCAATTTATCACCGATCATAATTTTGCGAAGTTGTGCAACTCGGACAATCACGCGTTTGTTAACGCCGGTTTCCAGTTCGTCACCGCGATCGCGATCTAAAACAATTACGTCAATAACGGTTCCGCTTTCACCATTAGGCATGCGGAGTGAGGTGTCTTTGACTTCGCGAGCTTTTTCACCAAAAATGGCGCGCAGTAAACGCTCTTCCGAGCTGAGTTCAGTTTCACCCTTAGGAGCAATCTTACCGACTAAAATATCTCCAGCCTGGACTTGACTGCCCACGGCCACAATACCTTCTTCATCCAGATTGCGTAGCTCAACTTCACTAACATTTGGAATATCGCGAGTTAATTCTTCCGGACCCAATTTAGTATCCATAACTTCAGTCTCGTATTCGCTGATATAGATCGAGCTAAGACTGTCGTCTTTAACTAATCGGTCAGAAATAATGATGGCATCTTCATAATCCAATCCATCAAAGGAAGTGTAAGCGATCACCAAGTTCTGACCAAGAGCCAGCTCACCATTATCAGTGGAAGGACCATCAATCAGTAAATCGTTGACCTTAACTTTATCGCCTTGCTTAACCACTGGACGCTGGGTGTAACAGGTACTTTGAGAAGTGCGAATAAATTTGCGTAGGTGATAAGTCAAGACATCTCCCTTGAGATCCATGTTCTCACCTTGCTTTAATTCAGCATCTTTTTTGGCTCTGTCCAAGTCCTTGCCAGAAAGTTTTAACTTAATAATGTTAGCGTCAACATCTTCAACGGTACCAGCGTACTTGGCATAAATGGTGTGACCCATCGCTCTGGAAATTTCTGATTCCATGCCAGTACCAATAGTTGGCGCAGTTGGGCGAACCAAAGGCACAGCCTGACATTGCATGTGAGAGCCCATCAAAGCACGGTTAGCTTCGTCATGAGAAATAAACGGAATTAAAGAAGCGGAAGAACCCACCACCTGGCGCGGAATAACATCAATATACTGAACATTTTCCACCGGACCTTCGATGAATTCATTATTGTGGCGCATTGGAATCCATTCCTGAGTAATGTAGCCATCTTTGTCGACTTCAATTTCTGAATGGGTAATGTACAGATCCTGCTCGTCATCTGCCTGCAGATAATCAATTTCCGGCTGAACACGCATCTTAATACCATTTTTGGTCTCTTCTTTAACCACCTTGTGATAAGGCGCTTCCAAAAATCCATAGTTATTTACGCGGGTATATAAAGCCAAATAGGTCACCAAACCAATGTTTGGACCTTCAGGCGAACGGACCGGGTCGATACGGGAATACTGAGAAGCGTTAATATCACGCATCGAGAATGAAGCGCGTTCGCGCGTCACACCGCCAGTTCCCATCACCGATAAACGGCGCAGGTTATCAACTTCAGCTAACGGATTTGTCTGATCCAAAATGGTCGACAAACGGTTACGGCGGAAGAATTCCGAAATCGTGGCGATTAACGGTCGGGCATTAATTAAAGATGAAGGCGAAAGCTCTTCACCAGTTTTAGTCAGAGACATTTTTTCACGAATTGAGCGTTCAAGTCTGAGCAAACCAACCCGAAAAGCCACGGTTTCTACCAGTTCACCCACACGACGGACACGGCGGTTACTTAAATGGTCGATATCATCCACGTATCCATGGCCGTTTTGTAGATTAATTAAGTATTTAAAGGCCGACACAATATCGTCTTTAGTCAGGACATTGGCTCGAGTATCATCATCAGACTTAACCTCTAAACCTAAACGGCGGTTAAGCTTGTAACGGCCAACTCGACTGAGGTCATAGCGGCGCGGATTAAAAAATAAATCCTGCAGTAATTCCTGGGCGCCTTCTAAAGTTGCAGGCTCACCAGGGCGCAGTTTTTCATAAAGCTCAATTAATGCTTCACTTTGTGTTTTGGTGGGATCCTTGTCAATGGTGTTTTGGACATAGCGCACATCTTCATCAACATCTACATCACTAAATAAGTCCAAAATCTGCTCATCAGCCTCAAAACCCAAAGCACGCAATAATACCGTACCAGCAAACTTCCGGTTACGGTCAATTTTTACGGTCAAAACATCGCGGCGGCCAACCGAAACTTCCAGCCAAGAACCACGCATTGGGCGCAGTTCAGCTCGGTAAAGCATTCGACCAGTGCGGGGATCTTCCTCACCGGCAAAGAAAATACCAGGGGAGCGAACCAATTGGTTCACCACTGCGCGATCAACACCATTGATTACAAAAGTACCGGCTTCAGTCATTAAAGGAATGTCGCCCATGAAAACTTCTTGGATGACGGTGTCGCTAGTGCGCAGATTAGTCAGGGTAACTTCAACCCGCAGAGGGGCATCATAAGTTAAGCCTTTAAGGCGAGCTTCATCAGGGGTAAGTTTGGGTTCATCAAAATAGTGTTTACCGAAAACCAGTTTCCAGTTTTTGCCGGTAAAATCAACAATGCCGCCGTTTTCATTAATTTCGGCAAAAGCATCTTGAATTCCTTGTCTCAAAAACGCGTCGTAAGATTCTTTTTGAACTTCGGTAAGATCGATATTAGGGAGAGTGATACCGGTCTTTCCCCAATATTGACGAGGGCTATTAGTCGCCATAGATGGTGCTTCCTTTTTTACTCTTTTCCTTGACTGTCACCTGGAATGAGCTTCCTCCGTTAGCACCAAGAGTTTAATAAATATTTTGCTCCGCCCAGTCTGGACAAGAGTATTTTTTAAACTTATTTGTGTTTCACCAGAAACATCCTCACAGCGATGAACGGGAATTATAGCGAATTGAGCTTGGGAATGCAAGAAGATGAAATGAGCTAAAACTCGAAATGAAAAGGAGGTCGAGAGACCTCCTTTTCACTCATTTCTTAATCTTAATCTTTACATCATGCCCATGCCGCCCATGTCAGGCATGCCGCCGCCGGCTCCGCCGGCTGGCTTGTCTTCCTTGACATCGGTAATCAGCACTCGGGTGGTTAAAATCCCACCGGCCACAGAGGCCGCATTAATTAAGGCGTGTTTAGCCACCTTCTTAGGATCGATCACTCCCATGGCAATCATGTCGCCAAACTCCAGAGTCAATGAGTTAAAACCATAGTTGGTCTTTTTAGACTCGGCAATCTTGCCGGCTACCCAACCGCCATCTTCACCAGAGTTGTCAGCCAAAACGCGAACCGGCATTTCCAGGGCGTCCTTGACTAAACGGATGCCGGCTTTTTCGTCCGGGTCATCAGCGGTAACTTTAGCCAAAACCTGGCTGGCGTGCAGATAAGCAATACCGCCACCTGGGATTACACCCTCTTCAATAGCCGCTCGCGTGGCTTCCTTGGCGTCCTTGACGCGTTCTTGAAGTTCCTTCAGTTCAACTTCCGTGGCGGCACCGACTTTAATCACGGCCACACCGGAGCTGAGTTTAGCCTTGCGTTCCTGCAGTTTCTCGATATCGAATTCAGAAGTTGAGCTCTTAATCTGAGCTTCCAGCTGAGCCACACGGCCATCAATATCAGTTTTACTACCCTTTCCGCCGATTAAACGGGTACTGTCTTTGGTTGAGTGAACACTGTCAGCGCGGCCAAGATCCTCAACTTCGACACTAGCTAATGTGCGTCCAGCCTCAGAGCTGATAACCGTACCGCCGGTTAAAACGGCGATATCTTCCAACATGGCCTTACGGCGATCGCCAAAACCTGGGGCTTTGACCGCTAAGACATTAAATACACCTCGAAGCTTGTTAACCACCAGGGTCGCCATGGCTTCGCCATCAATATCATCGGCAATTATGACTAAATTCTTGCTAACCTTCATGAATTTCTCCAGGAAAGGCAGTAGCTCTTGCATATTAGTGATTTTTTGATCGGTAATCAGAAGGTAAGCATCCTCAATGACAGCTTCCATGTGCTCCGTATCGGTAACAAAGTAAGGTGAGGCGTAACCCTTGTCAAACTCCATCCCTTCGGTGTGCTCAATGGTGATGTCCATGGTGCGGCCTTCTTCGACCTCAACAATACCATCAGAACCAACCAGTTTGATAGCTTCAGCAATTTTCTGACCAATCCGTTCATCCTGAGCGGAAATCGTGGCCACTTTAACCCAATCCTCTTCCTTAACCGGAGTGGCCATCTTGTCGAGCTCAGTCAATACAGCCTGAACAGCTTTGTCGACACCCTTGCGCAACATGATGGGATTAGCCCCAGCGGTAATATTTCGCATTCCCTTAACTACCAACTGCTGTGCGAGCAGAGTGGCCGTCGTGGTGCCGTCACCGGCAATATCATTAGTCTTGGAAGCGGCTTCCTTAACCAGCTGAGCACCCATGTTTTCTAATGAATCTTCTAAAGTAACTTCTTTGGCGACCGAGACACCGTCATGCAAAACCACGGGCGGTCCAAAAGATTTGTCGACCGCGACATTACTGGCGCGCGGACCATAGGTTGCGACTACCGCCGCGGCAAGTTTGTTTACACCCTCTTGTAGTTTTTCTCGGGCAATGTGATCGAATACGATTTGTTTAGCTGGCATATTTCTCCTCTATTATTGGTTACTTTTATTTTTTGTTTCTTTTATTTTCATTTTATTTTCAGAAATTAATAAATTTTTACTTAAGTGTCGCCATCAGATCCTCATATTTGAGAATTTTGATTTCTTTATCGCCCACTTTGATTTCGTTACCGCCCCATTTGCTGTGGAGGACTTTGTCACCGACTTTGACCGGACATTTAACCTCAACGCCTTTTTCATTAACGTAACTGGCTGAAATTGCCACAACCGTACCCATTTGCGGTTTTTCTTCGTTAGTTTGGGGGAGGAAGATACCGGACTCGGTTTGGTGCTGAACTTCAACTGGCTCAACTACCACATAACCAGCTAACGGTTTAATATCGCTTACCTTAAGCGTTGCCATATCTGACTCCTTCTTTGTGAATTTTTTAACACTCAGTTAGGTTTAGCGCTAATATAGCGAGACTGCTAATTTTTTGCAAGGGCTGATTGCGTCCCAGAGTAAAAGTTATGGGATGGATGACTGGTTTCGGAATCTGGCAAGCTAATAAATAGTCATGACTTGGCCAGTAAAAATGGTTATTTTAAATCAATTAATTTTATCGGAAATTACGAACTCTATTCAAAAACAACTCGTTATTTAAATCGATACCGGCTAGAAAAGCTATTAGCTCACCATAAAAAGAATCCATTAACTTGAGATAATCCTTGTCCTCAGAGCTATAATTGACAACTTGATCTTTAACTAACTCCGCCAACACTCTAAGATTTGCAATCATTTGTAATGCCTCTTCTTCTTTTAAGGACTTCATTTCGTTTGAAATTAAATAGAAACTACTTATATTTAAATCTTTCCACTCTCTTTGTCTACCTGTGACAATTCTATACGCATCATTAATATCAGTATTCTCACTAATAGTAGCTTCCACTTTTCTAGTCATTTTGTCTCCTTTGATCTGAATTGTAGCAGTTATATTATTTGATAAAGGCTTACAAAATCTTACCCAAATTTAATAAACATTATTTAAGCTTGAATTTTTATGAAGGAAGACGAGCCAATTTCAGTGAAAAATATAGCTGAGACCGAAACGCCTCAACCATTAAGCGCGGAACAAGTCTCCTTACTGGAATCAGTCCGCCATTTAATATCTGAGAGATATCGAAGGCTTTCTCCGGAAAGGCAATATGTCTTTAGCGCGATCGCTTTGTGGATGTACCTCAGCATCTGGCTTCAACCCGAGAATTTGCCCGATGATGTTCAACCAATGATCTCCACGCTTAACCAAATGCCTACGGCTAAATTATCTTGGTTGATGGGAAGTTTGATCTCTTTTGCCGGCACAGCTGACGGCGCCAGACGAATCGTCATAGATCAACTGCCTTTTTATAAGGCATACATCAACGCGTTTGTGTTCAGAAGAAGATTTCTGGAATGAAACAACCTCATTATAGGCATTTCATATTTTGAATTTATTTTTATGAGTTGCCAATTCACGGGCGGGATTCGCACTGCTGAGGCGTGAACGCCTCGCAGTATTAACCAGGTGCGCCTACGGCGTGCACCAGGTAGCAAACCAGACAGGCTCTTATCATTACCCGATTCATATTGTTAAATCTGCGATGCAGATTTAATAATATGAGCCACGGGCGGGATTCGAACCCGCGAATCCGAGGTTTTGCAGACCTGGCCGTTAGACCGCTTCGGTACCGTGGCAAAAAAGCTTGTTTGCGTGGCTGGATTATAACGGAGTTTTACCTTAAAAAGAAATTAGAAAGCGGTGTTAAACTGAAAGGAAACTTTTTGACGGGTGACATTTTCCAGAAACTCGGTACAGTCATGACTATTAGCATTTTTCTTCTCGCCATCGTCACCTTGCTTTTCCTGATTTACTTCAAACTAGATAATAAAAAGTAGTGATTAAATTTACGGCTATTTCTGCTTTAAAATATTGCTCTCAATACTGGCGAATAAGCTAGCGCGCTGGGAGTGGTGCGTTTGAGCAATTTCTACCAGTCGATCAATTAGATTTTCATAGGGTAAACCGCTAGCTTCCCAAAGATAATAAGCCATTGAGCCAGGCGGAGAATTCACCTCTCCGACCCAAAATTCTTCCGTACTGGGATTGGCGAAGAAATCAATTCGGGCAACGCCAAAACCATCTATGAGCTTCCAGATAAAGCAGGCGGCGTCCTGCAGGGCAGACTGCAAATCAGGCGAAATTGGAGCCGGAATGCGACGCAACAAACCCGCCATGCCTTGACTGCCTTTGCCTCCGGATTCATCTGCATTGTCTAAATCACCCGATTTACTCTTGCCAATGCCGCGTTCATATTTGTCGGCGTAACTTAGAAATTCGTCCAATTGGATTGGCTGTTCGCTGATCGAGGCCTCACAATCATCAGCTGTGCCCAGCACCGCAATATTAACCTCAATGGCATCTGGAGGAGCCGCCTCTTCAACCACGATCCGGGTATCAAATTGCGCGGCCGAAGCTACGGCGCCGGCCAGTTTGTCAGGCGTAGTAATCCTGGTAATGCCGACACTGGAACCCAAACTAGCTGGTTTTACAAATAATGGATACTCTAAGTGGCTGATGTGGTGCTCGACTTCTGCCTGGCCTTTCTCCCAATCAGCAGTAGTAAACCAACCGTAGTTAGTAACATTCAGTCCGGCCGCTTCCATAACTTGCTTGGTGATTATCTTATCGATGCCGACGGCCGCGGCGACCACCCCTGGCCCCACGTAGGGAATGTTTAGCAGTTCAAATAAGCCAGCCAGCGTACCGTCCTCGCCGCGGCCGCCATGCACACAAAAAATCGCAGTGTCAATTAAAGAGTGAAGCTGTAGAGCGTCAGATTGACCAGGCGAGACTTGTTTAGACAGGGCTTGTTCGGACAGGGCTTGAGCAGGATAAGGTGTGGCCGTGACCAACTGACGATCTTCACCAGCCGGATCTTGCAGATCTAAATTCTGAAAAGTTTTAATATTTGTTAAGGACTCACCAGTCCACCAGCGCCCTTGCTTATCGATATATAGTGGTACAACTTGATATTGATTGCTGACGCGATTCATTAGCTGAGTTGCCGTAATAATTGACACCTCATGCTCGACTGATTGAGAGCCAAAAACGACTCCGATTTTAGTAGGTTTAGCCATGTGGATAAAGTATAGCAGAGGGTGATGCTTCAAAAAGGATCAACAATTGTAAGCCTCACTTACACTGAGTGCACCTCAAGGAAGCCTCACCCAGGTGAGGCTTCCTTGAGGAAGAGTGCGTGTAAGTAAGGCTTACAATTGCCAATTCCAATCTTCCAGGTAGAAGATCTTTGATTGAGTCAGCTACGAGTGGTTTCTGGAAATCCTGTTTGACCGCGTCAGCCACGAACGGTTCCTGCAACTCCTGAGTGACCCCCAAACCCAGGTGCACGCGCTGGAAGAATCCCATAACAACTACGGCGAATATCTGTTTGTGACACTCAGCCGTCCGAGCGGCAAGCAGCGTGTGTTTCTGACTTTTTACGGCCTGGGGTACCACGAGTATCGCGAGCGCTGGGTCTATGAGGACTGGTACTGGTACGAATCAGTGCGGGGCGCGGGTATGGAGCATCGGCGCGTGCCGCGCAACGCCGCCAGACAGCAGATTGACGAGCGGTACCGGGAGTGCCAGGCAAGCGCTGACCGCGATACCCAGACCAACCGGGGACGCATCTTCGAGCTCCTGGCCGACCTGACAGATGAAGACGGCGCCTACACGGAGATGGAAGACTTGCCTTATTGGTTGCTGGATGACGATGAGGAAGGCGACGTGAGATAAGTATGAGCAAGGAAGACACGCCGCTCCAGATGGATATGTTCTCCGGGAAGCTGGTGGACAACCGGACGCGCCAGCAAAAGCGGCAAGACAAGACGCGGGAGCAGCCCAAGCAAATCGAGATGTTTTCCCAGCGGGAGATTGCCCAGTTTGGGGTCAATCCAAATCCACTCATGCCGCTCTCACCCAACACCAAGCTGCTGCTGATTCCCGAAGACCCGCGCACCGAGGAGGAAATCGAGCAGGACAGGCAGCAAGAGGCCGAAAAACGGACGGCGCGGATGTTTGCTGAGCCGCCGCCCGCACAGGAGACCAAGTCACCGGAGACTATTAATGCCAAACTCGTGCCGGACACCACCGCGCTCGCCCTTGTGCCCAGGGGCGTTGTCGCGGTCGTCGTTTACGGCTTTTTCTCGCAGATTTAGCCGTTATAATGGCCTTAGCGTGCTTGCTCCACTACCGGTCATCAGCGTTTCTCATCGAAACCGAAGGTACAGACTCCCACAAAGCTGGACAATGAACCGGCGGGGCAAGTACGCCAGATTGCCGCTTCTCATTGGCGCGTTACTCCTTCTGACGCTCATTCCGTTTGCTCTCTTTCGCGGCTCCCAAGCTCCGGAAGCGGAAGCGGCGTGGTGGGACAACTCCTGGCGCTATCGCAAACCCATCCAGGTCACCAACAACACGACTCAGCAAACCAACGTCTACATCACCCTCACTCTAGACACCTCAGATACCACCAAGTTCCAGGACGATTGCGGTGACCTGCGCTTCACCAAGCAAAATGGGCAAGTGTTGCCGTACTACATCGCTAGTGGCTGCGGTACAGCGTCCACTAGCGTACATGTTCAGCTTGATACGTTCCCGGCTGGAGCGCAGACGCTTTATGCCTACTACGGGAATCCGTCAGCGCCAAATGGATTTGCTAATAACGACTTCCTGATGGAAGCCACCAACTACACCGTAGGTGGAACCGGAAGTGAGGAAATCGCTCCTGGTCCAGTTGCTTACTGGAAGTTTGATGAGGGAAGCGGGAGTACCGCGCATGATTCGGCGGGGAGTAATAACGGTAACATCAACGGCGCAACGTGGGTGAGTGAAGATCAATGTATAGATGGCAAGTGCTTAAATTTTGATGGATTGGACGACTCTGTATCGGCAACCAATCCTTCAAACTTTTGCACACTTCCTTCAATAAGCTACGTTGCTTGGGTAAACAGCGACCTTGCTACCCAAAACAACTCTTCTGGAATCATCGTGAATCGACAGTTCAAGCTGACAGCGGGATCGGATTATTCCTCTCGTATCTACCTTGAAGACGGTAGCGATGCCACTGTCTTAAAGCAAGTCTCAACGGGGATTCCACTCAATCAAAATGAATGGGATTTTGTGGCAACCACTTTTGATCTCGCCGAGGGAAAAATCCACATCTATCTCAACGGCAACTTGATGGCATCAGAATCATTTGATTCCGCCGGACTGACTCTCAATGATGATTACTGCACAGCATTGGTCTTGGGAAATGATTACGATAGTAGTAATCGTAAATTTGACGGATACCTTGACGAAGTCAAAATCTTCCCCTACGCCCTGACCGAAGATGAAATCAAAGCCGAGTACAACCTTGGGGCAGCCGCGGTGATCGGTACCGGGCCAGCGGCTCCGCCGCCATTGGGTGGCAACCTCGATGACTCGCTGGTGGCTCACTGGGCATTTGACGAACAATCAGGCCAGACCGCGCACGACAAGGTAGGCACCAATCACGGCACCTTGGGCGCGGACACCAATCCGGGGAGCGATGACCCGACCTGGAAGTCTGTGAGTGAGTGTAAGGTGAATGGGTGTTTGGGGTTTGATGGTACGAACAACTTTATCACCAACTCAAGTCCCGAGAACTTGCCAACTGGATCTCAAGCCACTTGGACGTGGTGGTCAAAATCAAGTGCAACGGGATGGAGTGCAAACGCGCTTCTTGGAGACAATAGGTCTCTATGGTCGATTAGGCAATCGAGTAATTATCTTTATCTAGGGCTAGGAGGAGAAGAGTCTGGCGCAACAGCATCTTTCTCGACGGATGTTAACTGGAGTCATTATGCTATCACCTTTAATTCTGGTAGCGCTTCTTTCTTCAAGAATGGTGAGATGATCGGCAATTACAGCTTCGCCAACACAACAGTACCAGCGCTTAGCACTCTATATGTTGGGAGACGATCGACTGTTGCAGCCCCTTATTTCTTTAACGGCCTCATCGACGAAGTCAAAATCTACAACACCGCCCTCACCCCTGAGCAAGTCCTCCAGGACATGAACGCCGGCGCCAGTCTCACGGTGGGCGTGGGCGCCGACGAGGCCGACGAGATCATCGACGGCGCGGGCGCTCCGCCGATTGCCGAGTGGAAGTTTGACGAGAACCAGGGCACGACCGCCTACGACACCAGCGGCAACGGTAACGACGGCACGGTTAATGGAGCGACCTGGAAATCGGGTTGTCAGCAGGGAGCGTGCTTGGAGTTTGATGGGAATAACCGTATATCTATATCAAATGATCCAATTCTATCCCCTAATCAAGTTACAGTAGGCGTATGGGCAAGACTATCTCCTTCATTCAATAGTTGGGGTTATTTAGTTGCCAAAGAATGGGGTTATTCAGGATATGCACTTTATGTGGCTGCGGATAGAAGACCTGTATTCATAACTAACGATGGTTCATCTCCGCAAAATATTAATTACGGAAGTACCAATTTGGAGAAAGGCAAATGGTACTATTTGGTTGGAACCTATGACGGAACCAAATCAACGATCTACGTTGATGGAGTTTCTGAAAACGTTCAGAGTTTTGACATGGTTCAAAGCTCTTCGACGCTTTTCTTAGGTAATCATGGGGATAATACACGAGGTTTCAACGGCCAAATCGACCACATCAAAATCTACGACTACGCCCGCACGCCAGCTCAAATTGCCTACGACTACAATCGCGGTGCGCCCGTTGCTCACTGGAGGTTTGACGAGTGTGAAGGCACCGTCGCCCACGACTCATCTGGCAACGGCAATCACGGCACGATCAACATCGGCCCGTCTGGGAGCCAGAGTACGGCAGGAACGTGCCAGACTTCCGGCGCGTGGGCCAATGGGAAAGATGGGAAGTTTAATGGGAGCTTGAATTTTGATGGGACGGATGATGTGGTTAACCTTGGCAATCCTTCGCGCATAGCAAACTTGAGCACCAATATTACTGCGGCTGTTTGGATTAAACCGACATCTGGCGGTGGAGTATTGTACCGAGGAGCAGGTTCAAATTATAATTATTTATTGCAGATTGAGTCTAGCTCACAAATAAGACTAAGGCTTTGGGAAACATTGGGAGATGCTGGATCTGGCATCAATTATCTGGTGCCTGGACTTAACCTATTTAATTCATGGAATCACATAGCTTTTACTTATGACGGTAATAGTGTGAAAATTTTCGTTAATGCGGAATTGAAAAGCAACACACCCCGTTCCGCACCTATCGCAACTGGTGAAACTACCCAGCTGGGTGAATATCCAGGTGGAGGACCTCGCTATTTAACTGGCCAAATCGACGACGTGCGCATCTACAACTACGCCCTGTCACCAGCCCAAATCTTGAAGGTCTATAACCAGGGCCAAGCCGTTAACTTCACCCGCGCGAACTGAGTTCCGCTCCTTTCCTCGTATGAGATCGCTACAAATGGCTCTTGAACCATCGCGCAGACATCTGCTACTGTCATCCTTGCCCGTGCGCAAGGAGTGGAAACAACGTCCGGCGCCCATCACTTTTGAGCAAGTCACACGTCTTGCTCAGGAATCGCTGTTGCGCCAGGGCTCCCACCCACCGACCCTGATCGTTGATGGTTTCAAAAACCCCATTGTTATCCAAATGGATAGGCTTGCGCCTACGTATGAGGCAAGACTGCAACAGATGTACTTTACTGGTCAGGCGCTATCCCACGAAGGAACTGCCGGTCGGGTGCGATCCGTCTACTTCGTCACAGAAGCGTGGCTGAGCCAGGCGCGGGAGGGAAAATTGTCTGGTATGCGACCCTCGCAAGACCCGTAGCGCAAAGAGGTCCTGATGGTCAATGGACTGGATCGGTTAATCGGTAAGTCACGCCGAGTCCATCTGGCGATTTTCGAAATGGTGCGTGACGAGCAAGGCACTTTGCGGGAGATTCGCGACTATACCTTTCCGGATGATCCGGAGTTGGTTGCCGACACGCCGCTGCTGGAAGCGTTTTTGACCGGGTTTTGGACAAAAGGCGGGTTGCGGTAATCGAGGGAAAACAGTAAGGATCGTGGTGATTTTGCGATTTTCATAGCCGTAGCTAGCGGGTGTCTTTTCGTTTCTTCTGCTTCGCTTTATTGCTTGCCGGTTCAGTGCGCACTATTAGATCAAGGGTAGCAATTCCCAAAACTGCGGCCAGCCTGTCGAGAGTGTCGAGATCTGGACGGACGACTGGTTCAGTTTTTAGACGGTGTAAAGTGCTTAATGAAATACCCGCTTTCTTGGCTAGTTCAGTGTAAGTTAGCCGGCGTTGATTCTCGACTTCCCATCTAAATATGTGTTTGTCAATATCCAGCCAATACGGCATATAGCTCCTTGGTTTTTCTACTTGTTTTGTAATATTTCTTTGAAATTATATCAAACCAGGTCATAGGTTCAACCGCTTCACCACCTCCTCAAGCTCATCGTCGGTAACTCCCAAGTACCGCTTGGTGTACGCTAGGCTGGCGTGGTTGAGCTTGTACATGATGAGCGCCAGATCCACCCCACTCATGCGGGCGTGATAGCCCCAGGTCTTGCGTAAACTGTGTGTGCCGAAGTTGCCACGCAAGCCAATATCCGCGCAGATTCTGGTAATAAACTTCCAGGCTTGCCCGCGCTTGATTGGCTCGCGAAAGTTGTTCACCCTGACGTTGAAAAAGACGTAGTTGTCCGGATCGCTCGCAACAGCCGGATAGGCAACCAGATACTCGCCGAGTGCCTCCCGAATGCTGTCGTTAATGACAACCTCCTGCCTCTTGCCCCGCTTCTCTTCATTGATAGCAAAGCGGCGGCGGATAAGGCCCCGTTCATCTAAGAAGTGATGAATGCGCAGATTGAGTAAGTCCGAAATGCGCAGCGCGGAGTTGATCCCTACGGTAAACAGCAGCAGGTCGCGGTAACGACCTTGTCCGCGCAGTTGGTTCTTAATCTGCGCGATGCGCTTGCGGTCGCGGATGGGTTCAACAAAGTTCATATTTTCTTCGGGTGTTTGTGTGGCGTGGTTTGTAGTGAACACAACCGCTGTATAGAGCCAATGTGTTCACTAAGAACAGCCTATCAAACGCAGCTGGCCGTTACAAGCACCGATTTACCGGGGATTTTCAGTAATAGTAGACTTAATAGATATCGTGTTTACTTGGGTGTTTGAGTGCAGTGATTGGGGTGGTCGCTGTGGTTAGGTGATTGATTGTGGTCGCACCAGCCGCTACACTGACCTCAGTTATGACAGACGCAACAGCCACGGCAGATACGCCACCTAACACAATCACCCCGATCACTATAACCGCCACGGAGCTTCGCAAAAGTCCTGGTCAGTTCTTGGATCGCGTGTTTTATCGCGGCGAGAGCTTTGTCGTGGAGAGGGCAGGGAAGCCAATGGCGGTAATTGGGCCGATCAACGATATGGAGGCTTACGAATCAGGAGTTCGAGAGATGAAAAAAGACACACCAAGTCTCCATTTATAAAGGTCATATGACATACACCGAGTTAGCAAAAATCGCGATGGATACGAGAAAGCTGTTTGAGAGTTATGAGAAACAGAGTACTGGAAAAACCTGGGGCACTGAGGAGCTGTTGATTGGCTTGGTCACTGACGTTGGTGATTTAGCACGATTGATTCTTGCTAAAGAAGGTTTTCGAGCGGCGGATAAAGACATTGATAAGGCCATGAGGCACGAGTTGGCAGACTGCTTCTGGGCAATTATCGTGCTATCAGAAAAATACGATATCAATCTCGAAGATGCGTTGGTAGAAATGAGTAAGGATATCAGAGAAAAACTAAAGTCTTTTAGTGAACAAAGAATTACGTGAGGGTCCTTTCATCAAGCGGTGCAACTACCGCTCACAATTCTCATGGACTTTCACAGGTAACTTCTTATACTGCTTGGCCGCGGTCAGGCTCAACCCAAACTTGCGCGCTTCGGAGAACACCACCGGCAAGGCGGTCGTCACGAACTGCTGCACTTCCTCGACAAACAGGTAAAACGGCGCAATCGCCGCGTTCTCGTCGGCGCGCCGCGTCATAGCCGCCATCTGGAAATCGGTGATCAGCATCGCGCCGAGGTTGGCCTGCTCGCTGCGCGTCTCGTCGCTGTTGAGGTTCGCCAGAAAAATCTTGCCCTCGTCCAGAATGGCTTTGAAGTCCAGGCGGTGCGGGTGGCAGACCATGTTGCGCACCGCGCTGTTGCGGTAGAAGATGCGGATGAGGGCTTCCCCTCTTGGCTAAAAGCTAATGCTTATGCTACGCTGACCTCATGCAAAGAGAAAATTTTAAGGTTGGAATAATAGGTTGCGGCAAGGTCGGCATGACCACGGCATATGCCCTACTTTTAAAAGGTTTGCCCACGGAGCTCGTTTTGGTTGACCGCAAAAAGGAGTATGTCGAGGGCGAAGACCTCGACCTCGAGCACGGGATGCCTTTCATGCAAAAGGCCATCATTACCGGCACCGAGAATTACGAAGACTTGCGCGAGGCTGACGTGGTGATTTTCACAGCCGGCGCCGCACAAAAACCGGGCGAATCGCGTCTGGATCTGACCGCCAAAAACAAGGCGATTGTTGAAGAAATCATCCCAAAAATTCTGCAATACGCACCCTCAGCCCTCATCATTATGGTGACAAATCCGGTCGATGTCTTGACCTTTCACGCCAATCAAGTTGCACAGGCAATCAGTCAAGCCGGCACAGCCAACGTCCGGCCAGGCCAAATTTTTGGTTCAGGTACTTTGCTGGACACTTCGCGTTTCCGCTTCCACTTGTCGGAAATGCTCAATCTGCATCCGCGTAGTATTCACGCCTATATTTTGGGCGAGCATGGCGACAGTTCCTTCCCGACTTTGCATTCCGCCACTGTGGGTGGTCAGCGCCTAACCACTCTGCCGGATTTTTCCATGGAAATGGCTGAGTCAGCTTACGAGCAAGCCAAGAACGCCGCCTACAAAATTATTGAGGGCAAAGGCGCGACTTATTACGCCATCGCCACCGTTCTAACCCACATAGTAGAAGCAATTCATCATGACAACCGTTCGGTTTTACCACTTTCAACACCCATCAATGATTATCATGGTCACAGCGGAGTTTCTTTGAGCGTGCCTTGTGTCATCAGTCGGCAGGGAATTGAGCGTACATTGGTAATTGATTTATCTGATGAAGAAAAGGGTAAGCTCGCCCACTCCGTCGACACCATTCGGCAATATCAAGGATAAATCGACCCCATTCGGCAGTATCAAGGTTAAGCTAACACCATTCGGCAGTATCAAGGATGATCAGATATTAATTCTGTAAAAATCAGACTTTTCAAAGCCATGACAATCCAGCTATACTGGATTAGAGGTTCTGCCCAACGTAAAAAAAGGAGAAAATATGAACTCACCATTAATATTACCTGTAACTCTGGCCATTGCCGGCGTTTTGGCCTTCATGGCTACCACCGGTTTATTACCACCAACGCTATTCCGACTCTGGCCGATCGTGTTTGTAATTCTGGGTATTGTTGGTCTCTTGTCACTTAGCAGTGAAGAGTTAGAGATGTCCGATTCCAAGCCAACTAAGAAGAAGTCATCGGCCAAGCAGGCTAAGACATCAGCCAAGAAAACCAGTAAAGCCTCCACCAAATCCAAGGCAACAAAATCAGCTAAAAAAAGCAAAACAACTACCAGAAAAACTGCCAAAAAGAAGTAGGCATGACACCACTCGCTCAACCTTTTCAGGTCGCAATTGATGGGCCAGTTTCAGTCGGTAAAAGTACAATCGCCAGATTGCTGGCTCAGCGATTAGGTTTTTTGTATGTCGATACCGGTGCTATGTACCGCGCCACTGGCTTACTGGCTATTCGCGAAGGTGTTGATCCAAATGATGAGGAAGAGGTCTCAGCTTTACTGAGAAGCCATCACATTACCCTCGCTTCTCCCCAAGGTCAAAAGGATGACGGTCGAAAAATAACAGTTTACTTGGATGATGAGGACGTTTCCTGGTCAATTCGCACCGAAGAAGTCAGCAAAGCTTCTTCTCAGGTGGCTCAGCATAAAAAAGTCCGGGAACAATTAGTTCATCAGCAACAGGAGATTGCCGCCAAAAATAACGTGGTCATGGAAGGCCGCGATATTACTTATCGGGTTCTGCCCAAGGCTCAGTTAAAAATTTATTTGGATGCCAATGATCTCAAACGCGCCGAGTGGCGACATACCGAACTGCTTTTACTCGCACAAGATGTTACGCTAGATGAAGTCGTCGCTGAACTTCGGGAACGGGATGATCGCGACAAGAACCGCGCTGTCGACCCGCTTCAAGTAGTTGATGATGCCTGGTATTTTGACCGATCAGATTTAGAACTTGAAGAGGCTCTGGATCTGATAGAAAAGCGAGCGAAAGAGTTATGGCTACAAAGCGCAACCTAAAACCAGCTGAGGAAAGATACAAAAAAGCCCGCTGGGTGATGCCAGTTCTCTTGGCGTTAAGCGTGCTTTTATCTTTATATTTCTGGACCCAAGGCTAAGATTAGCCAATATTATCCAAGATTAGCCAAGATTTAGCCAAAATAATCCAATACTAGCCAACTATATGCCGGCAGTTTTTGAGTCAGGTTCTGGCGTGGGCGAAAACATTGAGGCCGTACAGTGGTGAGTCGGCGCCATACCTTGAGGGAATATCTCCTCTATTACTTTAGGACATTCAGCGCATGGAAGCGTATTCGTGGGCAGGCAAATTTTGACCTTTTCAAAACCGTCTGGTGTCTGAAAAGCGTGCAATTGCTGTCGGTCAGTCAACAGACTATCCATAATGTGTCGCCAAATAGGTGAAGCACCGGTAATGCCAGAGGCAACTGAGCTCATGGGCGTGTTATCGTTATTGCCCACCCAACTAACTACGACCCTATCCGATGTGTAGCCAATCGTCCAGTTGTCTCGCAAGTTATTGGTGGTGCCGGTTTTTACAGCGACTTCATGTTCAGCTACATTGAGAATTGAGTTTTGGCCAAAAGCCGGCGCCCTAGCTTGTTTGTCACTTAAAATGCTGGTTACCTGATAAGCCGCTAACGGATTAACTGTTTGTCTAGCCAGACATGGCTGTTCTTGCTCCTGACATGGATTGTGGTAAAGAGTTTTGCCTTCCGGGGTCTGCACCTGCAAAATGGGATTCAATTCAACCGTATAACCGGTATTAGCTAGAGTTCCATAGACTTCAGCCATGTCATACATAGTGACATCACCACCACCCAGCGTTAAAGCAAAACCAAAGCGGGACGAATCTTCCCAAGTATCAATTCCCATATCTTGACCTTTTGTTACCACATTGTTCACACCCAACTGAGCAATCAACCGCACTGCCGGAATATTGTAAGAGCTGGCTAGAGCCTCGCGCAAAGACACGCGACCATGGAACCGGCCATCATAATTTTTTGGCGCCCAAGGCTGAGAGCCGGGGATTTTATACACCACTGGCGTGTCGTCAATTATGGTTGAGGGAGTGAAGCCGTGCTCGAAAGCCACCGCGTACGTGACCGGCTTAATCGAACTTCCAGGCTGGCGCGGCCTCAAGGTGACATTCACCTGGCCGTCATTAGAACTGTCAAAATAATCCTTACTGCCCACCATGGCTAGAATTTCTCCCGAGCGGGGGTCGGTCACCAAGGCCGCGCCGTTACGCACGTCCAATCTGGCTAGGCGGTCCAGTTCCTGGCGAACGGACGCTTCCGCCGATGCCTGAACTGTTAAATCCAAAGAGGTCCATACTTCTAAACCGCCGCGGCTGACCATTTCTTCGCCATACTCTTTTTCCAATAAATCTCGCACATACATCACAAAATGTGGCGCTTGTATCTCGTAACGGTTATGCCGAAAATCAAGCTCCTCTTGCGTAGCCATGGCCACTTCTTCAGCCGAAATGTAGCCTAAATATTCCATGCGTTTAAGCACATCCAACTGACGCAGGCTTGACCGCTCTGGCGTTGGACCAAACGGTGAATAGGCAGTGGGCGCTACTGGCAAACCGGCCAAAAACGCACTTTCCGCTAGACTCAGTTCTTTAGCCGACTTGCCAAAATACCATTGGCTAGCCTGTTCAATCCCATAAACAGATCCGCCATAATTAACCTCATTGAGATACCGCTCCAGAATCTCTTCTTTGGAATAAAGTGCATCAACTGCTACAGCCAGAACAGCCTCTCTGACTTTACGCTGGATTGTTTTTTCTGGTGATAAAAGTGTGTTTTTAACTAATTGTTGTGTAATCGTAGAGCCGCCGTGAACACCTGGCTCACTGGAAAGATTATGTTCCAATGCCCTAACTATACCTTTTAGCGAGATTCCCCAGTGCTCATAAAATTTGTCATCTTCAATGGCTAAAGTTGCTTTAACTAAATGAGGAGAAATATCTTCCAACTTTACCGGCACACGATCTTCTTCATCAAATAAGGTATAAAGAAGTTGGCCATTGCGGTCATATATCTTTGTTGTCATGGCCGGACGGCGTTCTCGTAACGAATATGGAGAAGGCAGTTCTCTAAAAACAAAGTCATAAACTAGGTAACCAGCCAAAATAAAAGTTGTTAAAAATAAAAGACTGGAAATTAGTGGAATTACTAAAGTTGATGGCGGTGGTTCAATACGTCGGACATGTTCCCAAATCTCTCGCCGCATTTTTTTGAGCCATGCTTGAATTAGCTGACGCAACCACCACCACTCAAAATTTATACTCCACCAAATCTGCTGTCCGAGTGAGTCAAATGTCAGCCAGTCATAATAAAATGGATCTTTCCTTAATTTGGATAATGAGATGGTTGAAACTGTGGTTTTCTCTTGCCAATTACGAATTGCTTTACTTAATGAAAGTGTCAAATTGCCTATAATTGAAGGGATTGACCAAATAAATTCAAAAAAAATTAGAAAGGGTAAACCGAACCAATACAAGGCCTTCAAAATCAAGCCGAAATTTCTGCTAATCCTACCCACAACTTCATTAAACCAGGCTACCCCACCTGACGACAATGGGGAAATTAAGCGTTTTTGCTTGATGTTCTTGGATACAATCGAATTATTTCAGCTTAAAGTTTTTGTTCTATCACTTCCCAAAGCTCTGTTTGTTCACCTTCATAACCTAAAGCCCAAATCGCAATCCCTCTTAATCCAAGCTGGCTGACAAGATCTAACTTGTAAGACAATGAGCGAGGATTGTCATAGTAGATAATCTTCTTCTGACCGCCATCGTTGTACACTACAAATGGTGAAAGTGCCGCCGAATCCCAGCCTTCCTCTACTTCCACTTCATCATCACTGAGTAACTCCTGAACTCTTTTATAAGTGGCCGTAACACCAGAATCCGGATAGGTCGTGGCCCCTGGTTCACCTTGAGTGACCTGCCATTCATAACCATAGAACGGAACGCCTAACAAGATTTTTTCCGGTGGCACGTAGGAAAGAAAGTCGCGGATGTTGCTCGTAATGTCATCTTGGTAGCGGCCGGTTTCTTTGCCAAACAGCGGCGCCACCGGCCCCGCCATCTGCGACGACCGGACATGATAGTCATAACTCATTATTATTAAGCGGTCTAGGTGCGGAGCGAGCTGGGCAATATCCCAGAAATCAGTATCTTTGCTGGCTGCCGTGCCAAAAACCGCCACACTTAACAGAATGTTTGGATCAATGGCGTCCAGTTCTTCGCGCAATCCCTTAACTAGCTCTACATAACCAGCCTGTACTGACGGCGAGGTTGCACCAGCCAGTTCAAAATCTAGCTGCAAACCATCAAATGGATAACTAATTAGCAGTTGGCTGATATTGGCTCTAAACTGCTGACGCGAATTCGGATTGGTAACTAAAGACGCAATATCATCATTGCTGGTACCCACGATTGTAATATGGACTTTGCGACCGGCGGCTTTCTGGGTAACAAGCCAATCGGTAAACTCCGTGGACTGCATTCGGGCGTAACCTGTTTCCAACACTCCGGACTGTCTTTCAACTAATTTACCCTGCTCATCAAATAAGACGGAAAAATAAGCGACATCAGTTGCGCCGTCCGGAATGACCGCGTCTTTCATGGTCCAATATGGCAAAAAACCAAAAACTTCCGCGTTGGCGATTGGTTTGGGTGAGGAAAATATTTGCAGATAACTAAAACCTGTTAAGCCTGAAAAAAGTTTATCCTGGCTTAACGGCTCCCAATAAAAACGCAAAAAGGCCAGGTAACTGCCACCAATGACAATAAATAGCAAAAAGCCGAAAAATAACCATTTGAACAGGCGCCACATAAGCCTATTGTACGTTCTTAATGAAGAAATCCGAAAGAAAACAAGGTAATATCCCAAAATCAGGTCAAATTAATTAAGCATTAGAAACACTAAATGGCAATTACTTGGCTGAAGCAGCTTCGAGCGCTTTAGTCAGGTTGGACTTGCGGCGAGCAGCGGTTCGGGCGTGAATAATGTTACCCTTGGCAGCCCGGTCAATCCGGCTGAAAGCCTTGGCTAAATTTTCTGGCGTTGGGCTTTCCTGAAAGCGCTTGATAGCAGTTTTCATCTGGGAGCGCACGCGCTGATTAGCCTCGAAATGGCTTTGTGAGGTTCTTAGAGCTTTTTTAGCTGAAGATGTGATTGGCATAGAGACACGAATTATAACACAACTTTGCTTTAGTCTCGATCTGGACGTTAGGCATTAGTTGAGCCATACTACCTGACAGATGCAAGCAATTACACGGTGGTTTCGCAAACAGAGTGGCTGGCTGGAATCTCAGCAAGCTTCGATTTTGTCAGCCGCCTTCATTATTTTTATCGCCAATATTGCTTCCGCCGGTTTTGGCCTGATAAAAAACCGCGTTATATCGGCGTATTACGTAAATCCTGACTACGGAAATCTACTGGACGCTTACTGGGTGGCATTTAGATTGCCTGAGTTTGTCTATCAACTGATCATTTTGGGCACCTTGTCGGCGGCATTTGTTCCAATTTTTACCAAGATGTATCAAAAAGATGACGAAGAAGCTTATAGCTTAACGCGTCAAGTAATGCTGATTCTGCTGATGTTGTTTTTAGCTGGCGGTTTGATAATTTTCCTGTTTGCTCCGCAATTTATTCAGCTTTTAACCGGGCCGGAATTTACTTTGGCGCAAATGGAAATGGCTGTCTCCATGACCAGAATTATGCTTTTGGCTCAGTTTTTCTTTGCTGTATCTGGATTTTTCTCGGCGATGCTCCAAAGCTTGAAGCGTTTTATTCTGCCTGCTTTTAGTCCCATTTTCTATAATATCGGCATAATTTTATCGATCGTATTTTTCTCTGAAGAACTTGGCTTATATGCCGCCGCTTGGGGAACCGTTATGGGAGCGGCCATGCACATGCTAATTCAAGTTCCACTAATTAAAAAAGTCGGCTTTAATTTATTTGGCTCTTTAGATTGGAGCAAAAAGCGTTTAAAAGAAGTCCTGCTGTTGGCCGGTCCCAGAACCGCCACCATCGGTATCGAACAAATGTCCGGCTTTGCCATTACTTTTTTTGCTACCGCCATTGGCGGCATCAGCTTGACTCTGATAACTTTTGCTCAATCTTTAATGACACTGCCAATTCGATTTTTCGGCGTGTCCATTGGGCAAGCCTCACTTCCATTTTTATCGGCATCACAAGATGACATAACTGGCTTCCGCCGTATGGTCTTCCGCTCCCTGCGCCAAATCACCTTTTTTGCCGCGCCAGGGGCGGTCATGCTGTTGGTGCTCCGCGTTGCCCTCACTCGCCTGGCTTTTGGCGTAGGTGAGTTCCCCTGGCGCGCTACCTTAGTCACCGCCGAAGCGCTAGGAATCCTGGCTTTGTCGATTCCGGCTCAAGCGGCCACTCATTTACTGGTCCGCGCTTTTTACGCGCTTAACAATACCGTTATTCCGTTTTTGTCGTCACTCTTTTACTTCATAATTAATATCCTGTTTGGTTGGTACTTTGTTATTCAACTAGATTTGGGCGTTAAAGGTTTGGCGATTGCCCTGACTCTTGCTTCTGTCTCCGAGGTAATTGTGGTCTTTATTTTGCTTTTGCACCGGATCGGCTTGGAAAGCATTTGGAGTTTAGTTTCTTCCTTACTGAGAATTGCTATGGCCGCTTTTCTTATGTCGATCACCTTGTTTGTCCTTCAGCGATTGTTTGACTTATACGTCTTTGAGACCTCCCTTGTTTGGGAACTGATCAAACTGACGCTGGTCGTCGGCACCGCTGGCACCGCCGTTTACCTTGGCTTTTGCTGGCTCCTTAAGATTGAAGAGTTAACTATTCTCAAACAGATTTATAAGAAGTTAGCCTCGCAGTGGACCAAGTCTGTTAGCTCCACACCTGAATTTGTTGAGAGCGTCAGCCAGCAGGATTAATTTTTTACTTGCTGAAGGATCATCCTTGCCCCACCTCTTGCCTGGAAGGATCATCCTAGGATGATCCTTCTTGAGGAAACTGCGGGCAAGGATGATCCTTCATTTTGCACCACGAAAAAGCCCCCGACTAGCGAGGGCTTTTTAGATTCTAAATTTAGGTTAGCGCTCGAGACCGATACCGCCAGCCACTTCTTCAAGATTAATACCGAAGAATTGGAGAATCAGGTTGAAGATAGCCCATGAGGCAATCACAATCAGCAAACCAATTAAGGCAGAAGTAATCTTGTTGCGGGCACTTTCGGTTTTACCCTTATCGCCACCTGAGGTCAGCCATTGGAAGCCACCCAGAATTAGATAAAGCAAAACAGCCAGAGCGGAAAGCAAGATAGCACCATTAATTAATGAGGCAATTAAGCCAGCCATTGTTAAGTTGCCACCAGCCTGAATTTCGTCTGGATCTGGCAGAATGTCATAAGTTTGGGCTCGAACTTCGCCAACTGCCAAAGACAGTGCCGTGACAGCTGAGGCTAAACCAACAGTCAATTTTTTCATTATTAGCTCCTTTTCTTTTTTCCTTCACTATTATATCATTTTTGCCCAGGCAGAGTTGAATTGCAAGCGGTATTCCATTTCCTCAGTTTAACAACTGCTAAAATCATACTGAGGCAGTTCTTCTCCAGATATACATTCACAAGGCTCCCAGTGGTTATAATTAAACCCTGAAACCCCTTCGCCTGGTCCAAAGCATTTCATTTTTGCCGCCCCGCCATTGGAGCAATAACCTCCACGGCCGCCATCAGATCCAGTCTGATAAGGTGTGCAAACCGCACCACCGCCCCCACTTCCGCTGCCACCGCTGCCTCCACCACCTCCGCTGCTGCCCTGGCCCAAGTTTACATCCAGTAAATTCAGCACAAAGGTGTACAGGGTATAAATAAAGACTAAGATCACAAAGCCAATCAAGGCTTGAACAATTTTATTTCGAGCGGACTCGAGTTTTCCCTTGTCGCCGCCGGAAGTTATCCAGTTAATCGCACCCAGAATTAGGTATACGAGTAAAATCAGAGCCCCGACTAGAATTGCCCCTTCAATCAACGTGATAATCAGCTGAGTCATGCTGGAACCAGCTAAGCTTTCACCTTGAGGTATATTTTCCAAGTTGCCCTGGATATCAATTGTTGTTGTTCCTTGAAGTAACCACATAGTTATCTTTTCTCATTAATTCCAAAATTCTTCTGCTTCTTTAATTTTCTGTTGTTGCTGCTTAATTTTTTCCTCTGCGTCCTTTTCTGCATTCTTTTGAGCATTCTTCATAAATTGAGAATACCAACTTGGCTTGCCGGTGCTTGATTCTTCACTTAACTGATTAATAAACTCGACCTTCAGCAGATCAATTCCAAACAAAGTTGGCCCAATCCATTGCAAGATGGTTACGGAGAATACTAGTAAAGCAAAGCCAATAAAAGCCTGAATTATGCGTTGCTGGGCTTTTTCGATTTTACCCTTGTCGCCGCCAGCAGTAATCCAGTTGATCGCGCCCAGAATAAAATAGATTAGTACCGCTAAGCCACCTAAGGCAACAGCTGAGGTTATGGCAATCGCAATGTATTTGCCTAAGATTTCAGCACCGACTTGGCCACTATCACCATTGGCCTCCGGCAGACCTTTAACGGCCGGATTCGTCAACCCTGGCTGACTGACTGCTTGAGCAATTAGATTAAGCATATTAATTTGCCCCTCGGTTACTTAAAATTTCCAGGAATGGCTCAGCAGGATTTAACAGCTCAATGCCAAACACGCCGCCTACAATTCCGACAATACCAATCGTCACGATCATGATCAGCAAACCAATGGCCGCGTTGATCATGCGGTTTTGGGCTTTTTCCACGCCACCCTTGTCCGTACCAGCACGTAGCCAGTCAAATGCGGCAATAAGAAAGTAAATCACAAAAAAGAGACCACCTAGGACGGTTAAAAAACCGATAATCAAAGATATTTCAGAGGTTAAAAGGGCAACGGCATTTTCTTCTGACTCGGCGTAAAGTTCAGTCTGCTGACCAATCACGCCAGCGCCTTTGATTGGGCCTTCGCCTAACTGTAATTCTTCAGCTATCAACATATTTAATTCCCCGGTCCTACAATGGTTGGTCGCAGTAAGGACATAGTATCACCAAAGACAATAAAGCCGATGAGCGCCGCGATTAGTGGCGCACCCACCATGAGGATCAAACCAATCACCATCATGCTGAGCTTGGAACCAAACTCAGATAATTTTTTACTGTCTCCACCGGAAGTAATCAAGGTAAAGCCGCCAATCAGAACATTAATCAAAAACCAGATTCCTCCGACAATACTAATCAACACAATGATATCGGAGATAAAGCCTGTTAGGCCTGCGCCCTCTCCCAAAACGCCATAAGTTTCTTGAACCTGGCTTGGCGGTTTGATTTGTCCGACGATGTCCTGAGCTTGCGATAGCAATGGCATATTACCTTCCTAGAATACTAACTCCTGTATAAAATTCAACAATTTGCATTATCCAATAGCTAGCAAAGAGGAGTAAAAAGCCGGTTACGGCGTAAGTTAAAGACTTGCGAGCACTATCAGTCGCACCCTTATTCCCAGGCTGAGAAACCATACGAAAGCCAGCAATAAAAATATAAATCAGCAGCACTACGCCGACCAACACAAAGATATTAGGCAAAATGACGTTGATTAAATCGGCGGGCGTGCCATACACACTGGCCACCGACTTCCCGCCAGGGGAAATCTTGTAGGCTTCTTCCAGATTGACTTGAGCCAATAAGTTACGGTTCATTACCCAAATTTTAGCATGAATTACCATCAAATGGCGAAAGATCCTCCTGATTAATGGCCAAACTTCTCTTATAATGAATAGCAGTGGCTGATTACAATGCGTCTGATCAAGTTGCTGACGTACTCAATATCATTGATGACGAGGCAACACTAATTAATTTTCTGGAAAATGAAACCAGCAATGTTTTGGACGACTGGGATGATTTTGATATTAAGTTATTACATAAAGTAATTCGTAAACTGATTAATGAAGATTTTTCAAAGGAACAGTTAGAACCAAATACTCTTACACTCAGTGGTAAAACAATATATTTTGGCGCTTTTCTCAAGTTTTTTGTCCAATATTTAGCCAGCGATGATTTTTTAGTCCACTTCAATAAGTGGCGACAAGACAAAAACCTAGCCCCTTTCCCAAAGGAAAATAGTCCGTTTACAGACTTTCCTGAGACCTATAACCTAGCTGACTTCTTAGAAAATGAATCCCCATACCTAATCTCTAATCCTTTTGCCATTGCCCAAAAAGTACAACTTATTAAAGCTCGTCTAAGTGAATTAGTTGCTCAAGAAGATGTGGCTTTAGAGGCTGACAATGTCCTTTACAACCAAGCAGTAGCTGAGAATTTAATGACTGCCAAGTCCGGACTTGGTGAAGGTTTGATCAAACTCAACCAATCTTTGACTACTCCTCCGGAAATTGAACTACCGTCGACCAAGTATAACGAAATTGAACAACAGTACTTGTCAGCTTACGCCCAACAAACCGGCCAGACATTAAGTGATCAAGATAAGCAGGACTTAGCCAAAGCACTGAGGGATTTAGCCAATGAACAAATCAGAAAATTCAACGAAAAAAGCAAGGAAGACTGGAAAAAATTAGTTGAAGATGAGCTCAATCCGCCCAAGGAAATTAACGAAATTGAAAAGAAATCTGAAATTGACGGTATTACTGGTAATTTTGAAGCCCCAGGCTTATTGGAACTTTCATTAGAAAATAAATCAACGGATGATTTAGGTGAAATAGCCATTGATGACAATGGTTTTCCAGAAAATTTCAGCTCAAAATGGTATTTAGCATTTTTCCATCAAGTTAAATTGCATAAATCTCCTGTAGTTGAACCTCCAGCAGAGGTCGCGCAAGCTGATACCCAAAAACTAGTCGACAGATATTTCACTGCTTTAACTGAATTAATTGCGGTTATCGAAGCTAAAAAAACTAAACTTGCCGACAAGCTCAATCAAGAATTACTTGATTCAATTAAGCAAGCTTTAAATTTGTCAACTTCGGCTGATGACAGTGAGATCAGCGGTAATGAGCCGGAAGACCAAGAAATAACTCAGCCAAGTGGCGATCTCAATCAGGCTATCGAAATTTGGCAAAAAGTGGCCACTCGCTGGCGGGAAATCAGTTTCTTAAACGCCACGTTAGTGGCTAGCCTACCAGCTGGCTACGGATTAAATGATTTTGATTTGGAAAATGATGATTCAGTTGAGTCCGCTATTTTGCAAAGAATACAACAGTCTCAGGATTCGCCAGAAATTACCGCGGCCAAACTTATCGAATCGGCTAAACAATTATTAACCCAACTAGAAGAAATTGCCGTTTCAGCTGGTTTATCTAAAACGCCAGAACCCCCAGAGTCAGTTGTCCCGACTGACCTGGAAACCCCTCCCACCGACCAAGCTGAACCAGAGCCAGCTCAGGCAGAAGCAATTCCACCAGCCCAAAGCCTCAACCAGCTAACACGGGCTAGGCAAAGAATGCTGGAAGAAGTGCGGAAAACTTTATTTGATGAGTTACTTCAGCATGGACTACCAGAAGAAGAAGTCCAATTACTCGTTCATCAGTACGAAGGTGAAATCTCGCAGGATCTTTGGCTTAAATTCATTGAATCCGGTGGTTTATATCAGTCACTTTCTGCGGTTCAAATTATTGAGTTGTGGTCTGGCATCGCTGATGATTACTTAGACCGAATCGCCATTCAGAAAGGTTTTCAGGATAAAAATGCTCGCTCGTTTTACGAACAGTGGCAAGTGGATCAGCAAAAAATTGAGCGCCGCAAACTCGCCCTGGAAGATAATGAATTTTCCTTAATTGCCGCGGCTTTTTCACCCGAAAATGTTAGCCAGGCATTTGCTAACCTCCAACCATATCTAGATCCCAACAATGATGAGCAATGGAAGAGCCTGGCTTTTAACTTATTTGTTCAGTATTACCAAAATCAAGGACTGGAGTATAGCCAGCTTGAAGGTCAAGCCAAGCTATTAATTGACTCTGTCTTTTTCCACTTAAAAACAATCCGCACGACTCAAGATCCGGAGAAATTCCAAGCGGCTTACAACACTTTGCTTGAACTTTTAGTAACTGGTAATGAAGACTGGCGCCTAGCCTTTTTCCAAAATGAGGATCTTAGAGCCGTTTTATTTAGTGCGCCTGAGTTGCTCTTAGCCGGCACCCAGCTGATTGAATTTTCTGAGCGTTGGCGAGAAGTAGCAAGTAAAGTAGCTGGAAAACTAACCCGTAAACAGTTGGCAGTCGCCAATTATGTTAATACTTTAAGACTGCCGAGCAAACAAAAAGATGACCCAGCACCAGCCCATCTTGATTACGAAGCGCAAATTGCCGATGAGCTTGGTCGCAACGTCGACCTGCGCTTTGCCCTTAACATGGTCTTTACCAGCGGTGCCTCAACCGAGCGGCAAAGAGAGATTGAGACAGCGCTTTACATCTACTTTAGCCTAAACCAAGGAAAAGAAATCCAGCTCGATTATGTCATGGGCTTGATCTATGCCGGCGTGATGGCTGATGAAGGTCAAACTATTGAATCAGCTTATCAACAATATTATGAGCCTCAGTCAAGCGCCACCTATGCCTCACCTGCCGAAAGAGCACAACTTCACCAAGCGCAAGCTGAATACCAAGAGCAAGCACTGGCCGCCAAGCACCAACAACAGCAAAAATTGGTTAATAGTTCAACTTCGGCCAACATGCGGGCGGCAGTTGGAGCGGCCAAAGTAGCGGCCGCGGCTTTGTCAGGCAACTGGGCAAAAGCAGCACAAGAGTTATTAACTAACAAAGAGCTCCAGAAAAAGTTAAAGCAAGCGGCTCAGGTTGTTGCCTCTTACAACGCCTACATGCTGTTTAAGATCCTGCAAGGAATTCTCAAGTTTTTTAAGACTTTATACAATATTGTGACTTTCCCCTTCCGAATGGGTGGCGCGATTCTTAAAGGCGCTGGCCACCTGATAGCTGATGGCGCTAGCTGGTTGGTTCGTGGTGCTTCCAATCTCATAAGTGCTGGCTCAAATTTCTTCCAGGGTCTTTTTGGAATGGGTTCAACTGCTGCCGGTGTCGAGGCGGCGATGGAAGCAGAGAGTCAGCTAAATGCGCTAGCGCAAGATGCAGGCTCACTTAGCAAACAAGCAGGCCAAGGTCTCGTCGACGCCGGCTCCGCGCCAATCAAAGGCTTTTTGCAATCTGCTACCCTGGCAGGAGTCACTTCATCACTGGCCACTGTCATGGCCGCGGCTTTCTTGGGACCCATACTCCTTGTTACCTTAATCACCATCATCGTCATCACCGTTATTGGCGGCTCAATGAACGATTTGCCGATGGGGTATGAATTACCAGAAGATTATCTAGGTGGGTTGGGAATGTTAAATACCACTGATATGGGATGCTTTTATATTGACCGAGCAAGTTTTAGTTCAGTAGGATCCTTGAGTTATATCGAAAAAATTGAAGCTACATCCGTCCAAGTAATGAAACATCCTGGAGCTAGAGCGCTCTGCAATATTGCAGTAGATGGAAAAATTATTATCAAATATAACCACACTGTATCATGGGGAATGCATGTCCAAGGTACAATTCATTTAGGAGATGCCTTCTTTTCTTTTCCTGATTCAATTAGACCTTTTACAGTATTTCATGAATTAGGACACGTAGCTCAACATAGTGGTAATTTTTACCGCTTTTTTGATGAGCAGTTTGGATCAAATAATTGGCCTTATATTGAAACCTATTCATTGACTGGATTTGCACATTCAAAAACTGAATCACAAGCTGAGGCCATGGGTTTGACAATGTTTGCTGATATGTATCCTGAGCATCCCTGTCCTTATGCTGGCTGTAGCTATGATATTCGCAAGCATGTCCATGATGGGAAAAATGTGGCAGAGGTTGTACATCAGTACTTCCAATCATTAGAATAAGAATGACCTATGAATTTTCAACAAGTTAAGAATCGCTACTTTAGCACTCACTCACTTACTTCCGGACTTATAGTCCTAATTGGCTTACTACTGATTATAAATATTGTTGGATTTCTGATTCTTAGATTATTACCAGCCAAAGAACCACCAATTGCCAATATAATGGAGAGATACGCAGAGAATGACCTGCGGGTTGGCGACCAGATAACTAAACTTGAGCTATTAGATGGCCAAGAACTAATTTCACAGTCAGAAAACAATGGTTTTACTATTTACACTTATGCTTCAGTAAAAAATCCCAATTTACACTTAAAAATTATCGCTACTGATTTGGTAATTCAGGAAATTCAATATCCCTTGATACTTGATGAAATGGCTTATTTAGAAGAAGTTGAGTTACCGGAGTCAAACTTTGAGGAATTCTGGTTCGATGACAGAGTTAATGAAAAAGTAAGAATTTATCCTGCATATGGCCTAGCTATCAGCTATCATAACGGCACCAGGTCAGTGTATGATCTCTATCAGTTTTATCCATCTAAATATGAGTTATTTTTAGCCAATCACCCAGAATTTATTCAAGAACAACCTCCGGAGGATGAAGTAAATTTCACTAAAGATATGTTTAGAACAGATCTAGAAAATCCAACCGAGACACCCCAACCATGATCGAACACCCAGTACCGCAAAACATCACCGCTTACCAGTTTCACCTGATCGGCAACATGACGGTCAAGCAGTTTCTGATGCTTTTGGCTGGCGCTGGTTTGGGGTTCCTGTTTTACACCACTAATTTGCCAGGCCTTTTAAAGTGGTCGCTAATCATCTTCTTTTTTGGCGGCGCGGCGGCGGCGGCCTTTGTTCCCTACGAAGACCGGACGCTCGATCAGTGGCTGATTAATTTTATTCGCGCTATTTATCGGCCGACCAAATATTACTGGCGCCGCCAACCCAAAATACCTAACTTTTTGTCTTACCAACCATTAACCAGCACCGATAACACACCTCAAGTTGCCAGCTGGGCGCCTCAAAAAAGGCAAAAAGTTCAAGCCTACTTATCTTCATTACAATCTGGTAGTCTGCAGGAAGAGATCGATCCCTTGGACGTTTTTACCCGCTCAGGCGGCCGAATAACTGATTTGTTTAATCAAGTGCAAGCCGCTAGCAACGTTAATCCAGGCGAGGAACAATTTTCAGCTCGGCCAAACTTGAAAGTCCGAACCAGGCCTTTGCGTAAACCTCAGGAAGTTTTCCGCGCTGGCAGTCCAGGCGCGGTCATCGCCGCCACCGCTAAATCAACTAAACTGGCCGCCAAGCAGATCAGTCAAACTCACCAGCCAAGCCGAACAGTCTCGGCGGTCCATCAGCCTAAGCCTACCACCGTACAAGTAGATCAAGGCAGTATCAGTCCTAATCAAATTAAAACTTCCAAATCAACTCAAACTATTAAGGTGGCTACTGTTTCCACCGAGCAGGCTGGCTTGGGCAATGGTCAAGCAGAAACTGCTCAGGCGGCCGATCTGGGAGAACAGCCATATGTATCAGCTGAGCAGTTGGCTTCTTCATCAATGGGGGAAAATCAAATTCTGCCAGCTGTCTTTGACCGTAACCTCCCCTTTCCATCACTACCAACTCAGCCAAATATGCTGGTTGGCATGGTTCACGACCAGCAAGGAAAGATTATTCCCAACGCTATCATCGAAATATTGGACGAAAAAGGCAGTACGGTTCGGGCTATGAAAACCAATACCTTAGGCCAATTTTATATATCATCAGCCCTCAAGCCAGGCACCTACCGCCTGGAAACCGACAAAGAGGGTTTAAACTTCCCCATCTACGAACTAAAAGTAAATAACGAAATCCTAGAACCAATAAACATTCAGGCTCAGCAATAAGGATTTCACTCCACAGCAGGATAAACTATACTAAGTCTATGGCCAAATCAGCCTCACCAAATGATATCCGCAGTACCGCCCAGCAGTATGTGGATATTCATGACATCACTAGCGATTTACTAATCATGCGCGATGGCTCTGTGAGCCTAATCCTGCAGGTTAACGCCATCAATTTCGGACTTTTATCTGAACCTGAACAAGACGCCATTATCTATGCCTATGCGGCACTGATTAACTCGCTTTCCTTTCCGATTGAAATTGTTGTCAAGTCCCAGCCCAAAGACGTAAGTCGTTACTTGGAGTACGTCGATGATCAACTAAGCCAAGCTACTTCTGAACTGCGTCAGCGCCAAATTGCCCAATATCGCCAATTTGTGGCCAACTTAATTACTGAACAGAATGTGCTTGATAAAACCTTCTTTGTCGTTTTACCTTTGACTGCTCTGGAGCTTGGCCTAATTGACTCCTTAAATCCAGTCAACAAGGTTGCTAATAAGGACAAAGAGGCTGAATTTGATAAATATGCCCTGATTGAGAAGGCGAAAAATGTTTTGATCCCCCGTCGTGACCACATGATGAGCCAGTTTGGCCGAATTGGATTAATTGCCCGCCAGCTTAATACTAAAGAAATAATTCACTTGTTTTATACCGCTTATAACGTCGAGGCCGCTGAAGGTGTGCGGGTGGCCGATTCGCGCGAATATACGGCCACCGTCATACAAGCGCAAGGCGAGTCTCTTCCTCCAGTGCGCACCCAAATAGGCGCTGAAAATGATACATCTGAAGGATTAAACTCCGCCAATACTACACCCGCTATAAGTAACTCAAACAACAACCTTGCCTCAGATATAAGTCCAGCCAACATGCAAAGTCCGGCTCCCAACACCGAGCTTGATCCGGTTGAACAATTTGCTGGACAACAGTTTGATAGCACCAATGATGTCAGCCAAATGGTCTTAGAAAATGTTGATGCCATTCCTCAAGAAGGCTTTGGAACGCCAGGGCAACCACGTTAGCGAGCTAATATGAATACTTTTGACCAAATACTCAACTCCATCGGACTAAAATCCAATTCTGGCGGTAATGACAAGCCGGAACAAACTCAGGCGCAAATTGATGAATCATTAAAACAACAGATGAATCAGTTTTCCATGGGGTTGGTTAGTATTCAGGATATTATCGCGCCGGAAGCTATTGAGGTTGATTTTACTTTCCAGAAAATTAATGACCGCTACACCAGGACGTTGTTTATTTCTGGCTACCCCCGCATGGTGTTAGCCAACTGGCTCTCACCCCTAATCAACTTTCCATATTCTGTTGATATATCAATGCATATTAATCCGGTTGATACAGCCGATATTCTCAAGAATCTCCGCCGCAAGATTACCGAAATGGAAGCTGAACTGACCTCCGACATCCGTCAGGGGAAAATTACCAATATTGATACCGAAATCAAATTGGAAGACGCCAAAACCATGCAAGAACAGCTGGCTAAAGGTGCGGAGCGCTTCTACCAGCTTGGTTTATACGTAACCTTGAGCTCGCCTTCAGTTGAGGAATTAGACAAAATGACCCGTCAGCTACAATCTCTACTTGGCTCGATTTTGCTGATTTCCAAAAAAGCCTCTCTGCAAATGGATGAAGGCTTCAAGACTACTCTACCTATGGGTGTGGACAAGCTCCAGGTTCTGCGCAATATGGATACGACTTCACTGGCGACCACTTTTCCGTTTACCTCCTCTGAGCTTACCCAGGACCAAGGCATTGTGTACGGCATTAACGAGCATAACGGCTCGTTAGTCATCTTTGACCGCTTCAGCATGGAGAACGCCAATATGGTGGTCTTCGCTAAGTCCGGTGCCGGTAAATCCTACGCCGTGAAGTTGGAAGCTCTGCGCCAGCTCATGTTTGGCACCGAAGTTTTGATTCTGGACCCAGAAAGTGAATACCGCGACATGACTGAAAGCTATGGCGGCGAGTATATTGAGTTTTCCTTTGGCTCTGGCACCAAAATTAATCCGTTTGATCTGTCCAATGTTTATGAAGAAGGCGAGAATGAGCTCGGCCAAAAAATTATTTCACTTCACGCCTTACTCAAAGTCATGTTGGGCGAGATGACACCTCAGGAAGAAGCGACTTTAGATCGAGCGCTGGTGGCAACCTACAAAGCCAAGGGAATCACGCCTGACCCTGCTACCCAAACCAAAGAGCCGCCGCTCATGGAAGACCTCTACAAAGCGCTGATCGGCATGGAAAATGATGAAGGCAATAATATTGCCGCCCGTCTAGAAAAATACATTACCGGTTCTTTCCGCGGTATTTTTGATCAGCACACCAATGTTGATATCCGAAATCAGCTGACCGTTTTCTCGGTTCGCGATATTGAAGATGAATTACGCCCGGTGGCCATGTTCCTAATTCTTGATTTCATCTGGACCAGAATTCGCAAAGACAAGAAAAAGCGCAGTTTGGTGGTTGATGAAGCTTGGTACTTCATGAAACACACCGACACCGCCGCTTTTCTGCATTCCATGGCCAAACGCGCCCGTAAGTATTACTTGGGTGTAACGACCATTACACAGGACGTGGAAGACTTCATGCGTAACGAATATGGCCGCGCCATTGTGACTAACTCCTCGATTCAATTACTGCTCAAACAGTCTTCCGCCGCTATTCCAATTTTGGCGCAGACTTTTTACTTATCTGAAGGTGAACAGCGCCTGCTCATGGCCGCCGATGTAGGTGAAGGCTTGTTCTTTGCTGGTCAAAATCACGTGGCTATTCGCGTCATGGCTTCGCCAGAGGAGCACGTGGTCATCACCACCAATCCAGAAGAAATGGAGCAAATCCAGGCCGCGCGCGCTCAACAGGAACAAATGATTGCTCAAACTACACAAGCCATTCAACAAGTCCGACAACCGCAGGAAATGCCAGATACCGAACCTGGTAACGAAATAAACTACGCCACAACCCAGGCTAGATATGAAGGCCAAGCAGAGGTTAATTACGGTGGCCAACAACCAGTCCCAGCCTACGCCGCCAACCAACCTGACACTGCTTATGCCGGAAACCAGTCTGATAACTCTCAACCTATGTCTGGTTATGATCACGTACCTGATGTAAATAGTGTAAATAACATAAATAATGCCCCAAACCCTGCCGGTCAAATTAATTCTCAGATTCTGCCCGGGCAATCTGCTCCTCAAGCGCCGGCTTACAATCAACCGCCAGCAATGCCTCAAGCGCCAGCTTACACTCAGCCACCTATAGCTCCTCAAATGCCAGGTCAGGCTCAGCCACAAGCCCAATCCCAACCGCAACAGCAAGCTCAATCTCAACCTCAAGCTCAATCCCAGCAACAAGCTAATTACCCATCCGGGGATTCTCAACAATTTTGATTTAGGCCATCATCATGACTAAATGGCAGATCATGGAAACAGAAAATGAGCAGGTTATCCTGGTCAATTCCGCTAATGAAGTGATTGGACAGGCAGATAAATATGATGTCCACCGCGGTCAGGGGCAACTGCATCGGGCAATTACAGTGTTGTTGAGAAATAAAAACGACGAATTACTAGTTACTCAGCGTAGTTCAAAAAAACCGCTTTGGCCGGAGTGGTGGGATCTAGCCTGCTCTACTCACCAATGGCCTGGCGAAAGCTCAATTGAGGCGGCTATCAGGCGACTACCCTTTGAGATCGGTGTTACAGCCCAAGATTTATCAGAGGAATTAACTTATGAGTATCATGCCGTTTATAACGATGAGTGGTCAGAAAATGAGATCAACCATTTAGTGGTAGGGAAACTAGACCAAGATCCTCAATTAAACCCGCGCGAAGCTGTCGCCTATGCCTGGAAAACACTTGAGCAAATTACTGCCGAATTAGCCCAGCCTAACCACCAATATGCACCTTGGGTGGGATTGGCGCTGGAGCGGTGGCAAGAATCGCTGTTATTAAAAAAATAAATAAGCCAGGCCCTAGCGAAGCTAAGACAGAACTCGCGCGCCAACCGCCGACTGAGCTATTAACACCTCTTCCACCTCAGGCAATTCAGTTAACTTAGTTTTTAATCGCTCAGCATTTTTAGTTTCAACTAAGACATGCACATTTGGACCGGCATCAATAGTAAAGTAAGCCTCCAGACCTTCCTCTCGCCAAATTCGAATTGAGTGAATAATGCTCAAAGTGGCTGAATTCCAATAAATTGCGGGTGGCTTTGAGGTTAGACAAATGGCATGCAGATTTAAAGCTTCTTCTTCAATTGCTTGACCAAAATCCTTGAAATTGCGTTGAGCCAAAGCGGTTTTAACTTTTTCTAGCTGAGTCGGTAGATATTCTTCAATTCTGGTCTTAAAAAACGGACTTGTCAGGGCAGACTTGTGTCCATCGGTGCTACTAGTGGATTTTTCTGATTGATCCACCAATGCAATGACATCACTGATAGCCCAATGATCGGCTGAATGCAAAGAATATGCAAAAGAATCAACTGAGTTATCAGCAGTTTTCCAATAAGCAAATCCATCTGGAATTGAGCGGCAGGCAGAGCCGGAACCTTGGCGGGCAAGCTGAGAAAGCTCTCGCTCTGATAATTCAAGCTGTAAGGCAGAAACAGCTGCCAGGGCTAAAGCGGCAAAGCCAGAGGCAGAGGAAGCTAGCCCTGCTCCAGTAGGAAAGGAATTTTCACTGATCACTTTGGCTTTAAGATCTTGACTGGCCAGCTGACGAATCTTATCTAAAAACTTTACTACCCGTCCATATGCCCGTTCATCAGCTGGCTGACCATTAATGATTACTTCATCAGCCAACAATTGTGCATCAAATTCAACCGTGGTGGTGGTATTTATGCCACCAAGATTCATGGAAATTGAGTCATTAGCTGGCAAGCGGAGCCCAGAATCTTTTTTACCCCAGTATTTTATGAAAGCGATATTTGCTGGAGCTTGAGCGGTGGCCATGAGTGATTTAGACATAATTTTAATTACTATTAATTATTTTTCTGCGTTTTCAACTTTAATTCCTTTGGCAGAAAGCTGAACTTCAAGCACTTGTCCGCCAGCTTGTTTTATCGCTGATTTAACTTCATTTGTTTTGTCTGGCGGGGCTAAAGAGATAAAGCAGTCTCCACCGCCAGCGCCGGAAAGTTTTGCCCCGTAGGCTCCGGCTTGTCTGGCTGCAAAAATCTGAGATTCTAATTCCGGACTACTTACATCAATTGCATTAAGCAAACCTTGGTTGATATTCATTAATTCGCCTAATTTTGACCAATCTTGAGCGACGATTGCTGGTTCAGACAGCTCAACTACTGACTGCATCAGGTCGAAGATTGCATTGATTTGTTCAGGATATTGAGAATGCTTGGCCCCAACAGCTTTAACCAAAGTTGCGGTATCAGCCTTTACACCTGTGTAGCCAACAATTAGTGGCAAACTGGTTACATCTAATGGCTTGATCTCTTGGCCCCCTTTAGCAAAAAGCAAAGTTCCACCCCAAATTGCGGCGGCCAAATCAAAACCAGATCCCACACCTTGAATATCTAAAACTGTCTTATAGGCCAACTCAAATATTTCCTGATTACTTAGAGAAAGTGAGTGTAGTTCAGATAACGCTTTTATTGTCGCGGCCGTGACTGCTGATGAACTGCCAAAACCAAAGGTAGCTGAAAATTCACTGGCAGTTTTAATCTGTAAACCACTTTTAAGTTGATGCTTTTCAGCAAAATTTTTAACAGCTTGAGCCACAAAACGGGCGGATTTGGGTAGCTCATCAAGCTTAAATTCTTTTAGCTTAATCTCAAAATTCAAGAGGTCTACTTCGGGCGCATTCAGAGTAATTTGTCCTATTTCACCAACTGATTCAACCGTTACCATTAAGCGTTGATTAACTGCAGTTACCAAACACTGCCGACCATGAACTACGGCATGATCGCCAAAAAGCATTAATTTGCCTGGACTGGATATTTTAACTCTATTCATGCAGTTTCACTCCTTCGCCACCTAATTGTAGCTGATCAAGTTTGAGATCGATATTATCTACAATTGCCCGTAATTTTTCTGAGTCAGGATGGTAGGCCAACAAAAATCCGGAGCCCTTAACCACGCCGCCAGCGCCGGTAATCTTAGCCGCGCCACCGGCTTTCTCGATTGTTTGCACAATCTGTTGGGCTTTTTCACCAACTACACCCAAATCAACTAGAGAACGATGATTAATTCTGATTAATTCCACTAAATTTGATTCCTGACCTTGCATCCAGCGCAAAAAACCACGAGTTGTCTCTTCTATTTGGCGAAATATTTGTTCAGAGGGCTGGCTATTTGCTTGACGCCGCTCCGCCACACCCATGACTAAATCCTTAGTTGATTCCGCTGGTTTACCGCTGTCAACTAAATAAAGTGAATCAATTTTTTTAGCGGTGACAATTGTCTGTCGAATGGAAAGCTCTGGAGATTCTCGTCTGAACCACAAAAAACCACCATAAGTGGCAATAGTATTATCGACACCACTAGGTTTGCCGTGCTGTAAAACTTCTAGCTTGTAGGCCATATTGTTGATAAATTCAAGGTTAATAGATTGCTTACTTAATTGCTGAATGATGGCAGAGACCGCCACACTACAGGCCGCTGAAGAACCCAGACCTCGTCCCACTGGAATTTGCGAATCAAGACTAAATTCTTTGGTGGTGGGAAGATTTTTCCAAGCCTTAAACAATTGTTTTAATGAAGAATACTTGGAAATAAATTCTGAGCTAAAAGCAGAATTATTTTCACCCTCAAAAGTAAGCTGACATCGCTTGTTAACCGCGGCTACTAAAGCCGGAAAGCCATAAACCACGGCATGCTCCCCGGAAAGAATTACCTTGCCAGGTGCTGAAGCCGTCACTCGCATCTTAATTTTCCTGTAATTTCTGAATCTTTTTCACCTTGATGCCATAGGCAATTACACCGGTTTCATCTGGCTGGCCAAGTTTGCGCAGTACGCATTCCACTTGATCACCGCTCTGCAGCGTGTCTTGGCCAGTTACTAAGAACTCGTGACGCTCCGTACCAAAATCCACTAAGGCAAAAGATGTCGGCGTCCAATCAGCTAATGCCGGCAAACTTACCTGCATATTGGTGACGGCAATGACTTCGCCGCGGCGACCATGCCACTTTGCCCAATCTTTGTTTAGACGCCAATACTGAGCTGGTTTCATGATTTTCCCTTTGACTTGGCTGAGGATTTTTTGGTTGATTTAGAGGAATTATTTTTATTTATAGTCGATGATGAATTTTTATTAAATGAGACAGTGCCGGATTGATTTGTTTCCATCTGCATAATGTGCACCACAGCTGTAGCTCCACTGCCACCAACATTGTGCGCCAGTGCCAGCTTAAACTTGCCTTCTTTAAGAAGATTAGCCAGATACGCCACCTGCTTAACACCGCTAGCGCCGACGGGGTGGCCGGAGGCCTTTAGTCCGCCGGACGGATTAACTACAACCTGGCCACCGTAGGTGGTTTGACCGCTCAGAGTGGCCTCACCGGCCACCCCTGGCTCAAAAAATCCTAGGTCTTCTAAAGCCAGCAGTTCGGCAATGGTAAAGCAGTCGTGAACTTCAGCTACCTCGATGTCCGCTGGGGCTACACCAGCCTGGGCAAAAGCCTGTTGAGCGGCTCGCTTGGTCGCTCCCAATGAAGTTAAGGAATCGCGCTCAGCCAAAGTCAAGGAGTCCATGCCATGACCGGTACCGAGAATTGTTGGCGACGGTTGAATTGGCTGCTCGGTAGTTAGTACCACCGCGGAGGCGCCGTCAGTTAAGGGCGAGCAATCCAGCAGGCGCAGTGGACTAGCCACCATGGCGCTATTTGAGACTTGTTCTAGTGAAAATTCTTTATGATATTGGGCGAATGGATTATCCAAAGCATGCCGGTGATTTTTAACACTCACCGCTGATAGCTGTTCTCGAGTAGTGCCATAAGCCGCCTGATGCTGTTGCGCCAGCAAGGCATATAACCCAGGAAAAGTACTGCCGTATTCGGCTTGGATATGAGCCGCGCCAGCCAACGCCTGAGAGGCCTCAGCCGCACTGACGTCCGTTAATTTTTCACCGCCGACCACTAGAACCGTTTTATATTTTCCTGACAGCAAAGCTTGCTCAGCGGCTAACATCGCTAGTCCGCCAGAAGCACAAGCGCCTTCTATCCGCATCGCTGGCGGATGCTGAGGAAACCAGGAACTGACCAGCGCGCCCAGATGCATCTGCCCCTCTAAAGCCCCAGCGGCCATATTGGCCACAAAAACCGCTTCAATTTGCGACAGATCTAATTCCGCATTGGCGACCGCTTCAGCGGTCGCCTGCCTCAACAAATCCTCTAAACTTCGATCCCAAAGTTCGCCAAACGGCGTAATGGCAGTGCCGGCGACAAATATCTTCATCCCTCACTCCTTTGCCGGTACTGCGTGTAAGTAATTGGTTGCAAACGTTTTATCTGCTCAGCTAAGGTATTGGTAATTTTTTGATGATATGACAAAATCTCCGGCGTACATTCAAAAGCAAAGCTGTCCGCGCCGGCGCCGGATCCGTAAGAAGTCACCAGGATTTTCTCGCCTGGCTGAGCGTTATCTAGAACATTAGTTAAAGCAATTAGCGAGGCGGCGGCGTAGGTATTACCAATCATCTCAACCGGCAAACTGTACTTTAACTGCTTACTGGAAAAACCCAATCGTTTTGCTACAGAAACCGGAAACTTGCCATTTGGCGTGTGAAAAACCGCATACTGGAAATCTGAGGGCTCTAGCTGGCAACGCTTTAACAATGCCTTGGTTGCGCCACCAATATGCTTAAAATAGGCCGGCTCGCCGGTAAATCGGCCGCCATGTTGAGGAAATGCCTGCCGCGGCCGGCGCCAAAAGTCCGGCGTGTCCGTGGCGTATGAAGCCGTACCTAATAATTTAGCAATTACTTTGCTTGATCCAACCACAAAAGCCGCGCCACCGGCCGCGGCCGTGTACTCCAGCGCGTCCCCAGGTGCCGACTGAGCGGTATCCGCTCCGATCGCCATTCCGTACGCGGCCTGTCCAGCCTGCACGTAAGTTAAAGCAATCTGCAAACTCTGACTGCCGGCTTTGCAGGCAAACTGCAAATCAGCCATGGCCAGCTCATGGGGCAAACCTAGCGCCTGCGCCACCATCGTGCCAGTTGGCTTAACAGCGTAAGGATGACTTTCACTGCCAACAAATAAAGTGCCGATTTGCTCAGTAATTTGCTCGCGTTTATTTCCCAACCGAGCCAGCGCCTGGCTGGCCGCGGCGGTAGAAATGGTGGCCGTGTCTTCATCTAATTCGGGGACGGTTTTTTGCTTTACGCCCAAGCCAGGCGCGCGTGCCTGACCTTGAGCCTCAGCAATTAATTGCGTACTAATACATAGCTCCGGCAAATAAACACCATAGGAAACAATTCCGGCTTGAGGAGCACTCATTTAGCTAGCTCCTGTCTAATTTGAGGAGCACTCATTTGAAGCTCCTTTCCAGCCTGAGAAACACTCATTTAGCTAGCTCCTGAATTCGGCCAAGTTTGGCGTGCGCATAGGCAAGTTGCTGTTCTGTCAGCGCGGCCAATAAAGAAACCTCACCGGCTAAAGAAGCGGCGCCAACTACACCCGCCAAGTGCTCAGCAGTTAATTTTTCCTTGCCGGCAATCAGCTGACTAGCCTGGTTTTGCTTGGCAATCTGTGTGCCGCCACCCACCACACCAACATTAATATTGGGCAGAGTTAAAGCCACGTATAAATCGTCGCCATGAGCTTCGGCCATTAAAAAGGCCTTACTGCCCTCAACTACGTGAGCCGGATCTTGGCCGGTCGCGATATAAATAGCGGATAAAACATTGGCTACATGGGCATTTTGAGAGAACGAACCAGCCACATTAGAACCAATCAGATTTTTCTGAACATGAACGTTGGCCAGTTTTTGAGCCTGTGACTTAAGGACGCCTGTCACAACTTCCTTAGGTAGCAAGGCCTCAGCTTGTACCCAATAACCCCGGCCTAAAATTGTATTTACTACCGAGTCTTTTTTATCGGTGCAGACATTACTGGACAGCGACATTAATTTAATTTCCGGATGGCGTTTTAGGGCATCTTCCAGCGCTTTCTGCAGCGCAATAGTCACCATATTCATGCCCATGGCTTCTTCTGTATCAAAGGCAAAACGGACATAAACGTAGCGGCCGCGAATCCAACTGTGATGTGACAGCAGATGCAAATGAGAACTGGTGCTCTCAGCAATTTCCTTAATTCGGTCAATATGATCCTCAAACCACTGCAAAAAGCGTTTAGCTTCCAAACCGGAAGTGCACTCAAACACGGGCGAACGGGTCATGCCCCGCTTTTCAACCATGACACTGACGCCGCCAGCCAAATTCAAAGCTTTGCAGCCGCGGTTAATGCTAGCTACTAAGGCTCCTTCAGTTGTTGCCAGAGGAATTACGGCTTGTGACTGCCAGTTTTCCGTGTGGATATTCAACGGTCCAGCCACGCCGACCGGAATTTCCACCGAGCCAATCACATTTTCACAATTTTTTTTGGCGATCGAGTCCAACTCAAATTCAGTCTGAAAAAGCTGAGTGTAATCAGCTGATTTATTTTGCGCTTGCAGCCACTTTTGGCGAGCCGCCACCTGCTCTTTTACTATCTCAGAAGTAGATAAAGCTTGCCATGAAAAAGCGCCAGACTTTGAGCTCATAACAGTTACTTTCCAAAACGGCGTTGACGCTGGGCATAATCGGCTAACGCCTTTTCCAGCTCCTCAACCGAAAAATCCGGCATTAAAACGTCAGTAAAATATAATTCAGCGTAGACCGACTGCCAAGGCATAAAGCCAGACAAGCGGAACTGCCCGCCAGGCCTAATGATCAGGTCCGGATCTGGCATGTCTGCCGTATCCAGATTAGCGGCAATATCAGCATCCGACAATTGAAAACCGCCCAGAACCGACTCATCAGGGGATAAATCACCTAATTTTGCCTGGATAGCTCGGTTAACTGACCGCCTAATTTCATCGCGTCCGCCATAATTTAGAGCAAAAGTCACCGTCATACCGGAATTATCCTTCGACTCCTCCATCCACTCGCGGCAAGACTCGGCGATATCCTTAGGGAATCGGTCTAATTCACCTAACACTCTGATCCGGATATTCTTATTCATTAACCAATTTTTGGTTTTACGCTGAAATCCCAGACGGAAGATCTGCATTAAGGCATTCAACTCAGCTTTATCCCGATCCCAATTTTCCGTGCTAAAAGCCCAAAGAGTCAAATGCGAAATGCCCAATTCAATACAGCGGTCAACCAGAGGCTCCAGGGTATGGTCAACTACATGGCGATGACCCTCAACTGGATGCTTACCCTGAGCCTTAGCCCACCGGCGGTTGCCATCCATGATGATAGCCACATGTTTTGGCAGGTTTGTCTGATCAAGATTCATAGAGTGTATTGTACTATTGTGGTTAATGCGATTAATAGTTTTGAATATTTGGTTAACTGGTTGACAGGCCAAAGTCTATTCCAAAAATTGTCGAGATAATTTGACCAATCCAAAATGCTGAAAATAGCAAAATAAATCCTATTAAAGCTGAAGTAATACGTTTTTTACCAGAATCTGCCAATTTGGCACTGCCTGCCGCAAAAAAGACCTCAAGCGAACCCCAAACCAGCATGACGAATAGAATCAGGCCGCCAATGGTAAAAAGTAAGGGAAAAAGAGTGGATATGAAGGAGCCAGGGGTTTCGAAGCCCTTTATTCTGGCATCTTTAAGATATATCCCTACTTGCTCTCTAACGCCTGAGGGAAGAATATAAGTCCAACCCGGGGCTTCATCACCCCAAATTGACCGGTTTAACTCAAGAAAATTGACTTTGCCTTCTTCATCCATATCGTTATTGTACCTGATAATTAGTTTTGCTTAATGATGATTAGATTTTCCAGCTTATCTATTAACTTATTTTTCTCGACAATAACCCGCAGTTCCGCCAGGCGGGGTAAAACATTCATATCTATCACTTGAGCTATTCATAGCTTCATTACAATAATTTGGCTCAGTTGTATAAGCTTTGGAAGGTGAATTGGTGACATTGCATTGAATTATTTCTGGATCAGCCCAAGGAATACTACACAAGCTATTCCAGTCAGTATTTTCAATACAATGAGCACGGCTATTATCCAATAATTCTTGACAATATCCATCTTTATCAGCTTTTTCTGCGCACGGAGTAACTCCAACAAACTTCAATTTACATTGATTGTTTTCACATTGAACACTTCCTGGGTATTCAATTTCTGGATTATCAGGGTCATTAACCGGAGTGGAAGAGATGCAGTGCTCATTAAAATAGCACTCACCACCCAGGGGAACACTTCCCATAGCCAGACGATCCATCGTATCGGTACATACTCCGTCTTCACAAGTTAATGAGCTCATACGCTTACAATCAATGTCCCGACGGCAAGCTCCGCCTTCTTCAACTGAATATGCCAGTGTGGCAAGAGGCGGCGATGTTGGAACTATTGCCCCTGACTCTCCACCACTACCCAAACCAGGAATATGCAACACTTGCACACCAATGTACTCCAGGATGATAACCGAAAATATAATGAATAATAGGCCGCTTACCGCTGAAGTAATAAGATCCTTGGCTTCTTTTATTTTTCCGCTATCACCTCTGGAAGTAGTGTAAATAAATGATGCCGCCAAAATTGACAGAAGTGTGGCCATGCCACCCACACCCAGTAAAAGCTTGATTAAATCAGTGGCAAAACCTTTTCCATCAACGCTAATACAACCTACCGCGGTGTAGATTTTTTGGCCTTCATTTGGGTACTCGCCTGTTTCCGGGTTAAATCTACCCATACATTTTTGGCAAGCTTCGTATTGAGATCCTTTCTCAGCTTTTATTTCGGTCTCTTTACCCTCTTCTTTTTTTATTTCGATTTTACCTGGAACCTGAGCACAGTAGTCATAAGGAACGCCGGGGGTCTCTGTATCTTCGGCAGGTTTAGCGGGTTCAACATTCTCTACAACACACCTGCCCAAATCACAAACTGCTCTTTCACCTTCGCAATCCTCATCTTCATAGCAATAACTATCTTGAACTTCACAAGCTCCAGCTAATTCTCCGGGTTCTTTCTTGCACTCCACTGGAACATGAACAGTATTGGGTGCAAATGAACCATAATATGGTTCTTGAATACATTCAGAAGTATCAAAGCACTCACCTCCCCTTGATACAACTGCCCGGGAATAAATACACCTTCCATAACTACACATCAATTGTTGAGACTTGTCACATTCATTTTCACCAGATAATGAACAACTTTCACCTCTAAGCAACGATCCCTCTGGAGTTTCATTGGGAATGCAGGGCAAACAACAATAATCATCACCTTCGGCACAAGCCCAATGAGGTGGATCAGCAATTGCACTTCCACCGCAAGTAAATCGATCTTCAGTCAAATTTAATTCTGGATTCGTTTCGCAAAAGGACTCTGCTACAGCCCAAGTCTGATCATCTCTTAACTCACATTCAAAATATCTCTGCAAATCAATTCCCTCAACATCAGTGCACCAACCGTAAGGTGGATCTTGAGCTAATATAACTGTAGTAGTAAGCAATCTTTTGATTCCAAAAAGCCATAAAATCATTAGTGAAAGCAGAAGTAGAAACCAAAAAAAGTATCGCTCATTTAATTTACGTATTATCATAGGTATGTGGTTAGTCATCGGCGTGTGCATCAGCTAATAGTTTCAGTATATCTAGTTGGTATGCTGATCGCCACTGTGATTGGTGTTGGTGGAGCCTGGTTCAAGCTTGGAAACGCGGTTCCAACCGCCATGGCCATCGACCCAGTTGATGAGCTTCAACAGCAAATTAATGATAATCAGAAGATGCTGGATATGTCGGTTAATGCGACTAAACCGCTGGAAAGTGAGGTTGTCAAACTGTCTCAGCGTATGCAATCAGCTCAGGCTACTATGGCCAACCTGCGGGCAAAACAACAGGAGCAACAGGAAACAATCAAACAAAAAGAGTTTGAGATGGCCGATCAATACAAGATTTTTACCAGTCGGATTGACCAGCAGTACCGCCAGGCTCGGACCTTTTCACCCATTGTTACCTTGATGAATACGTGGAAAGCCAGCCAAGGTCAAAAAGCTTGGAAATATACGCTTTTACTGGCTGAACGAGACCGGCAAGTTTTGGATGATATCAGCGGCAATATTTTGCAGTTACAACAAGATAAGGCGGCGGCTCAGGATCAGGAAAAGCGCTTGGCTTCTTTGCAGGTCACTTTGAATGAGCAAAAAGCTTTCTTTGAAAAGGAAATCGCCGGCGCTAAGGCATACCAGGAACAGCTGGAGACGAAGATTGCGGAGCTAACTACACAACAGCAGTCTATTATTGCGGCTAAATCCGGAAGTTTTCTAACCAGCGTTGGTGAGGTCCCACTGGCGGATGACTTTAACGCTTCCATTGGCTATAAATCTAAAGCGCCGTCCAATTCCTTTGCCGTTTTTAGTTTTGGCGCTTACACACACCGCAACGGCATGAGCCAGTATGGCGCTAAAGCGCGCGCTGAAGAAGGTCAATCAGCCGAAGAAATTCTCAAGGCTTATTATCCGGATGCCAAACTGAAGAAAGATTATGACGCCATGGATAATATCTCGGTTGATGGTCATGGCTCGATGTCCTTTGAAGATCAGTATTTACAGGGAATTTATGAAATCCCCAGCAGTTGGGATAAAGACGCTCTGCGCGCCCAGGCGATTGCCGCGCGAACCTATGCCATTCGCTATACCGATAATGGATCAAAACCGATTTGCACTACTGAACGATGTCAGGTCTTCAAAAACGAAAAAAAGGGTGGCGCCTGGGAAGAAGCAGTTAATGACACTAAAGGCTGGGTTTTGGTAGATGGCAGTGGTAATCCGGTTTCCACTCAGTATGCTTCGACACATGGCGGTTACACCAATACTTCCGGTTGGGATACAACCGATAAATCCGGCGACGGCGACTGGTCAAGCCGCGCCTGGGACAGTAAAGCCGGTAGCCCCTGGTTTTATAAGGCTTGGTACCGAGAGGGCTATTCCTCAAAAGGAAACAGCTGTGGTCGGAGCCACCCGTGGATTAGTCAAGAAGAAATGAGCGATATTCTCAACGCCTGGATTGTGCGAAACGATCCAAATGGCGCTGACACGGGACGCATTTTGCCTGTCACTATTAGAGATTGTTCCATCGGCGGCAAAACTGGCGACCCCTACAGCATGAGTGAAATGCGCGACTTTGCTAATAAGTCAGGCGGCGCGGTGACCAACATTAGCAGTGTTAGGGTTAGTCATAGTAGCAAGGGACAGACAACTCAGGTTGTTTTTCAGACAAACCGAGGAGAAGTTAAGTTAAGTGGAGCCGAATTTAAGGAAATATTTAACCTGCGGGTAGCTGGACATATCAGAATACCGCAGAATGGGTTTGCGTTTTTTAATATAGAAAAAACTTAGAGACATTCTCTTTTCTATCTGGACGCCGCCCGTCACTTGATTATAGTCTCTCCTTTTTGATCACTTTTTGTAAGTTTTTACTATCAAAATGATTAAATGACCAAAAAATACACACTCAAACAATACCTTCCTAAGATGCATTATCATGCCTACAACCGAGGAGCGCGCCAGGAAGTAATTTTTCATGATAGAAATGACTTTGTCACTTTCAAGCGAATACTCCGTCAAGAAGAAAATAATCGATCAGCTCAATTGATTCTTAAGGCTTTCTGCATTCTTCCCAATCACTTTCATTTGCTTATATATCAAGAAAAAGAAAGGGCAATAATCTCTTACATAACTTCAATATCCATGCGCTATACCCATTATTATCGACGAAAATATTACCATCATGGCAGATTATTTGAGTCGGCTTACAAGGCCATTTTGCTACCAAAAGAAAAAGATGTTGGCCGCGTTCTTAATTATATTCTTAGCAACCCAACTAAAGCAGGTCTAAAGCGCTGGAGTTATGTGGGTAGGGAGAGACTATAATCTGGTGACGGGCCGCTACTTGAGTAAATGGAGAATGTTTAAAAAAAGTGCCTCCAGAGGGAATTGAACCCCCATTGACGGTTCCGGAAACCGCTGTTCTATCCGTTAAACTATGGAGGCGAATAAGAACCGCAAAGCCAATTATACCAGGCTAAGAGTGTTTATTTTCGGTCAACCCATTGGGTCAACCCAGCCCAACTCAAACAAGTTTTTAGCATCGCAACAGACTTACCTATTTCCTGGCGCGCAAAGCTAAAAATAAGGGAATCTCGCGGACGGCGCGCGCCTGCGCGCGCCTGGTCTGCGGTGTGATCCACTCGGAGGTGGAAATTTCCCTTAAATCGTCCACTACCAAACCATTCTCCCTAAAAGCCGCAAAATATGCCTGCAAAGGCCGGTGAAACGTCATGCTCACCCCACTTTGCTGACCCGGATATTCCTTTAACGGAATTTTGTTGGGCGTCAGATACTGTTCGACCCGTCTGAATTGCAACTTGCGCGGCTCGTCGTAGCCCCACCCACTCTGACGCGGAATCCGAAAAGCCGGATGCGTCATCAGTATAATTAATTTTCCTTTTGGCTTTAAAGCATTGGCCGCCGCCAAAATAGCTTTATCTAAATCATCAATATCGGCAATGCTTAATAAAAAGATGGCCGCTTCAAAACTTTCCGGTTGAATTTCATCAAGGTAGTGTAGTTTAGTCACATCGCCAATTAAAAACTGACCAACGTCGCCATGACGCTGTTTGGCCAAGCCGATTAACCGCTCGCTGGCATCTACACCGACATATTCGGCGCCAGCCTGAGCAACAGATTTAGCTAGCACGCCCTGACCACATCCCAAATCCAACACACGATCACCTTTTGACAGGTCAAGCAGTTCCAACACAGTCGGCAAGACCAGACGATGGTGCTTACTGCCTTCCTGCCCCATCCAGCCGTCATACCATTCAGCCAGTGGATCCCAACTGGTTTTCACCTGAGGCTGACGCCTTCCTGACGACTTACTGCCACGCCCCATATTGTCGCGCCCTCTATTGCCACGACCTCTACTCGCCCGACTTGTACTACCTCGGCTACTAAAAGAACGGCTATGGTCTAACTTTTTTTGTGTCATGAGACGTATTATCCCATGAATGGCTTTGTCTGGAAGGATCATCCTTGCGGTTAGTTTCCTCGAGAAGGATCATCCCAGGATGATCCTTCCAGGCAAGCGGAGGGGCAAGGATGATCCTTCCAGGCACCCCCCCGGCGACCCCACATCTTCACCCACCAAAAACTCTTACAACCTTCTTGCACCTAACTGTCAGGATATTTTTCCGTGATGAGCCTCACACCTTTCCGTATGCGCCTTGCCCTGATAGGGGGAGTTTTGGTCGGCCTTTTATTTTTTGCCGGTTGGCTATGGTGGTCCCAGCCTGACCAAGCCAGTCCGCTAAAGCAGATCGCCACCCAACTCTCCCTCCCCTCGGCAGTGGAGCAATCCTTGAATAACCTTAATGATAATTTTGGTGAAGGCGCCACTCTGCCAGAAGACTGGAATTCAAATCAGACTTTTTCATTGGATCAGTTATCGATCCAGTCCCATCCGCTCTCAATCCCAAACCAGCGTCAGCAAACATACGAAGGATCCGACCTAATATATGAACAAGATCTGGGTGTCACTGGCAATTATCGCCGTTACGTGGCGTCATATCAGTCAGAAGGATTAAAGATTTACGGTTTATTAACCATTCCCACAGGCGAGCAGCCACCCGATGGCTGGCCAATCATCATCTTTAATCATGGCTACATCCCGCCAGAACAGTACCGCACCACCCTGCGCTACGAAGCGTACCAGGGCTACTTTGCCCGCAACGGTTACATCACGTTTAAGTCGGATTACCGCGGTCATGGCGATTCGGAGGGAGATCCTGAGGGTGGTTTTTATTCGCCGGCCTACACTGCTGACGTCTTAAATGCCAAGGCCTCAGTCCAACGCCTGCCAGAGGCCAACGCCAACCAAGTCGGTTTTTGGGGACACTCCATGGGCGGTTTTATCACTCAGCGCAGTATGGTGATTGCCGATGATATTGACGCTGGCGTTATCTGGGGAGGGGTCGTCGGGAGTTACCAGGATATTTATGAATCAAGGCGTAGGCGGCGGGCTAATTGGACCCCCTCGCCCGCCGAGTCACGCTCCCGCCGCCAGGCCAGCTCCAGTTCTCAGCTACTTTATGAGCGTTATGGCGAGCCAAATTTTGATTCAGATTTTTGGCGATTAGTCGATCCAGTCTATTATTTAGCCGATATCAGCGGGCCAATTCAACTGCATCATGGCCAAGCTGATGACAGTGTGGAGTGGGAATTATCACAAAAGTTTAATGACCATTTATTAAGTAATAATACTGAAGTTGAACTATTTTTATATCCAGGCGCCGATCACAATTTTTCTGGCAATGCCTTTAGTCCGGCCATGCAAAGATCACTGGAATTTTTTGACCGGCACGTTAAGCAAGCTGAATAAAATCAGTTAAATTAAAATCTCTAGTTATAAAAAAATTCTTATTCAGCCAATAAATACCAATCGACAACAATTACAATAAAAAGTTCTTAGAAGATCAACTGCTCTCTTCAGCTGAAAAAATGAAATTTTGGCCAAATTGGCAATTATCGAGCGCGAACCGGTACGTAGGCTGGTCGCACGTCAGGGATTCCCAGCAGGCCTTTGAGCCAGTTTAAAATGTCTTTCATACTTTCCTCTTACCCTCTTCTTGCGAAGAGTATGCAGTCTACCCTCTTCTTTCCGCCTCGTCAAAGGGTAGTTGATCCGGTACAATAGCCTGGCAGAAGGTAAGTTGGGCATAAAATCGGCTGAAAGAGTCTAAACTCTTTAAGCATAAAAGCGTTAGAAAACTTACAATTGCGACTGGAGAGGTGCCGGAGCGGTCTAACGGCCAGGTTTCGAAAACCTTGGGGCTCTCACGAGCCACGCAGGTTCAAATCCTGTCCTCTCCGCATTAGAATAATCGCTTTAATCGGTTATTTTATGAAAATGAAACAAGGTGAGAAGTATGGCACTCGATCAAGCGAACACCATAAATTTAATAGTGAGCCTGACCGGGTAAATCCTGGTCTCTTCACTGCGTTAACAAACAACTCTTAATTTAGTATCCACAAGGATGTAAAAGAACCAAAGAAAAGAGTTCTCCACCTAAAAATAAGATCAAGATACAGAAAAGCTGTAATGGAAATAAAATCTACCATAATATATTTATGCCAAAATATAGTGATTATGAACAAGGTGTAAAAAGTCCGGATGAAATGGCTACAGGAAACATCCAATTTTCAGAACGAGAAAAATCTTTGTTGCAAGTAGAACCAAGAATAGATGTAGATTCTCAAAAATGGGCAGAGCGGTCTGCACACATAATCCAAAATATAATTTTACTCGAAGCTGAAGCAATGGGAATCGATCCAACTGTCGAAGCAATCGTAAATTGGATGATTGGCAGACTTAATAATGAAACTCAAAGTCAAAATGAAATTAAAAGTATTCGATCACTTTCCTCTTTGCCCGCCGATACAAACCCATTCATCTTGAAACTCCTCTACGATCGACATCGAGAACTGTTTGAAGTTGAGGATCCTAATGATGTGTTCTCTGTATGTAAACCAATCCTTCCAAAGCTAGCTGAACGAGGCAGTCTATCATTGGTTGACATACTTCCAAACAACTTTAGTTTAAGAAATTTTCAAACTCGACCAACTATTTGCTTATCACGCCAAAATAAAAGTCAGATGGAACAAGCTCAACAAAAAGGGCAATTTGCAGGTAGCATTAGTTTTTCTGGAGATGTCGTAAATGATTTCATTGTTGAACAGCCAGAGGCATGGGTACTAATAACGCCCTTCCAAAAACTCGCCAATTGTGGTCCAACAATTCCTCGACAAGAGCTTGGATTCGCCAGTGAAAAAGAATATGCCTGGTGTACAGGCATTCCTGTAGAAGCTATAGACGTTATCCTACCAGCGAGATTATTTCCGAGAAGAGTACCTGATTCTGTTACTGAGGGTGAAAATTGGAAACATGCCTCTCGCGAACAAAGAGAAATAATTTTAGAGCTATACACAGCACAAGTAGATATTCCCCTACCAAATGAATATGCAGCTTCACTAAGACATAACTATGAGCAGACAGGAGAACTACTTACCCCTCAACAAAAAGTGGTTTTAAAAAAGGATGTTTTTACTATTGACGAATTTTGGAATGCGGCCTTACTGCCTCTGAGAGAATTTACAGTAGGAAGCAAGAAAGATTATTAGCAACTTGGTTTGTTATAACGCAGACTTCATCAAGCATAGGAGTTGGTAGTGAGTTTCTTATGAATAACTTTGCTATTAAAAGTTTTCTGAGGGCTATAAGCAAAACTCCAACTTATAAATAAAACTAGAACCTCGCCAATAATCAGTAATCCGGACTGAGATGGGGTGAAATAATTATTTGAAGTAAATAGATGATAGATAAACCATAAGCTAAAAATCAAGGTTGGCCAAAATACGATTTTTTCTTCAACCAAAGACCGAGAATATCTATATTTATTAGGCATATGGCATGTATTACTTATGCGTGACTAACGGTTTGCAGCAAGTCGTATCATCAGTTGAGAATAGGCATCTGTTAATGCTATAGGACTTCTATCTTTACCCGGATTGTAATTAAAGATTACTCGAATTTTAAATCTGCCACAACGTCTTGAATATTTATTGTCGTTCCTTTAGATTGATTAAATTCTTCGAGAGATTGCTGTAATTGTTCAAGACTCGGAAGCGCTGATTTCCTTGAAGCCACATGAGGATAAATATGAAGATTGATAAAATCATCAACGGCCGAAGATTTATCCACTGAATTATCGACTACTTCTTGATTTCTTGTTTTGATTTCAGGCGAGCGTCTTGTTGATCCCATAATTCCTTAATTTACCACAGTTTTTCAGGAAATAAAGTCAATAGAATTTACATTCAGAATTTTCTGATAACAACTTACTCCTCATCATAAAAATTTCGATTCCAGGCATGATTTTGCAATTCCTCAAGTAATTGTTTATCTAGAGGCGGCAAATCACTAACTCTAGTATTGTCAAAAACATGCTCTACTTTGCGCATTCCGGGAATTGTCGAGGTTACTTCATCAAACGATAGTATGTATCTTAAAGCTAGATCAGGCAAACTGCCAACACCATAGCTGTTCATAAGAGGCCGAAATTGGCTTAGATGTTCCTCAAGTTCTCGCAATCTTTTTGGTGAAAAATAAGTTTGACGAAAATCACCATCTGCAAAACTTGAATTAGCATTTAATTTCCCGCTTAATCCACCCTCATCTAATGGAACTCTGGCCACAATGCCAATGCCTAATTCCCTCGCCTTAGGGAAAAGTACCTGAGCCGGCAATTGATAAAACAAATTAAAGATCGTCATCACGACTGAGATCAATCCAGTTTTACAGGCTTTTAAACAGTTAGTCGGCTCATAATCGTTGGTGGAAATCCCCCAATAGTGTACCTTGCCAGCTTGAGTTATAGCAGAGATTGTTTCCTGCCATTCAAGGTCATTTGCCCATTCATCCTCCCAAACATGAAAATACATCACATCAAGCTGATCTCTTTTTAGTGCTCGTAAGCTATCATCTACTTGTTGGATGATATGCGTTTTAGGAAAGGCTTCTTTTATTGGAACGCCTTTCATGCCAGACCATTCTTGATTGAGTGGAAACATCTTGGAAGCAATAATAGGTTGATAGTCAGGATTTTGCCGGAGAATTTGGCCAAGCCACTCCTCTGCCAAACCATTGCCGTAGGTTCTAGCGGTGTCAATGAAATTTAATCCTTGATTCAAGGCGGTGAGTAGAGCTAATTCGCTCGACTCGCGCGTTGCCCCGACCCAGGCATCTGGGTCATTGGCAAAACCCCAAGTTCCAAACCCAATCGATGAAATTTTTAAATCTGTATTACCTAGCTGACGATATTTCATTAATAGTCATAGTATCACTCGTTGAACATTGGTAACCATATCGAATGGGAGACTAATAATGACAATGAAACATAACCGTAGCTATCTATTGCTTCTTCCCAACAAGGACAAATCTGGTTTCTGGTCGTTGATTCATTCTTAAATTTTTACCATACCAGTCATGTTTTGTTTCTTCCAAAGTGGGGGCGTAATAGAATAATTGTACTGGGTGCAAACCTGCCATCATCATCTCCTCACGAGTTTTTTTCTCGTAGGTTTGATAATAATCTCTACAAACCCCACTTCTTGCTGAAACAATAATTAATATTCCACCTGGTTTTAATATTCTTGTTTGCTCAACTATCAGCGACTGCTGATCTTCAAAATGAACCAAACCGTCCTTAATATGAACAATATCAACCGAACTATCTGCGAGTGGCAATCGATATCCGCACCCATTTATTCCCACAGCTTGGGGATTTTCTGACAGCAAGGCTTTTAACCCTTCGAGAGATATATCTATGCTAAGCACATTGTTAAATCCTTGCGACTGTGCGAATTGGGCAACTTCTCCAACGCCAGAACAGACATCAACAATAACCGCACCTTTATCAAATATATTTAATGCAGGTTGCAATACCTGCTCGTAATAAGAATCAGGAATTCGACATCTATCATAAGTATGAAGATTACCATGAAACAAGCTGTTTCTGTTCATTGTATAGGGCAACATTCGCCCTCTATCACGCGGTACATTAAAGCTTGATTTTTCTGATTTTCCAATACGCCAAAACATTGAGCCATAATATTACAACTCTTAAAAACTGCAAGTACTTTTAATTTGAGAAGTTCTGAGAAAATAAATCTAATTACAGTTACCGTAAATTGGCAATTCTTGTGAAAAAATGCTATGTCTTTCTCAATCAGCCACGTACTTTTTGATCACTCTTTCCAGCTCTTCAATGTCAAATGGTTTGCAAACGTAGTCATCGGCTCCGATGGCTGAAGAAATTTCGCAAGTTTGGGTATTAGCAGACAAGATAACAACAGGAATATTTTTAGTAGCAGTTTTGCTTTTTAACTTCTTTGTAATGTCTTCACCTGAAATTCCTGACAACCACAGATCAAGCAAGATTAAATCAGGCGAAAATGAATCAAGAGTGGCGAATAAATCTTCACCTTCCATTAATGAAACAACCTCGTAGCCCTTAAGCTCCAGAATTAACTGAACTGCCTCCACGATTCCAGCATCGTCATCGCATAACAGTATTTTTCCAGGCACGCTATACCCCTTTTTCATCAAGTGAAATCATTCTAACAGGTCAATTGTAAGAAAATGGTATTACTTATGAAGTTTATACTTTAGGCGTAAGCCTTTATTGGAATTCAATATTATTTTTAACGGCTAACTTAAGTTCACTAATTCTAATTTAGATATAGAAATGCACACACTTCTCGTTTGAAAAGTTTAAATCATCTCTTTGCGCTCAATTATGTATTCTGGCTGATAATACATAAACATAGCTGGCACATCTTCAACTAGATATCGTTGAAATTCAAAGTAAAGAATTTTGCGTCTTTGTTGACTTATTTCCTTGCGGGCATCTTCCAACAATTTATCTACTCTAGGATTCTGATATCGAGAAATATTACTGGCCTGAGTGGAATGCCACCAACTGTATTGATCTGGATCGGCTGGAACTTCTCGGGCAATTAAGGCGGCTTGAAAATCATTTAAATCACGCAGTGAACGCACCTGCGGTTCAATCAAAAAGCGATCACAGCCAGGTTCATCGTCCGATGGATCGGCCTCGCAATCGGCTTTAGTAGCTTCACCTAGGGCTTTCCAGTCTTTGGCAATCGCTTCTGCTTCGTCAAATAAAGCCACCGGCGCGTCCAGCGAAATCTGCAGAGGTTGAGCCGGATTAACTGATCGGTAAAGCTCAACTGCCTTGCCTAAATCATAAGAAAAAGGATCAATTTCTTCCGTGGAATTGTATGCCCAAGAGGTTGGCGGAATTGGACTAAGGGCGCGCAATTTTAGATCATCTGGACCAGGTTTGTGGGCGGCATAATGCAAGGCTTGGCGTACTTCTTTAGACAAATTAACATCAGCTGTATTGAAAAACAAAGCCACATACTGGTGAAAATTCATATCTTCTTCAATTTGGTAAAGATTTTGCTCGTCTTGGGTAAATGAGTTTAGATTGTTGAGACCTTCTAGCACATCAACCTTACCAAGTCGGAAAGCATTGATGGCATCTTCCTCTGACGGATAAAAACGATAAACCAACCGCTCACGATTATTTTCTATGACTAATTGTTTGATATAGGTATTTTGATAACGCAGATCGGTCACGCGATATTCGCCTAGGCCAATAATTTCATTTTCGGAAATCAAGCCAAAACGAGTCTTGCGCACCTGCCGGAATAACGGCTGAGCCACCACCGCCGGAAACGGCGCATAAGCATCCTGCAATCTAAATAAAATGGTGTCCTCTGTTGCCACCGTCTGGACATCAGTAAAGTTGTAATTTACATCCTGAGTTGTAAAATCCTTGCCGTCCTGCCACTTAAGATCATCTTTAATCAAAAATCTAAATGCCTGACCGTCTTCTTCAACTGTCCAGCGCTCGGTTAAAACCGGCACCGGCTCGCCGGTTTCATCCAACGCAGTTAAACCAGAGCTAACCTTAGCCTGAATATCATCTGGAATATCAATCCAGTTATACATGCCGACTCGGCCAATGTAACGAACCTGCTGTTGCTTGGGAATTAGACGGATAATCGTTGGGAAAAACCAAACCAAAATTACACCCAAAATAACGCTAGCCAAAATAACGCGCTTGTACTTGTGCCAAAAAGCCTGAATATACCAGCGGGTGACATGAAGACTTTGCATACCTAGCTATAGTTTATCCTTTTACCGGTCCAGAGTACACCGATATGACTGATGCTGTGTATTGAGAATGTATGTTGATGATGCGTGTTGATGATGCGTACTAGTGATGTTTATTGATGTGAATATTGATAGTAATAGGCATGATTCTTGTAACTTTTAGGTGCAATTATGCCAGCCTATTTGGCGTAATTCTGCCAGCTTATTTGGCTTAATTATGCCAGCCTATTTGGAGTAATTATGCCAGCCTAGCGGACTAACAACAAGCTAAGCAAAACAAACAAAGCGGTTAAAACGATGGTGGCGTAAAACATGACGCGCTCCACCCCGCGGCGGGTATGGTAGTGCTCGCCGCCGGTCATCATGCCGCCGGCCGAAAACATGCCCGACTCGCCTGACTGAAGCAAAATACTGCCAACAAGCAAAATTACTACGACTATCAAGGCAATTTGTAATGTATCCACCTTTACATTATACCGCATTTTGCGCGGTGGGAGAGGCGATTGGAATTGTAAGCCTCACTTACACTAGGTGCACCTCAAGGAAGCCTCACCCGGGTGAGGCTTCCTTGAGGAAGAGTGTTTGTAAGTGAGGCTTACAATTGCACTGCCGCAATAAGCTTTCCTGCCCCCCTCCAGCAAGTTAACTAAGAAACTACCTACAATCTTTACAGGCTCAAATGATTGAGCTAATAACGGAATTGGTCAGCGACAAGGCAAAAGAGAAAAAGATTAAGCTCCAAAAAGAACTCAGCTCCCAACCTAAAATCGTGATCTGGCCGATCATGAAGCCAGGCACCAACCACAAGGCCAGGTATAGGAGTCCAATATTAATAATCCAATTGAAAAATCCCAAAGTCAGCAGGTTGATTGGCAAAAACAAGGCCTTAAGCAATGGGCGCAAAGTTAGGTTGAGCAAACCAATTACCGTTCCGGCCAAAATCAGGGTCATGGTGTTGGCGACCGAAATTTCCGGCACAAAGTAAGCCAGCAGGGCTACTGACAAAATAGTTATCACAATTGAACGAATTAGTTTTTTCATAGCCATTACAGTATATGACATTTACAGGGAGAGACTATAATCTGGTGACGGGCCACGCCTTGAGTAAATGGAGAATGTGTCAAAAACGTTTTTCCAGTCGTTTATGAAGGTGCTTTTTGGCAAAGCGGTGGGATTCGTCGCGCACTTGCTGAAGCAATTGGCCCGCTGTCGCCAGACGATCAACCGGAATCTGCAAGGCCTCCTTATCATCTAGCTTGGGTAAAAACAGGCGGTCTGGCTGTTTGCCAATCGACACCACCGGATTATCCCACTGCCAGACCGCCCGCACCTTGCTTAACTGGCCGCGGCCGCCGTCGATTAGCACCAGGTCGGGCTCACCCCATTCCGGGTGTTTTTGACGCCGCTCCAATGCTTCCTGAAGCATAAAGTAATCGTCAGGCGTATCCTTTTGTCTGATGTAAAAAACGCGATAATGCTGTTTGGCTGGTTGTCCGTCAATAAACACCACCATCGATACCGCCGCATATTTGCCAGACACATTGCTGACGTCATAGCCTTCGATGCGTCTAGCAGACCAAAGCTGAGAAGAGATTGTTTGCCCATTCTGAAAATTCGCCTGTCCGCTATCTGCTAACACATTATCTGATTCAACTAAAGAATTTGACTCAACCGGCAAATTAAAATGCTCGCCCACCACTTTTGACAACAAAGTAACGGCCTGTTGACCAAAAATGCTCTGGATCCGAGGCAAGGCAATATCGGGAGTAAGTTTGCGCTGGGCACTCAGCAATGACTCTATACTCTGCCACTGCTCTTTTAGACTTTGAGCCAGCTCAAAATCCTGATCTTGGGCCGCCTCTTTTATCTGTTTTTTGAGGTCGCGCTGAACAGATTTGGTCTGGCCACGCAAAAACATTTTCAGACGGCGGATCATGTTGGCGTATTCGCGGGGAGTGACTCGGCCACTACAAGCACCGCTACACACACCTAAATGAGCGTAAAAACACGGTCGCGTTTCACCTTTTTTCAGTTTTTCGGCCCAATCTTCTTCAGAAGAATAAACTTTACCGGCAATATTGCACCAGCCAAAACTAGATCGAATCGTTCTTAGAACCTGTTTTAACATGTAAGCCGATTGAAATGGTCCAAAATGAGTGCCTGATTTAAACATCGGTTTGGTCAAATCAGAGCGGCGTGCGGTTAGCAGGCGCGGAAAGACCTCATTGGTAATCACCAGATAAATCGGCGATTTATCATCACGAAGTTGAATGTTGTAATGAGGCTGGTATTTGCGAATCAGTTCCGCTTCAACAAATAGAGCGATCAGTTCCGACTCCAAGGACTCATACTTAACTTTAGTAGCTTCAACTACCAAACGTTGTTTAAAATTAGTGAGTCCCTTTAGCTGACGATATTGAGCAATTCGCTTTTTGAGATTTTTAGCCTTACCGACGTACAAAACCTGCCCGGTGGAGGACAAAAACCAATATACCCCCGGCTCCTGCGGAAAGGAGGATGACGATTCCACCCAAGACCCAAGGCTTACGCCAGCGAGGGTCGACGGCTTGTCGGGCAGTAATAGTGTAAGTTTCGGTTTGGTCATCTAATAAAATCCTGAGTTGCGCCTGATCAGCTGTCCACCAATTTTGGCCGGACAGATCAACGGTTAACTCCTGTTCCTGGTAAGGCAAAAGAGCTGGAATCGTTTGAACTGGCTCTGATAAAAGTTCAACCGGACCATCTAAGCCAAACGCAACTTCCTTATTATAAGCCGCCACTCCGCTATTGTTGCGGATAACAATTGTTTCTTTGGTTGGCAAACCAAACTGAGGTAGCAGACTCGGTTTTTTGCTGATTTCCAAGTTGGGTGTGAAAGATGGCGTTCCCTCGGCCAAGGTTACTTCCACGTCTTTGGCTGACTGACCCGCGATCTTGTACATACCGGCGGGCAATGGTCGCGTATCATTCTGACCTTGAATCGCAAACACCAAGTGACGAAGATCCAGTTTATTAAAGTAGTCCACCCCGCCGGTCGTATCCGCCCAGGTCGGATCTACCGGCACCCACAAGCGTCGCTGAGCATCATAGTATTCCGGCCAGGCATGCAGAACATCTGCAACCAATGACAGTGGGCGCAGTTGGCTGTTTTGCGTGACCGCATATCCGGTAAGGCGGCGCGCGGGCAGGCCCGCTGCCCGCGCGAGCGTCACAAACACATCAGTAAACTCCAGACACACCGCGTTGGCAGGATCTTCCAAAGCTTGAACGGCACCCAGCCGATCTAGCGCGTCAGGCTGTTCAAAGCGACGGTAATTGTAGGTCAAGGTATCCACGGTGTAATCATAAATTGACTTGGGACTTTGATAGGTGTCACTTAACTGCTGAATTACCGGCGCGCTGACCGGCCAAGCCTCGGTTGGCTCCAGATAGCTTTGCCCTTGTTCCTGATGAGACCACCAGGTCTGACGCGCGCCGGTGCGCAGAGGACTCTCCACTGTAAAATCAGCTAGTGGGCGGGCAAAAACGGTGGCCTTGGCGTTGA
>CAZRWP010000001.1:283893-288697 GCA_964603945.1 uncultured Pseudomonadales bacterium
CTCTCCACTGTAAAATCAGCTAGTGGGCGGGCAAAAACGGTGGCCTTGGCGTTGACTTCAACTGTAGTCTCAGCTTGCCCGGCTAAACGGAACTCAGCAATCCAATTGCCATCGATGTCCTGACGAATCAAATCCGGCGCCGGCTCAATACGTTCATACTGCATTCTCTGCCAAGCAGTGTCTGGCGGCAAAGCCACCTGCACCACGCCTATATTTTGCGAAGTATTAGCCAGATGATATTTAAGCGCCAGGTCGTAAGTCTGAGACTCGCCAAAAATAATGGAAATGCCCTGCTCCTGACCAACATTAGAAAACTTCACCAAGCCAATTTCTGGAGCTTGATTAAAAGTATATTGGCCTGGTTCAACTAGGCTTGGCTCTCCAAATTCACTCGGCACCAAAACTGACACCTGATAAGAACTAAAATCAGCCGGATTAGCCAGCTTGGGAATTGTCACTTCCAACACCTGGCCATAACGCGAAGCGGAATCAGTACTCACAAATTCCAGAGAAAAACTCTGAATCTGATCCCGACCAATTACTCGGCGATCCTCAGGAAATTGCACTCTAATTGTCGTGGTATTGGTGCCAGGCGTAACATTAAAAGGCAAAGACTCATTTTCGCTGTCTGTCACCTTTACGTTGGATATATCAGTTGAATTAAGCTCCAAAACGTACTCTTTGGCATAAACGGTAGACAAATTATTCTGCAGACTGATCTCATATAGAATATTTGTCTCGCCATTTTCCTGAACTGTATACTTGGCTTCCAGCTTCTTTGTAAATTCTTCAAGAGCCAAGATTGGCTTTGGTCGGACTAGCCCCAAAACAAGACCAGCCACTATAATAAATACAGTCAAAAGCAAACAAATGTGACGGGCGCGCATAACAGATATAGAATACACGTGTGTTCAATAGTTGGTCACGAGCAATTACTACCGGCATTCTTTTAGTCTTCAGCGGCTTTGTGCTGTCGGCTTGCAGTTTGCCTGGCCAGAAAACTTTCTCTGGTGTCCAAGTTGAAGTTGCTGAAAGCATGGTCGCTCAGGTTTATCTGGACGGTCTGCATTATGGCCACACTCCGTTTGAAAAAAAGGATATTCGCCCGGGAACTTATACTTTGAGAGTTGAACCTGGTGAAAAGGATAAAAAGCCTTATGAAACCCAGATTCATCTTTATCCAAACACTATTACTAGTGTGATGTGGAGTTTTAAGGGTGCTGAGCCAACCGGCTCCGGTGAAATCTATGAGCTGGAACCTTTAGCCAGTCAGGATCGTTCTGAGCTATCGGTGATCACGGTCCCGGAAGGCGCCAAAATATCTTTAGACACCAAGTCTTATGGCTTATCGCCTGTGGTGGTTGAGTCCGCTCCGGTGGGTTCGGCCGCTTTGAGTATTGAGGCCGTCGCCCACGTTAAAAAAAGCGCTTCAATTGAATTAAAACCTGGCTTCCGCCTCAACGTTTTTGCCAGACTAAATAAAGAAGCTGACGCATTGGCTCAACCTGGTGATGGGAGTGATCAGGCATTATCAGGTGATTTGACTGATATCAATTCCGCTGATACTGATTCGACTGATTCCATTGACAATCAAGGTCAAGTTCAAGCCGACACTCTGCCAGGTTCTGATTCTTTACCGACTGATACCAATCCTAATGCCAGTCCCATGCCAACCACTGCCGACCCACTTCCTTCCAGCGCCCGCACCGCTATCTTGACCGAGCCCACTAAACCTTACGCTTTGATTAATGAAACCGGCACCGGCTGGCTGAGAGTCCGGAGTCAAGCCTCCTCGGTTGGCGAAGAAGTTGCCCGCGTGGACGTGGGCGGAAAATATAAATATTTCTCCAGCCTAAATGGCTGGCTGGAAATTGAGTACGAGTCAGGCAAGACCGGATGGATTTCCGGTCAATACGCGGACGTCATCCGCTGAGATTTTTTAATTCGTTGAGATTTTTAGTTTGTAGAGATTTTTTAATTCACTGAGATTTTAAATCGCTGAGATTATCAGTTGCGAGGTTGGTTTTTTGTGGATGTTCAATTGTAAGCCTCACTTACACTAAGTGCACCTCAAGGAAGCCTCACCCGGGTGAGGCTTCCTTGAGGAAGAGTGTTTGTAAGTGAGGCTTACAAAACCACCGCTTCTTGTACAATGAGCATATGAACCAGCCAAGTCTTCAGCTAAACAACGGTCAAACAATTCCTCAGCTTGGCTTTGGCACCTGGAAACTTAAAGAACAAGCGGCCTACCAAGCAGTAACCTCAGCCTTAAAAATTGGCTATCGCCACATCGACACGGCTGACGCTTACGGCAATCACACCGAGGTCGGCCAGGCCATTCGCGACAGCGGCGTCAGCCGGGAAGAAATATTTTTAACCTCTAAACTTTGGCACAGCGATCTCCAGGTTGACGCCGCCCAGACAGCAATCAGGCGAATTCTAAAGGAACTTCAAACCGACTATTTGGATTTATACCTAATCCACTGGCCAAATCATGTCATTCCAATTGAGGAAACTTTGGGCGCCATGCAAACCATGGTCGACGAAGGTCTCATTCGCGCTTATGGCGTTTCCAATTTCACTATTCATCATCTGCAAGACACGCTGGCGGCTGGCTTTCATCCCGTCACTAATCAGGTAGAGTTTCATCCTAGCCTAAATCAAGCCGATCTAAAAACTTTCTGTGATACCAACCAAATTGCCATTACTGCCTACTCTCCGATTGCTCAAGGACATGATCTAAGATTGCCCGTAATTACAAATTTGGCAAAAAAATATGACCGCAGTGCGGCGCAGGTAGTTCTCAATTGGCTAATTCAAAAAAATATTATCGCCATTCCTCGCTCCGCTGATCGTCAGCATATTGAAGATAATTTTCAGACTATTCAGTGGGAATTATCGTCAGAAGATGTCGACATAATTGACCAACTCAATGAAAATTACCGCCTAGTAGAAGCCAGTTTTAACGAATTTAACTACTAATTAATCGCCTTCTCGACTTAGACTTTGTCTTAAATGGGAAATGCCTCCTGGAACATAATTTTGTTCAGATAAATTACGGTTATAGCGGTCCTGACTCACAACTACTTCGACTTTATCAGGGTATTTTTCCTTGAGAAATTTAATTTCTAATGGATTCTGATCAGCAGAAGGAACTAATACCACAATTTTACTAGCCGACTCAAATAAGGCCAAAGCATTTTCTCTGGCCTTGTCTAACTTTGGTCTTTGTTTTTTATCCTTTAGTGGATCTTCGTAAGGACTAAGAACGCTCGGCCTTGAATTCCACTCTGGGATAAGCTGATTAAGCTTACCAAAACCACCTTTAAAGTAGGCATCCATTAGAGGTCTTTCTGATGCAAAAAAGGGGCTTCTTTGTTCACCGCAAGCACAAATATAGAGAGTGTCCACTTTCCCAAATTTTGGTGGCTCAGCTAAAGCTCTTGGCAGTAATTCCCTATTTTTTTGATCTGTCTCATCAGGCTGTCGCTGAACGGAATTATCAAATTCAAGCTTTGCCATATATAATTTCGATTATCTGATAGTAATATTTGGTATAAACCTTATAAATTCAAAAATGCAATATTTTGGTGCACCTGGCAGGAGTCGAACCTGCGACCTCCAGTTCCGCAAACTGACGCTCTATCCAACTAAGCTACAGGTGCATTAACGTCTCACCTTTAAATGGTGAGGTCTTCAGAGGCTTATTATACACTGATCGGCATGGCAATTGATCGAGATAACAAAACATAAAAAATAATTTAGATCAAGAGAATATTTTCTTCTCCGTTTGAGAGTTGTTTGAGGATCTAAAGTTATTTTCTACTCTATTTGAGAATTATGAAGTAGTCAGCTCTCAAGAGACATTTCTACTCCAGCGGAAATTTATCCTGAAGCCACAGGACCCAGCGGTCCAGCTGAGAAGGAATCGGCTCTTCGTAGATCAGATAAACGCTGAGCACCTCAATCATGTCTTGAACGCTCACCGGATCGGGACTGCGCTCATTGGCGGGCAATAGAATCAATTCATTGCCAAAGTGTGTCGGCGCCTCGACGTGCAATTCCAAGTGGCCTCGGTTGTCGCGCACCCAAAATCGGCCAAGTTGTTCCCAATAATAAAGTTTCTCGCCTCGGTAACGAATGCCATAAGAAGTTATCTGATGAGCGGTGTCTTCCGCTTTGACCGTACTTAAAACGTAGGAAATAAACAAGAACGCCCAGACCACGAATATCAGCAACGTTTGCCCCGCAAAAAACAGAATCAAGCTGACCAGTAGCACGATCACCGCCAGCGAGGAATAATATTGTGGCGTGCGCTTGGTCGTCACACGAGAATCGGCCAGCCACTCAAGATACAAAAATTCCGGCTGAGGCTGAAGTGGCGTCTGCCACCACCCCTGCTGATCCGGAACTTGATACTGACTAGGGTCGTCTTGATTTGGTTCATATTGGGCAGGTTGTGGTTGGATTGGAGGATCTTCATAGGGAGGCTGAGGCTGGGCTTGAGGGTCTTCATACTGGGTAGGCTGAGGCTGGATCGGCGACTGAGCTGGTTCTATAGGTTCTGTTTTCTGAAATTGCTCCGCTTGCTTAGATTGCTGTAAAGGTTGCGCAGGCTCCAATGGTTGATATTGTTGTGCTGAACTCATTGGCTGAGTCGGCTCCTCCTGATTTGTCTGATGGCGAGACGAAGAATCAAAAATTGATTGAGACTGATTGTCTGCTTGCCCTGTTGAATTATTTATAAATAGATTGGGAAAAGTAGACGGCGGACTAGCATTTTCAACTTGGTCAGGCTGAGGCG
>CAZRWP010000002.1:0-17404 GCA_964603945.1 uncultured Pseudomonadales bacterium
CGCGCGAAATTCGGGAAAAACTGCAAGCGAAAGGCTTTAACAGCTTGGCTGTTTCCGGTGGCGCCAGTGTTTATCAGCAGTTTATGGCCAGTGGAGAAGTGAGTGAACTATGGCTGACTATTGAACCAGTGATATTTGGCGATGGCTTGCGCCTTTTCAATTCCGACCTAGGACAAATTAAGCTGGAACTTAGGGAAACAATTCCATTGTCACCACAAAACCTGGTGTTAAGATATCAGGTGAAATCACAAGCAGAACAGGCTTAAATTTATGAAAATCAAACTTTTTGACACAACCATGCCACTGCCAAAATACCAGACAGCCGGTGCGGCCGGCTTTGATCTATATGCCCGCGAAACAGTTGAGATTCCGGCCAGAGAGGTGCGTCGGGTGCCGCTCAATGTGGCGATTGAATTGCCAGAAGGGTATTGGGCCTTAATGGCCGCCCGTAGTTCGCTTCACAAAAAAGGCGTACAGCTGGTAAATGGAATTGGTGTAGGCGATTTAGATTTTCGTGGCGATCAGGATGAATATCAGGCCGCTTTGCTGAATTTCACTGATAAAACTCAAATCATTGAACGAGGTGAGCGATTAGTTCAAATGATTATCTTGCCCTATAAACAAGTTGAATTAGAACAGGTTAAAAGTTTGGGTAACGATGATCGCGGCGGGTTTGGGAGTACGGGTTAATTGTAGATAGAATAATAAAATTCTAGAAAAATATTTTATTATCAGGAAATTTTTAAAACGTACTAAAGCAGTACCTCTCTAGTGTCTGAGTTTTGCGGGTAACACTATAGACGGTGTTCCCCTAAAGTTTCAATAGTTGTTTCTAAAGCAATAGCACGGTAGTTTATTAAAATGGCACGGCGGGAACATGAATCTACCAGAGAAAGAAATGACGATCCAAACCTAGATTTAGATCGCCCACAAGTGCTCTTTTATGGTAACGGCAATGGTAAAAATGGCGGAAATGAACAGCTTGTTTTACCCTCAAAGCCAACCAAAACTACCCGAGTTTTAAAGCCATCCACTGACCTAATAATACCTCCATCAACCTATTACTTGGATCAAGCCGTGAATGGTCAGGCCAATACATTGGCGTTAGCCAGGCGATGGGAGATTGAGCGCGACTTAATGGAGTCGAGTGTTAAGACTGCTTATTCTAAGCTTATTGGCGAACTGCTAGAACTAATGGTAGCAATTTCAGAGGGCAAATCACCAGCTCAATGTCTGTCAGAGCTAGGAGATGTCTATGCCTATGCTCTGAAATTATTATCCCTTCTATTTGACAGAGTTGGCGTAAAAATAATTCCAACAGTTAAAGAGACATTACCATCCTATGAGCGCATGATTCGCCAGGCAGAGACACAGAAAAATATTAATTTCCAGCTACCCAATAGGATGTCAGTTGAAGATGTACTAGGTTTGTTTAGATTGGCAACTGATGTGGCGGCCGCCTGCACGGGCAACCAAGTAAACCATTTTAAATACGAGTTGGCACTTGGCAGACTCAATGGAGTGCTGGCCAATCCAGGCAGTTATCACCCCACGCCTGATGGCGGCCAGGAAACTACTAAGAAAATTGAAAAGCAAGTCATCAAGCTCTTTTTGTCCAGTTTTGACATTCCTTTAAACGGTGGTTTCGACATTGCGAATGCCGCGACAGCGGTACCGGAGTTATTGAATGCAATTCGTCACATGGCCAAGGAAAACTTTGGTTATATACATATGGACGAGTTAGTATCGCTTTTTTATCTTTTTAAAAATGAAATAAATTACCCGATATTTGATCCGAATGATCCAGCCACTTATCGAGCGAATGTACGTAAGGATCGGGATAATTGGCCTGGTAGTAGTAGAAATCGTCACTTTTCCTCACCGGAAGAAATGCGAGCCTATTATTTTTTCCTTAATAGCAAGCAACTAGCAGAATTAGTCGCTTTTATTAATCTTTATTGGTCACCAATTGAGGATCATCAATTATCCACCGAACGCACTAACAAGCAATCAAACAGAAACAACTTAGTGTTGCCAGCAGGCGTTCAGCTCCGTTAATTCATTGTCTTTCTTGTCAAACTTTATTACACTCATGCAAGGTATGCATTCCGATTATCAAAAAACAAATTATTCAGGCTGGCTTATTTCTTTTGAAGGCGGAGAGGGGTCGGGTAAAACCACGCAAATCAGCCGGATTCGTAGCCGTTTGGAAGATTGTGGCCAGCAAGTGGTGGTTCTGCGCGAACCAGGCGGTACGCCGATTGCCGAGCAAATTAGAGAAGTGGTGTTATCCAGTAAAAATGTGGGCATTGCGTATACCGCTGAAGTTTTATTGTTTCAGGCGGCGCGAGCTCAGCTTTACCGCGAAGTAGTTATTCCTAGTTTGGAGTCAGGTAAGATCGTGCTAATGGATCGCACGCGTGATAGTTCTGTGGTTTACCAGGGAATTGTGCGCGGGTTTGGTCAGGAATTAATTGAACAGCTGAATGATATTTCAACGAAAAGTATTTTGCCCAATGTAACCTTTCTATTAGATGTTGATCCGGAAATCGGTTTAGCTCGCCGTGGTGCTAGCGAGGACGAGATTAATCGTCTGGATATGGAGTCACAAAGTTTCCATCAAAAAGTGCGCGAGGCCTACCTGAATTTAATAGAACAAGATAAAAATAACCGGTGGGTAAAAATTGATGCCAGTCAGGAAATTGATCAGATTGAAGCAGACATTTGGCAGGAAGTGCGCTCACGCGGGCTTTGTGGTTAACCTAAAGAAATTAAGCTTGCCCGAAAATCAGCTAACTTCTAACCTAAGGAGGGGAAAATGAACGTACAAACTTTGATAAACCAGGAACTCGAGCGCCAACAGTCTACTTTGCAATTAATTCCGTCAGAAAACTACACTTCCAAAGCCGTCATGGAGGCGGTTGGTTCTTGCTTGATGAACAAATATTCTGAGGGCTATCCATACAAGCGCTATTACGAGGGTAACGAAATTATCGATGAGATTGAAACGCTGGCTATTGAGCGGGCTAAGAGCTTGTTTGGCGTGCCATACGCTAATGTTCAGCCATATAGCGGTAGTCCGGCAAATACGGCGATTGAGATGGCCTTGCTGGATTCCGGCGACACCATGCTGGGTTTGCGTTTAAGCAGTGGCGGACATTTGACGCACGGGCACCCAAAGGTCACTTTTGGCGGTAAGTTTTTCCAGACAGTGCAGTTTGGCCTTAAATCTGACGCCCGCATTGATCTGGATGAGGTCCGTGCTTTAGCTCTAAAACACAAGCCCAAATTGATGATTATTGGCAACACCGCTTATCCATTTGAATTGAATTTTGAAGAATTTGCCAAGATTGCTGATGAAGTTGGCGCATGGCTAGTAGCGGATATTTCCCACGTGGCTGGCATGGTCGTGGCAGGTGAGCATCCCGATCCAGTGCCACACGCGCACATCGTCATGACTACTACCCATAAAACATTGCGAGGTCCGCGCGGCGCGGTCATTTTGGTGACCGCCAAAGGCCTGGAGCGCGACCCGGAACTGGGGGCCAAAATAGACCGCGCCGTCTTTCCCGGTTTGCAGGGCGGGCCGCATGATAACACCACGGCCGGAATTGCGGTGGCAATGGAGCTGGCGGCTCAACCAGAATTCAAAGACTACGCCCGGCAAATTCGCCGCAATGCCCGCGCCTTAGCGCAGGCACTGCAAGAACAAGGTTTAAAGCTAGTTGGTGATGGCACGGAAACGCACCTCATGATTTTGGATCTAAGTGAGTGGGGTGGCGGTACTCAGCTAGCCTACGCTATGGCGCAAGCCGGACTCTATGCCAATAAAAATACCGTTCCAAATGAGCCGCATTCTCCGTTCTATCCTTCGGGTGTGCGTTTGGGAACACCATCAGTTACCACGCGCGGCATGAAAGAGCCGGAAATGGCCCAGATAGCTGGCTGGATTAAAGAGATTGAAGGTCTAACTAGCCACTTTGCCTTGCCCACCGATAAATCAGATAAAGTTGCGCGCCGCGAGTTGATCAAGTCCGCTAAAGCTTGGGCAAAATCAGAGTCACGCCTAGCGGAAATTCGTCGCGAGGTTAATGAGTTGTGCGCTAGATTTCCTGAGATATTTCCCTAAGCCCTAATATGGAAGTCGAAACAACCTCATTTCACTCCGATCACTCCGATCAATCCGAACAATCCGACCAAGTTGATCAAGCTGATTATTCTGATCGTCTTGTTGGCGCACATCTTTCTACGGCTGGCGGATTAAATAAAGGTGTTGATCGGGCAGTGGCTATTGGGGCCAATGCTTTGCAGATATTTGCCGGTTCGCCACGCAGTTGGCAAGTCAAACCAATTATTGCAAAGGAATTGCAAGAATTCCGGCAGTACGCCAAAAATCATGGAGTTCGGGAAATATTCATCCACTCGCTGTACTTAATAAACCTAGCCAGCCCAAATAAAGAACTTGTTCAGAAGTCTAAAAATAACCTTGTGCATCAATTAAAGCTAGGCGGTTTTTTTGGTTGTGCCGGTGTAGTTGTTCATTTAGGATCACATCTGGGTAGGGGTTGGGAAAGTTGCAGACAAGACACCGCTCTGCTAATTAAGAGAATTTTAGCTGAATCAGACGGATCAGTACCATTACTCATCGAAAATTCAGCTGGACAAAAAGGCAAGCTGACTTCCGATCTCAGCGAAATTCGTTGGCTCCTAGATGAAGTAGATCATCCTAATCTAGGTTGGTGTTATGACACTTGTCACGGTTGGGCGGCAGGATACAGTCCTTCACAGGGTATAGACGTTTTACAAAAAATTGGTCAGCTTGAACTTTGGGACACACTGCGCTGTCTGCATGTTAATGACTCGCGCGATGAGTTAGCCAGCGGTCGCGATCGGCATGACAACATCTTGGAGGGGAAAATTCCTCAAGCAGATTTTCAGCAAATACTAAATCATCCTGAAATGAAAAAAGTTCCGATTATTACCGAAGCACCTGGATTCGATGGCAAAGGTCCAGATAAACAGAATATCGAAGCAATCCTCAGCTTGCTTGACTGAACATAGTCTTCTAAGTGCTGAAACAGCTAATTTTTTGTACATGCCAATTGGACTGGTTACTCAAAAAAACTTTATTCCTTACACCTTTATTACTTTTTTGGCAGATGATAACAAGTTAAGAATTTATGCATGTGGAAAATGGTGACTTTGCCTCAGCCTTCTATACCTTAACTGTACGTAAAGAAATGGGAGCTGATAATGGAGATAATGAAGATGACGAAGATGGAATTGAAATTGAGTATCCTCAATTAGATTCAGCTTGGACGATTTTTGCGGTGGCAATGATGAGTAACCCCAGTGGTATAGAAGTACATTCGTCAGCTAGAAACTCTGAAAGAGGAGAGTTGGAAGTTCATATGTACCGAGAGAGAGTATTTCCACGCAACCGAATCGTTCTTGAATCTGGCGAAATGGAGCTTTTTATGTTGCTGGCGCATACAAATCGTCATGAGTTGCCGATCAAATACATTCAGGACAACATCATTGTTATTAAACCAGGTATTGATCAAGCAAAACAAGAATATTTTGATCAGAGAAGAAGCTCAAATTTTGAAAGTATGCCTTTACAAGAAGGAGAGATAGATTTCATGGTTTCTATTATTAATAGTGCCTTCAAACAGGAAGGCTTATTCTATGATGTAATAATCAAGAAAAATAAGGGCGATCAAGCATTTTATTTTCTAAATCCAAAGCTAAGATTGGAGCATACAATAAGTACCAGAAGCAAGAGAGTTCATGATAAGCCATACAATTCAGATAGAGTCAATTTATTACTTGATGAGCCAGATCGCCGAGTTCCCCAGTGAGCTTTATCTAACTGATTTAAACTGATTTAAAACTTGACGCGCAGTCTGCGCTACAATAGGTTCTCATGATTGAAGAGGTAACTAAAAATAAGCCTGAGAGTTTGGTTTCGGCAGATAATTCTGGCCAGTTTTTTGATGGCCGGCTTTTTGCCGCCCAAAAACTAACCGAACTTAAACGGTTGGTGGATGAGTGGCAAAGACAACACAAGCTTGGCTTAACTATTGTCTCAATTTATCCGCATGAAGATGAAGCCAGTGTTCTTTATACCAAATTAAAAAAACAGGACGCCTTGCAGGCAGGCATAAATTACAAGACGGTGCCTTTGTCACTGGGCGATAGCCGACACGTCTGGCTAAAAGCGGTGATGAAAGCCAACCGAGATCCTAAAGTTCAGGCAATATTAGTGCAAAAACCGTCGCGTCAGGCTTATGAAAAATATGGTTTGAAGCACCGGATTGTGTCTGATGAGGTGCGAAACGGCGCGCGTTCAGCTAAGTCGCTGGAGTTTTCAACCTGGTGGCAAAATATTGCTGAATCAATTAGTACAGCCAAAGACATCGATGGTCTGGCACCTCTAACGTTGTTTAAATTGGAGCGGATGGCTGAGATTGTGGAGCTAAAACAGCGCGTTAGGTTGGGTGATTTATCTGAATATTTACTGCCGGCGACAGCGCAGGCAGTAGTGGATATTGCCTTATTTTCGCAGGGAAACGACCTAGAAAAACTGAGAACTAAAAAGATCGGGGTCATCGGGCAATCGGTGATTGTCGGTCGCCCGGCTGTCGCCGGCTTCCAGGCGCTGGGGATCAACACACTTCAGCTCACCAGAAAACATGATTTATCCCAAGAATTGCCAGAGTGCGATGTAGTGGTTTCAGCTACCGGTAAAAGTGACTTTATTCCAGCTAAGTGGGTCAAACAGGGCAGTGTGCTAATTGACGTTGGCGCTCCTAAACCGGAATTCCAAGCAGATTGTTATTCCAAAGCCGCTTTTTACACGCCAGTGCCGTTCGGCGTCGGCCCGGTGACCCGAGCGTGTTTGCTGGAGAATCTTTTTAAGCTCCCCGAGACGTGTTCTCCTTAATCTGGAGATACTGGTTATTACCAGATTGGACCATTGCTTATAATTGCGTTTTTGTTAGTTTTTTGAGCTATATTTTGGCAAATTATTGCTTAAATGGGCAGTTAAAACTAACAAAACAGTGATATTTAACAAGAGCTTGATCTGGACATAGACATTATCTCCAGATTAAGGAGAACACGTCTCTCGGAGTTTCGGTATGTTATAATTTCACCCTAAAACTAACACTCGGGATTGTGTCCTGCTTACTTGGAGGTCCAAGTCAAGTTGTCCCGGGGAGGAAACCGTCGCTGGCCATAACAATGGCACAATAACCAAGACGGGTAAAAGGAGACCAAAATATGGCAGACGCCAACACCGCGGCCGAAAATACGGCCGTTTCCACCCAATTGGGTGATATAGATTTAAAAGAACTGCTTGAAGCAGGCGTTCATTTTGGGCACCAGACTCAGCGCTGGAATCCTCGCATGCGTGACTATATTTACGCGGAGCGCGACGGAGTTCACATTTTTGATCTAGTCAAAACAGCCGAGCAACTGCAAAAAGCCATGGATTTCGCCCGCCGTTTAGGCAAAGAGGGTAAAACTCTAGTTTTTGTCGGTACCAAGCGCCAAGCTCAGGAAATAATCCGTGAGAAGGCTACTGAGGCCGGAGCCATGTATATCGTGACTCGTTGGCTGGGTGGCTTTTTGACCAATCATGAGCAAGTCGGCAAGTCTATTAAGCGCATGAACCAAATCTACAAAGGTTTGGAAGATGGCACTTATGACAGCTACACTAAGTTCGAGCAGGGTCAGTTGCGCAAAGAGGCTGACCGTTCCGCCCGCTTTTTGGAAGGTGTCAAAGATCTTAAAGGCTTGCCCGATGCTATTTTTATCGCTGATTTAACTGAAGACAAAGTTGCTTCCCGCGAAGCCAAAATCATGAATATGCCTGTTATCGCCATCGCTGACAGTAACGCTGACCCAGATATGGCTGACTACGTCATCCCTGGTAATGATGACGCTGTTTCCTCAATTTCCATTTTGACGGAGATGGTGGCTCAGGCGTACGCTGAAGGCAAGAAAGCTCGAAGCAAATAAACTAAAATAAATTACAAGAACTCAAAATTTCTCAGAATATTTGAAGTTCAGAAAATCTGACATTATAAAATCTTACACTCAGATAATCTGACACTCAGAAAAAATGAGAAAAACGAGAACAATTAGGAGAATTATGGCTGTATCTGCTCAAGATATTAAAAAATTAAGAGAAGAAACCGGCGCCGGCGTCATGGATGTCAAGCGTGCCTTGGAAGAAGCTGATGGCAAACTTGACCAGGCTCGCGAGCTAATCCGTGAGCGCGGCCTAGCCAAGGCCGCCAAGAAATCCGACCGCGAAACCAAGGAAGGTTTTGTCGGTTCTTACGTGCACACCACCGGCAAGGTGGCGGCGATGGTCAGTTTGCTTTGCGAAACTGATTTTGTAGCCCGCAATGAGGAATTCCAACAGCTAGCCCGCGAAATTGCTATGCAAGTCGCCAGCATGCGTCCGGAAAATGCTGAAGAACTTTTGGATCAGGAATACATTCGAGATCCTAAGCTGAAAGTCGGCGATTTGATCAAAACTCTCTCCGGCAAAGTCGGCGAGAACATCCAATTAGGTGAAATAACATTGCTGGTTATTTAACTTATTTGTCTTAATATTATTTAGACAACTGAAAAGCCCGCTCTCAACTGGTGTTGAGAGCGGGCTTTTAATATACCGAAAATTGATATCTACGTGCCTTTTGAAGGATCATCCTTGCCCTTAGTTTCCTCAAGAAGGATCATCCTAGGATGATCCTTCCAGGCAAGAGGAGGGGCAAGGATGATCCTTCAGAAAGAAAAAAATTTATCTCACATTATACTTTTTATTCAGCTTTTATAGCCACTGGGCGACGGTTAGTCCAGCCGACAACCAGCAAGGCCATAAGCCAGATTAACCAGTAGGAAAATAGAGAGCTTTGTGGGTAGAGGATCGTCAGTAATAAGGTAACTTCTTCAGCAATTGGCAAGATAAAAAGTCCCATGCGGAATGCCTGGCGGTAGCTCATAAACCAACCAAAAATCCACAAAATTGGTTGAGCCAGCCAAGTCATGATAGTCAGAATAAAAATTCGGCCAGCCAGGCGGAAAAGCCAATACCACAAAAATGCACCAGGCAGTAAAGACCAAGTCGCCTGACTCAAATTGTTTTTAACTTCTTCATCTTTAGACTGCAAAAACGACTGATTAATTACTACCGACTCAGATTGAATCGGGGAGACCTCACTAAATGAAAACGGCTGAAAGTCGCTGGCGGCACGCTTAACCCAGACGGAGCTAGTGTCAAACCAGAAAAGAGTGGGAATTTGGGGGTCATGAGTTTGTTCAGCCACGCGCGCCGACGCGGTGGCGTTTGGTTCGGCTAGTAGAGCGGATTCGGAACTTTCAGCGTTGCCAGAAGTTAGATTATCAGCATTATCACCAACTGGACCAGTGGGATTAATCACTAACAAATATTTGGGAAAAGTGTAATGTTTGGCCACCGATTCAGGAAAAGCGATCTCAACTTGATCCCGTCCGCGAAGAGTTAATTGGTTATCAGTCAGATGGACTTCAGCTTCTTCAGGCCACTGGTCACGCAGAGCTGACCAGGTAAGCTGAGCGTCGGTTTGCCATTTTGGCAGAGTGCGCACCGCAAAGAGCGTTGTGTGCGCCACAGAAAAGAAAAGGTAAAAAGTTAGCAGATATAAAAAGATTCTCCAGCCTGAGTATTGTCCCAAGCGACGGTAGAAAAGAGTGTCCACGTGTGATAATTTCCAGATATCTAGCATGTCTGCATTGTACTTGATAAGATACGCCTACGACAAAAGAAGAAGAGTTCTAAAATTTGTTGTAATAACTTAAAAATTAAGAAATAAAGAAAAACAAAAATAAAGCAAGCAAGGAGACGCATGATTGACGAATATCGTCAAAAAGCCCAGGGATTAATTTCCCATTTTCAGGAGGAATTAAAACATATCAGGACCGGTCGCGCCCAGTCTTCTTTAGTAGAGGGCATGATGGTTGAGGTGGAGTCCTATGGTGGAGCTCAGATGAAACTTAGCGAGTTGGCCTCCATTAGCACTCCAGACGCGACTCTGCTAATAATTCAGCCATTTGATCCGAGTGTCCTTAAAGATATTGAAAAAGCGTTTCACACTTCTAATTTGGGTTTAAGCCCGGTAGTGGACCAACGGCTCATTAGAATTGCTATTCCACCACTCACAGCTGAGCGCCGTCAGCAGATGACTAAATTGGTCGCCCAAAAAGCGGAAGAAGCCAAGATAGCCATCCGCAATTTGCGCAGTCAGATTAAAGAAGACATTGAGGCTCAGGAGGAATTGGGTGGCTTTAGTGAAGACGATATTAAGCGCCAACTTGAAGAATTACAAAAGGAAGTTGACCAAACTAGCGAACAAATTGATCAGCTCAAAGCAGAAAAAGAAAAGGACGTGCTGACGGTCTAAATCTTGCTTATCTGATAGCGGCTAGCCTGCTGTTAGATCGTGGCAGATTGTTTCAGGGCACAAAAATTTATGGCATACGGCTTGATAGCTCTCACTATTATCTGGTTCTTACTAATTTTGTCATTTCTGGTGCTAATTCATGAACTTGGCCACTTTTTTGCCGCCAAGCTGATGGGTGTATTGGTTGAAGAATTTGGTTTAGGTTATCCGCCACGGCTTAAAAAACTTTGGCGCTGGCAGGGGACAATATTTAGCTTGAACGCCTTGCCGTTTGGTGGCTTTGTTCGTCTGTTTGGCGATGAAGGTGAGGCCCTGGAAGGCGGAATGCAGGAGGGCGGACCAGAGGGCGGATTGCAAAAGGGCGGACCAGAAGCGGAGAGTTCTGCCAAAAAATTGCCGGTGCGCTCGGATCCGCGCTCGGAGCCACGCCTGGAGAGTCAGAAATTCACTTCCAAAACTGAACTTCAGCGCTTGTTTATTATTTTAGCCGGCGTGATTGTCAATTTTGTGTTTGGTGTACTAGCGTTTGCCTATATTTATTCGCGTGTTGGTATTCCTGCGCCGACTGGTCAGGTCGAGATTGTCGAAGTTCTGCCGAATTCGCCAGCCGCTGAGGCTGGTTTGTCAGCTGGCGATATTGTGTTGGAAGTTGAAGCGCCAGAATCCTCAGGGGCTTCAGAGACTCCAGAGGCCTTAGAGGCTTCAGAAGTTCAAGGAACCCCAACAGATGAACTTGCTGACGAACTTACAGATGAACTTGTGGTTGAGCCAGCGTCGGCGCTTGAGCCAACCACGGCTGAGGAGTTTATCACCTGGGTCAGTCAACAGTCAGGCCAAAACATTAATTTAACCTTGGAGCGCGCCGGCGCCACCCAATCAGCCTTGCTGTACGTGCGCACCCAAGAAGAAATCCCAACTGGCGAAGGGGCGATTGGTATTGGTTTATCAGACACTGAGTTAAAATTTTATCCCTGGTGGCAGATGCCATTTAGGGGAATGTGGGTAGGTTTACAAGAAGCCATCGCTATGGGGCGTCTGATTTTAGACACTTTAGGCATGATGCTCGTGAATATGTTTACTAAAGGTGTGGTGCCAACCGAAGTGGCTGGTCCAATCGGAATTGTTAGCCAGGCGTACGAATTTGAAGCCGTCAAACAGGGATTTTTAGGTAATCTCAATACCGCGGCTTTACTCTCGATTAATTTGGCTATTATGAACTTATTGCCGATACCGGCTTTAGATGGCGGACGTGCCATTTTCATTATGATAGAGCCATTTATTGGCCGCGACCGCCGCCGCCGTTGGGAAGGTAAAGCCAACACCGTGGGCTTTATGTTTCTAATTGTTCTAATCGTCTTAATTACGGTTAAAGATATTGTGGGAATTGTGTTATAAATAACAATTATTATGACTTGGCTGGCTGACCGCATGATAATCAAGATTTTAAACAGTTCAGATAGAAGAAAGTCAGTATGAGTTCATCCCCACAGGGAGTTTTATTTTTTCAAGCTGATAACTGGTTGAGCAGGGCGGCTTACCCGGCCGGCTCAGAAGTTATCCAGTGGACAGCCGGCGAGTACCCCAATGGCGAGCAATGGGTTAAGTTAAACCCATCTGAGCCGGCCACTTTTGAGTCTATTCAAGTGTTAGCGCGATTTAAGTCGTTTGAGCTTGGTTTGGATCAGTATTCAGCTGATCGCGCAAATATTTCAAATGACGCAAATAATTCAAACAATGCGGCCTCCTTATCAGATCAGATATTCCGTTTGCTCTTACTTTTAGAGGCGCTAAACCACCGAACACCGCACCTAAAGCTATTTTTACCGTATCTGCCTTATTCTTTGCAGGATCGCGACGTCCGCGGCGGCGACGGCGTAGGTGTAAAAACTCTAATCAGCTGTTTGGAAGCAATCGGCGTGGATGAGTTTCAGGTGATTGATCTGCATAGCGCGCAAGATTTGGCTTATTTTACTGTTCCGGTTACACACTGGACGGCTGAGCAACTTCTGGCAGATCAAATCAGGTCAGTTATTCAGCCGTCAGATTTGGCAGTGGTGGCGCCTGATAAAGGCGCTACACTTAAAGCTCAGAATTTTGGTGAATTATTAAAGGCGCCTGTCACATATTTGCAAAAAAAGCGGTTGGGTCCTGGTAAAGTTGAGATAATCGCTGATAATTTGCGCGATCTCAAGGCTAAACACATTTTGTTAGTTGATGATCTTTTAAATACTGGCGGCACTTTGGTAACTTCAGCCCAGGTTATTCGTGAGCAAATTGGCGCTGAGGTTAGTGTGGCTGTTACACATGGCTTATTCGCTAATCAGGCCATGAAAAAATTGAGTCAAGCCGGCTTTAAGCACATTTTTGTAACTGATTCTTATGAGGGCAAAACCACCGCCAAAAGCGATTTAATTCAAGAGGTTTCAGTGCTTGATCTGATTTGGCCGGAATAGTAGTTTATGCTCGATATTCAGTCTTTCTATAAAAATGTCAGGGAAACACCTAGCGCTAAGCCTTTGTGGCATGATGAAATTCTAAGTAAGTACAATAGTGAAGATCAAGGAGATACTCGTCATGATTTGGTGAAAGCCTTAAGGAAAGGCTTGAGACATAAATTGTCAGATGGGAGAGAAATTAAACTTCAGTCAATGATTGTTACTGCCAGCACATTATTAATTGTGCGAATTGATTTTTCACACCAAGGCAAAGATATTGGTTTTGTTTCGGTAGAAATAAGCAAAGATAACGTTTCACTGGCTGAAAATATGAAAAAATTCTATAACGATGGGCAAGGTTCTGAGTTCAGTAATAAAGGTTTAATCACTCTTGCCTCAGGCTTAATGTTTCAGCTTCTGATTCAAATCGGTGTAGATAAAGTTAGTGGCAAGATACTTTACTCAAATGAAAGATCACAAAGAACAAGGCTTAAAACTCCTGATTTAGTAAGTGGTGGATATTTTAAGGTCAGGGCAACCTTTTCCCCTGGAGAATTAGAACAAACTTTTATAACTTATTTAAATTCTCCAATTGATAAGCCCCTAGCCAAACCAATTCCGATTGAGATTATTTGATCAGTCTCTTACTTGCTATACTTAAGGAATCAAAATTCCGGAAATTCCAGATTAGAAATCTCAGGAATCTATAGAAAGACAAACAGCATGAGTTCAAGTAATCAATCAGCCAAAAATCAGTCGAATAACAAGTCTTCATCTGGCAAAGAGAAAAAACAAATTCGCCAAAAAAGCGAGAACATGTCGGAATGGTATACCGATGTAATTTTGCGGGCAAATTTAGCTGATTATTCGCCAGTGCGGGGCTCAATGGTTTTAAAGCCTTACGGTTTTGCCATTTGGGAGCAAATAAAAGCTGATCTAGACGCCAAGCTTAAGAAACTTGGTGTCCAAAATTCCTATTTTCCGTTATTTATCCCCATGAGCTTGTTGGAAAAAGAAAAGTCACATGTTGAAGGTTTTGCGCCGGAATTAGCCGTAGTGACAATCGGTGGTGGGGAAACTCTGGAGGAGCCCCTGGTGGTTCGTCCGACCTCCGAGACCATTATGTACGCCATGTACAGCAAGTGGATTCAGTCATATCGCGATTTGCCGTTAAAACTTAATCAGTGGAATAATGTGGTGCGTTGGGAAAAGCGGACGCAGTTTTTCTTGCGTTCGATGGAGTTTTTATGGCAGGAAGCGCACACCGTTCACGCCACGCATGAGGAAGCTCAAGAAATGGTACTGTCAGCCATTAATGCTTATGAGGAAGTCGCTCAGGACTTGTTGGCTATTCCAGTGGTTAAGGGAGTAAAAAGTGAAGCGGAAAAATTCGCCGGTGCCTTCCAAACCATTACGATTGAGGCATTGATGCCTGACGGCAAAGCTCTGCAAAGCGGAACAAGTCATGATTTAGGTCAGAATTTTAGTGAGGCGTTTGATATCTCTTTTCAGGATCAAAATGGTGACAACCAGCATGTTTGGCAGACGAGTTTTGGCTTGTCTACCCGCATTATTGGCGGTCTAATTATGACTCATGGCGATGACCAAGGCTTGGTGTTTCCGCCTAAGGTAGCGCCAGTTCAAGTCGTTATCTTGCCGGTGCGCTCTGATGATTACCGTTTAGTTGAGTTCGCCAAGGTACTGGAATCTCGGCTGACCAAACAGGGAATTAGAGTTGAGGTAGACGTACGAGAAAAGTTGTCATTTGGCTACCGCTTAAATGACGCCGAACTGCGTGGCATACCGCTTAGACTGGAGATTGGACCTCGGGAGTTAGAAGCGGAAGAGATTCAGATTGCGGTTCGTCACCTTCATGAAAAGCGCAAAATCTCAGTGGCTCAGCTGGAAGATGGGGTAGTCAAATTACTGGATTGGATTCAGGCCGACATGCTTGCCAAAGCGCAAGCAAGAGTAGATTCCATGACTTATGATGTTGATAATTTTGAGGAATTCCAAAAAATTATGGCTGAAAAACGTGGCTTTATTCGCGCCTATTGGGACGAAACTCCGGAAACAGAAGCTAAGATCAAGGAGCTCACCAAAGCAACTACCCGTTGTGTTCCGCTTGATGAGGAAGAGTCCGAAGGCTTGGATGTTTATTCCGGCCAGCCAGCTAAACGGCGCTGGCTTTTTGCTCAGGCATATTAATTAAGCTGGAAATTTGGTCACTGGTTGGTTGTCATTCGATTGATTTATCTTCTCAATTCAGCATTTTTGTTTGAATGTTGATGCAGTCTGATTAAGTTGGATAGACCTATAGAAAATATAAATCACCTGAGGTAATTTGTTATATGCGGTTAGTACCGCATTTTTTATACCTGGGAAAACCCGAAGCTATTGGTACTATATGACTTAGTAGCTTCCGGTTAAGAAGCTCGGAATCACCGCTCGCAAGAGACGGTGGTTCCTTGCTTGAATTTACCAAAATTTCCATCGTCTGACTCAACCAAATCTTCAATTAGATTAATAAATTATTCCTCAATGTTAGGCTATCTTAAGATTTTGCGGAAAAAGAACTGCTAAACCATAACGCCTAGCACCAGGAAAGCTTAATTGAAGAGCTCTTGCCACGTGAGACGAGGAAGTAACCACCGAACCAAACCTTGAGGTGTACGGCCGCGCATCTATCTCGTCAGCTTCAGCTACTACCTCAACAGGCTCAACTGAATTTTCAGCTAATACTGCCTCATCTGTATTTGTATTATCCTCATTAGTTTCTTCAACTGAATAGCCAGCGGTACTGCTGATTCTCAGCTTGGAAACTTGCTTAATTTCATTAGATTGTTGGTCTTGATGACCCATCACAAAATTAGGCTTTCGCCTAGGTAATTCTTTAACTCCGGTTTCTGAGACGCTAGATTTGTTTAGCATGTCTCTCCTTTCTTTTTTTGGGCCCTTAAACAAAAAAACCCTCCGCTGGTGGGGGAGGGTAGAACTTTGCTGTGTGTCGGCTTACCTACACTTACCCTCGCAACCACATTGTTGATTCTTAATCTTGAAAGTAAGGTGCTGGTAAGACTTTTGTCGGATAACCATGAATTGTCATCGTAACACATAAAAGAGATGACTTTTTCAGCAATTTTATTGAGTTAAATTTAATTTTGAGATAATCTTGCAGGCAGTATTAGCAGTATTAGAGACACAAACAGCTGAACAGTGGCAGTCAGGCAAGGCCTTTTACCTTATAATGATGAACATGATCGAAGAAACTACCAGAAATATCAATAATTCATCAAATTTATCAGATCAGTCGCCGGATTCGTCGACAGATGATTTGGCTGAGGTCACGACCAGGCCAATTATCGTGACCCACCAGTCTCCAGATATGGACGCCGTGACCGCCGTCTGGCTGTTAAAGCGCTTTATGACGGCGCAGTGGGGAGAGGCTAGGGTAGAGTTTGTGCCAGCCGGCCAGCGCTTATCACCGGAGCGCCAAGCGGAGCTTGGCGTTCAGAACGATCAGTTAATTCATGTTGATACCGGCATGGGTGAATTTGATCACCATCAGGAAGAGCGGGGCAATAAGCGGGTTTGCGCCGCCAGCTTGGTCTTTGACCGGCTCACCCATCATCAGTCAGATAAAAAAGACAATAAAGCCCTTAAATATTTAGTTGAGTACGTAACGCAAGTTGATCACTTTGAAGATTGTTACTGGCCAGACGCGTCAAGTTTAAGGTATCAGATGATGATCCATAATGTTTTAGAGGGTGCTGATTTAACAGGCGTCTATGATAATGACCGCAAATTACAGTTTGGTTTTGATTTGTTAGATGCGGCTTACGCCAAATTGCGTTCAGAAGTTAAAGCGGACGAAATTTTGCAGAAAAAAGGTCAGCATCTGACAATCGGGGAGTGGAAAGTGATAGCAATTGCCACTAGTAGCAAAGAAGTCGAAAAAAGAGCGCAAAAGCTGGGCATCGACTTGGTTCTGCGCAAAGATGAGGCCACCGAGGCAGTTCGGGTCAAGGCCACGCCGCAGTCTGGCATTGATTTAACGCCTTTATATGAAGCAATATTGGCTAAGGATCAGGTTGGAACTTGGTTTTTACACAACTCTAAACGTATGCTCTTAAATGGTTCCGGTAAATCCAACCAGATTCCGACAACTTTAAGCCTGGTCGAGGTCGTAAAACTAGCCAAAACAACTTTAGAGACTGAAAAGAACGACTAAGTCAATTCAAAGTTAGAACAAGCCAGAGGAAAACAGACCAAAATAATCCAGCGGCTATGATACAATAACTGCCTATGCCGATTATCGTTAAAGCCAAAAAAGGTGAAGACAACTCCGGGCTCATCCGGAAATTTAAGAAGTTTCTGCAAATTGATGATGTAGTGACGCTGGTCCGCGACCGTCGTTACCACAAACCAAAAGCAGTTTTGCGCAAAGAGCAGAAAACCGAGCTCAAGAAGCGCCTTCGCCGCGAAAAAACTTTACAACGCCGCCAGCGCGCCTAA
>CAZRWP010000002.1:17504-59516 GCA_964603945.1 uncultured Pseudomonadales bacterium
GCTCAAGAAGCGCCTTCGCCGCGAAAAAACTTTACAACGCCGCCAGCGCGCCTAAAGCGAACGCGTTTTTCCTAATGATTTTATTACGTTGTAATTTATGCATTTAAATTGCGTTAAGATATTACAGGCATGATAGAAGTTATCTTTTCCAATGAACATGATTTTCCGGTTGATTTGAGCGCGTTGGAAAGAGTTGTGTCTAAGACTTTTTTAATTGCCAATATAACCATTGCCCGAGTCGGTGTTCATCTAATTGATGAAGATTTAATGACTGAGCTCAATGAGCAATACAAACACCACCAAGGACCGACAGACGTCCTGAGTTTTGTCATGCATGATCCAGAACAACCCACTCCCAATTTTATGGAAACAACTGACACAGCCACTCAATATGGCGATATTTTCTTATGTTTTCCGATTATTGATGAAGAAGCGCGCGAGCAGGGTGTCACCGCCCAGGAACAGTTGGAATTTTTGCTGGAACACGGCTGTTTGCATTTGCTGGGCGTGCATCATGAGTAAATTAATGGCTGGCTGAGTTGACATCAGTTTCAGACACTTCTTTACTTGATTGCGATTCTTCGCTAGCTTCCCACTCACGCATGGCATCAACTACGTCATCCAAATCTCCCTGCAGGCGACGGTCTAAATCGTGCCAGGAATGGGGAATGCGGTGATCAGTTATACGGTTTTGCGGGAAATTGTAGGTGCGGATTTTTTCGGCGCGGTTAGCACGGCCAATCGCACTGCGGGCATCACCAATTTCTGCCACACGTTTTTCTTCTTCAATTTCCCAGAGTTTACTACGAAGAAGTTGAAGGGCGATTTCCCGGTTTTGAGCCTGTTGGCGCTCGCGGCTGGCGGTCACAACCAAACCGCTGGGCAAGTGCGTAAGACGAACAGCAGTACTGACTTTATTAACATTCTGGCCGCCGTGACCGCCAGCGCGGTAAAATTGCCACTCCAGGTCGTCAGGCCTAATCTCAACCGCTGTGTCTGGAATCTCTGGAATACACGCCACTGAAGCGGTGGAGGTGTGAATACGGCCTTGCGACTCCGTGGCCGGAATGCGCTGGACCCGATGAACGCCTGACTCAAATCTAAAAGTGTCATAAGCACCACGGCCGCGAACTTCAATTACGCCTTCGTCAATCGGTTTAACCTTGAATTCTTTAAGCAGGGCATACTTGGTATACATTTCCAGCAAATCATTCATCCAAATCTTGGCTTCATCACCGCCGGCGCCAGCTCTCAGCTCAATCATGCAGTTACGAAATTCAGTGGTGGTGGGGGTTTCAGCAGTCAAAGAAGATAGGGTTTCCTCAATACTTGCGATTTCCTGGTCAATGACGGTAATTTCCTCATTGGCTAAGACGGCCAATTCCGGATCTTTCGCGCTAACTTGCTGTAATTCCTGCTTTTTAGCTTGAAGTTCTTGCAATCGCTGGTTGAAATAATTAGTAGAGTCGTATGACATAGTTTCTTTCCAGATTATAACCTTAACCAATTCGGCCTGCTGTTAAGTAATTACTCACTGCCGTTAAATTATTACTCACTGCAATTAAATAATAACTTGGCCAGACAGTAGAAAATAACAAGGTGGCAAATGGTGAAGTGGTAAGTAGTGAAGAAAGGCGTGCTTGGCCAGTTAGCTAAACTTGACTGCGCTCATCCTGCAAAATATCTTTGAAGGTTTGAACGGTCTGACTATCATCATTGAGATTCTGGCGTTTTTGCTTGCGCGCTTTTTTGCCACCGCGATTGGAAGTTTTAGCGGCTTTTTGAGCCTGCATAAATCTTTCAGCTCGGCCCTGACGGTCAAGCAGGCGCATTTCGCCAGTAAAGAAGGGATGGCAGGCTGAACAAAGGTCAACCTGAATCTCTTCATTGACTGAGCCGGTAGTAAAAGTGTTACCGCAAGCGCAAGTTACCTTCGCCTGAGGAAACCACTTAGGATGAATAGCATTTTTCATAAGAGATGGCATTATATCAGATTTATTGAGTAGCAACGGTTTCGACCGGCGCCAGCAAGCGAACACGCTTAATATAACGCTGGTCGTTTTGATCTAAATCAGTAATGACTAATACAGCCTGGTCTTCTTCCAGAGCTGTACGGGCGGTTGTGCCACCATCAAATTCTTCGTAACGGGTTTGGCGGCTAGTATTCCAGGTTGCGATTTGTTCTTCACCGCGCAACTGTAAGGTTATTTCCTGAGTGCCAATGCCGGTGATTGTACCGAGATTAACGTGGCGGTCTTCAGAGAAATTTCCATTACTCATGATGATGCGGCGGGCTTCCATAACCAAATCATCAACCAGTGAACCCATGACAGTGACGCCATTGCCAACGACTAGATCAGGCAGATTAATATTCTGATTGCCGGAAAGAATCGCGGTGTTGGCAGTCACCTGAACGGTTTTTTCTTCACCTTGGATGCTGGTCATGCTGAAAGTGGTTGAACCAACCTGGGTAACTGTTCCCAAAAAGCCAAGGTAAAGATCACGATTAGTATCAGTGTCCTTGAGAGTTTCCTCAATGCGTTCCTTAATTGCCTGGCGAAGTTCAGCTGACGAAGTTGTATCTGGATCAGGGGTAGTAGTTTGGGCACTGATGGCTGGCGACCAGATTAAGGCCGCGGCCGCGAGGGCAATGATGATGGCTTTATTTATTTTCATATTTATTTTGTTAATTTTAGGTGGTTATTGGCTGTTTTCCTCGTCGGCCGCGGCCGATTCAGAGGCGATTTCTTCATTAAGATCAACCGTGGAATAGACCAAGCTTAAAACGACTTCTTCTTGTTCTCCATCGGGTGAAATGGCAATCACGGTAACCTGGTTGCCGCCCAATTCTAACTCAATGTCCTGAGCAAAATCACCGTCTTTATCAGCAATTGTAATATATTCATCAGCTTGACCCAAAACAGTGATATAGCTATCTGGCAAGGCTCGGCCGACAATTTTAACTGTCGATTGATCAGTTAATAAATTATTTTCTGGCTGTTGAATATTGAGACTGCGTTGAGCCGTGGGAGTAGGAGTAGGATTTTGCTGACGACTGGTATTAATCTCCAAAGCAGTAGTGTTTGGAAAAATGCGCTCACGAACGGAGAAGAGGCCGAATGTAATACCCAGACCGACAATAATTCCAACAACGATGGCTAAAAATATTTCCTTTCGCATAAATAGCAAGGCGTCTGCATTGTACTACAAATTTATGATAATCTACGGCTAACGACACATTTCGAGAATTTTCCTTGCAAAAACTGAAGGAAATAAAGTTAAAGGAGGATCTAATGGATATTCAATATGTGGGGCACTCGTGCTTTCGCTTACGCGGTAAAGAAGGTTTGGTAATTACTGATCCATTTCACAGCTCAGTTGGTTTTAACATGCCAAAGTTAAGCGCGGATGTGGTTACCGTTTCTCATGACCACTCAGATCATAATGCGATTGAGATTATCAAATCCACCGCTTCCCGTAAGCGGCCTTTTATTGTGACCAACCCTGGCGAGTATGAAGTTCAGGGGATAAGTGTTTATGGTTATCCCAGTTGGCACGATGCCAGTCAGGGATCTGAACGCGGAAAAAATATGATGTATTCAATCTTTTTGGATGATGTTCATATTTTGCATTTAGGCGATTTAGGTCATGTGCTGGATGAGCAAATGATCAATGAAATTCCTGATGTTGATGTGCTGATGGTGCCGATTGGCGGGAAATATACGATTGATCCCACTCAGGCCACTGAAGTTATCAGTTTGCTGGAGCCGGCTTATGTAATTCCCATGCATTACCGGACACCTCAGCATGACCAAGATACATTTGGTGAATTGGCTACAGTTGATGACTTTATTCAGAAATACGGCCGTCAGCCAAAACATACTGATAAATTAGCTTTATCTGGTCCAAAAAGTGGCGATGAGTCGGAGTCTCAGCTCATCATCCTTGAACCAAAAACAAGCGAATAAGTATCAGTGAAATATATTGCTGAAATTACTGCAGAAATATTGAATATATTAGATAAAATGTAACAAACTATGGCAAACGCGGGGCGGATTCCACCACATGACATTGAAGCAGAGGAGAGTGTACTTGGTGCGATTTTACTTGATAAAGACACAATTATTCAGATAGCTGATGTTTTGCGTCCTGAACATTTTTACGTTCAGGCTAACCGCGATATTTATGAGGCCGTTCTACAGCTTTATGAACAGCGTGAGCCAATTGACCTACTTACTTTGACTAATCAGCTAAAAAAGAACAAAGCATTAACCAAAGTTGGCGGAGCTTCTTATATTACCAGCTTGGCCAATAAAGTCCCGACCGCCGCCAACGCGCGCAACTACGCCACCATCGTTAAAAATTCCTCAACCAAGCGGGAAATTATCCGCATGGGTGGTGAGCTGACCGAGCGCGCATTCGACCCAGGTTTTGAAGCTCAGCCTTTGCTGGAACTAGCGGAGTCCCGCGTGTTTTCGCTTTCCCGTCAGCATGTATTGCCTAATTTTATTTCCATGAAGGATGTGTTGGTGGAAAGCTTTGACCGCCTGGAAGAGTTGCACAAAAACCAGTCAGGTATTCGCGGTGTGCCGACCGGCTTTGCCGATATCGACAACATGCTCAGCGGTCTGCAAAAATCTAACTTAATTATTCTGGCCGCCCGCCCGGGAACTGGTAAAACGGCGCTAGCTTTGAATATCGCCCAAAATGCCACCGTGCTTTACAAAAAGAAGGTTGGTATTTTTTCACTAGAAATGAGCAAAGAGGAGTTGGTTGATCGTCTGTTGGTTTCTCAAGCTGATATTGACGCCTGGCGCCTTAAAACTGGTCGGCTAGGGGAAGAGGAGTTCTCCCGCTTGTCTCACGCCATGGGCGTTTTAGCCGAAGCTCAGATGTTTATTGATGACACGCCGGGAATCAGCATGATCGAACTGCGCACCAAAGCGCGTCGCTTAATGATGGAACACGAAATTGACCTGTTTATCGTTGATTATTTGCAGTTAGTGCATGGTATGAATCGCGAAAACCGCGTTCAGGAAGTTGGGGAAATTTCGCAGGGGTTGAAAAATTTAGCGCGTGAATTGAAAGTACCGGTTTTAGCCTTGGCCCAGTTGTCACGTGCCGTAGAAGCGCGTGGAACTAAAGAGCCACAGCTAAGTGATTTACGCGAATCTGGTTCGATTGAGCAGGACGCTGACGTGGTAACCTTTATTTACCGACCAGATGACGATATGCGCGATCAGATCAAGCTAAAAGTGGCTAAGCATCGCAATGGCAGTGTCGGCTTAGTAGATCTGTATTTCCGCGGCGACCGCATTCGTTTTTACGGCATGGAAAACCGGATGAGCTAAATAGACTTTAAAAACTAAGAGTTCAGATAACGGAAGTTGAGTATTTTTTAGCAAAAATTTCAGAAAAATCAGTTATCAAATCAATTAAATCAGTGGCACAAAGCCAAATAAGAGGTACATCAAACCGCCAGCTAGTACTAAAAATAGGAACATTAAACCTAAGTTTGACTTGAGGTGAGCGCTGTTTTTAACTTTACGGCCGCTGGTGTCGGTACTGGCAATAATTACTAACGCCACCACAAACCATAAAATGGCGCGCAAAAAAATTAAACCAAAACTATTAGCCGAGAAAAATTCCTTTAATAATTCACCCAGTTGAGCAGTGTCCATCATTTTTCAGTATAGCGCATTTTAATAAGAGTCATAAACCCGAGATCTACGTCAGGCAAAACCCATCATTGTGTTACAATTTGCAGGCACCAATCACAGGCGCAAAAACTAGCCACGGTGGCGGAATTGGTAGACGCGCGGGTCTCAAAAACCCGTTCTCTTTACCGGGAGTGAGAGTTCGATTCTCTCCCGTGGCACAAATATTTCTTTTAATCGTTCGATAATTCGTTTCACAAGTTACATCAGAATTGAAAATTGCTTGGGCAGTGCTATATTTGATGTATGGCTACAGATTATGAAGAAAAAATAATTAAAAGAGGAGACCCTGAAGTAATAAAAGCCTATGAAACAGCAGGTAGAATGACTTTGGATAATTTAGGTGAAGACGAAATGGTCCCGACGCAAGCAAAAAGAAGTTTAATTACTACCGTTGAACTCTTACTATATCTCCTTAAATTAATTGATCCTGAAATAGAAATTACTAGTCTTGAAGAGCTAAAAAACCAAGATCATGAAGGTTGGTCAAGTCAAAGCATTACTATTCCAACTGAGAAGCTTGAAGCTTTGGATAGGGATTATTTTGAAAGTTTGGTGAATTCGGTGATGAGGTTAATTAATGATAAAAGAGCGACAGAGGATAGTAAATTTGGTAGTAAAATTGAAGCCCGAATGAAATCTATGCAGGAACAACTCAAATTAATTAAGTGATCTTTTTACTTCAGCCACCAAATGACCCACCACAAAATTACCTGAGGCGCCAAGCCAGCCAACATATTGGGGGTGGAGTTGTGGAATGATTGATGCAATTCATTTAAGGGCTTAATAATTTTGGGTTCCCATTTGAGGAAGTTGCGGGGCGCTTCCAAAAAGTCTGGCACAAGACCGATAAATCCACCAAACCAGGCGTTGTAGTTGATTTCAGTTTGCCCAGCTTGCCAGAACCAATAAAGTAGGCCAAAGGTAATCAGGAGTTCGCCAATTTCCAGTAGGAGGGCGGTACTACGTTTGCGTCGACCGGTGCTCAGGCCAGTACCCACATCCCAGTGGGGGATCCAATCCTCCAGGTAATGAGTAGCTAGAACGACCGGCACGGCCAATACAGGATGCAAAGTTGTGGCCACCAAGGCACCTGTTAAAGAATGAGATATTGACAGCACAGACGTATTGTACAACGAACCATTTTCAAATTTTGGGTTATCGGTGTAAGCATAATTATTTCAGCTGAAAGCTGGCACACCTGATCAACAAGGTATACTATGAATAGCCTATGCAATTTTGGTGGCAGTTATCCTGGATTCCGGCAGTTACTGCCGGAATATTTATTTCGATTGGCTTATTTGGAGCAGGCTATTATTTCTGGCGAAAAACCAATGAAGAACACTTCAACTTACTAGTTACATTTGACGGCTTGCTTTATTCTATTGCTGGCGCCCTGGTGGCTGGCCGATTAAGCTACATCCTAATGCGCTGGGAGTGGGCGACCTTTTCTATCGATAAATTCTTTAATATTTGGCAGTATCCCGGTTTATGGACGCCTGCTGGCTTGGTCGCCGCTTACGCCGTTATGGCCTGGTCGGCTAGGCGACAAAAACGCGAGCCATTCGAAATCTGGGATTATTACACTTTAGCTTTAACTTGGTTTTTGGGTTGGTATTGGTTATCAAGATTGGCCGTCGGGGCCGCCGCCGGAATCTCCACCACCTGGCCGATTGGTGTGCTTTTTCCGCAGAGAGTAGAACCAGCTCACCCAGTTCAGTTGTATGCGGCGGTAGTATTATTGCTTTTATTCAAATACTTGTGGTGGGCGGAGCCGCGTTATCGATTCTTTTTGTGGTACCGTAGCCGGAAACGCACCGCCAAAAGCGGTTATTTATTCGCCATATTTTTGATTGTTTTTGGTCTAGCCGGCTTACTACTCAGCTTTGTTCAATATCCGTTTTTGATGGTATTAGATTTAGACATCAATCAAATATTCCACGTCGTTCTGTTTGTAGCTGGCTGTGTGGTACTCTATATACGATCTGGACAATCTTTTTTCGTGAAGAAAGAGAAAGGAAGAAATGCAACATCTATCAGCGAGCCAACTACAGGAATTGAAAAAACAGCTGGAACAGAACTTAGCTGAGTTAGAGGAGTACGCGGCGCGATTAGACGAAGAAGATCCGACCAACTATGAAGATCGGACTAATGATAACGCTGAATCTGGCGATGAAGCGATGGAGGACTACGAAATCATGGAGAATGAAGTCCTGGAGACGGCCGCTGATACTTCCATAGCTGAAATACGCGCCGCCCTGGAGCGCATTGAGGCCGGAACCTATGGTTTAGATGAAGAAACCGGCGAGCCAATTCCTTATGAGCGTCTCAAGCACATCCCAACTGCCAGAGTGAATATTAGCCCCTCAGCCAATCGAACATAAGAATGACAATCAATTCAGCTAACCGGTCAGGTTTATTTTTGATAAAGAATCCTAGACAAGCCTGGTTGTTAGCAATTCTCCCATTATTTGGTGCAGTTTTATTAGATCAAGGCCTGAAAAACTTATATCAGGCTGTCGTGATAAATGAAAATATAGCCTGGTCTATTCCTTGGTTACCAGATTCATCTTCCTTTAGAACGCTGATAATTTTGTTTATTATCGGTGGATTAATTTTGATGGCCTATAGGCAACTTTCTACCAGATGGAAGTCAAGTACGGCAGTACTTTATGGCTTGCTAATTGGCGCCGCTATATCGAATTGGCTGGACCGAGTTTTTCTTGGTGGAGTTCGGGATATTTGGTTTTTACCTAAATTGCAGGTAGTTAACAATCCAGCCGATTGGCTATTAGTGCTGAGCGTAACCGGTTTAATTTTGATAGAAATTTTCGAAGCTTTGAAAGCTTTCAAATCAGCCGAAAAGTAATTTTTGAGATCTGGCGTTTTAGAGGAACGAGAGAAAGGATCATCCTTGCCTTTATTTTCCTCAAGAAGGATCATCCTAGGATGATCCTTCCAGGCTAGCTGACTGGCAAGGATGATCCTTCCTCTTTAGCCTTTGTCCTATACAATAAGCCCAGACAAATAAACTCTATTTGATCAAACTAAAATTATGGATGAATTAAGCCAATCACCAGCTCTAAGCTCAAGCCTGAGACCGAGCGTAATTTTTGAAGATGATTATCTTTTGGTTCTAGATAAACCGGCTGGTTTAATCGTCAATCGGGCAAATTCTGTAAAGGGCAAGACACTTCAGGATTGGGTTGAAGCATATTTGGCAGATCAGCCAGCCTGGGAGAAGGGTAGGGCAGAAGATGAAATCTTCCGAGAACGTTCAGGCATGATTCATCGGTTAGACAAAGATACCAGCGGAATTTTGATTTTTGCCAAGACACCAAAGATCATGTTTGACATGATGGCCAAGTTCAAGGATAGGGAAGTGCAGAAAACTTATTTAGCCTTGGTGCATGAGCATTTTAGTGAGCCGGCTGGCTTAATTTCTGCGGGCATAGCCAGGCATCCCAAAGAAAGAGAGCGGTTTAGCGTTACCAGTGCCGGCCGGCCGAGCGTGACTCACTATCAGGTGGAGAAAGAATTCCAAGACTTTAATTTACCGCTGTTTCAGGAAAAGCTTGCTTTGGCAGGCAAAAAAATCAGTGGTCTAGTGAAATTAACACAGATATATCAGGGATTTTCCTTAGTTAAACTTCAGCCAAAAACCGGTCGCACACATCAACTGCGTGTTCACCTCAAGTTTTTACATCATCCAATCGTTGGTGACGAGCGTTATGTCGGACGTAAGCGATTTCGAGTGGATCAGTTATGGTGTCCGCGTCAGTGGTTGCACGCCTGGAAAATTGAGTTTGATCATCCCGTGACAAATCAGAAAATGGAATTTTCAGCGCCAATCCCTGACGATTTAGAAGAAAGTCTGAAATTGCTGACAGATTGATGAGATAGCTTGTCTTTGTCAATTCTATTCAATGAACATGGCATCGCCAAAGCTGAAAAAGCGATACTCTTGATCAATTGCAATCTGATAAGCCTGTCCAAGCCAACTTTCCTTAAATGTAGTAAAGGTCTCATTTGTTTGGGGAGCACTGGTAAAAGCGGAGATTAGCATGAGTAAAGTTGACTTAGGCAAGTGAAAGTTGGTGATCAAAGCACTGGCTATTTTGAAGCGGTAGGGCGGGTAAACAAAGAGTTCCGTTTCTGATGTCTGAGCCTGGACAGACCAACCATTTGGATAATTATTTTGTTCAATTGCTGATGCCTCAAGACTACGCAAAGAGGTGGTACCGACCGCAATTACGCGCCTATTTTCTTTAAGGGCCAAATTGATTGTGTCAGCTGATGATTGAGAGATGGTGAAGCGCTCACTATGCATTTTATGCTGAGAAATCTCTGGGGTAGTGACGTGTAAAAAGGTTCCTAAACCAACGTCAAGAGTTAGGCGAACAATGACGATACCTTTTTCTTCCAAGGTTGACATTAGTTCAGGTGTAAAGTGCAGTCCGGCCGTCGGTGCCGCCGCCGAGCCTGGGTTCGTTGCAAAAATTGTTTGGTAGCGCTTTGGATCGCCGACAAACTCTTTAATGTAGGGCGGTGTGGGCATTTCTCCCAAGTGGTAAAGTGATTGCAGAACATCATCAGCCTTGGTGGAAACCTCCACTTTTCGGGTATAATCCTGCGCCTCCAAGCAGGTAATCGTTAGCTCAAATTTAGTGTCTTTAACGGTAGAAACTTCACCAGCAGTATGATCGCGCACAATTACTGTCTGGCCAGGCTTTAGACCAGGTTTGGTAAGAGCCTCCCAGGTCTCAACTTGCCCAACACCAGCCAATCGCTTGGTTAGCAAAATTTCAGCCTGGCCACCCGTTGTTTTGTGGCCGTGCAGGCGCACCGGCAGAACCTTGGTGTCATTGATAACTAAAACATCGCCAGAGTGGAGCAGGTCGGGCAGATCATAAAAGCGCCGGTGCATCACCGATCCCGCCGATCCAGCCAGGCTTTCCGACCCCACAGTTCCTTTTGTCATGCCTTCGGTCTTACCTTCAGCCATGCCTTTATCTCGCTTGAGGTGCAGAAGTCGACTATGATCACGCGCTGACATCGGTTGTTGGGCAATCCTGTCCGGCGGTAACGTATAATCGAAAGCACTGAGTTTCATATGCCAAAGGATAACATAGGTTCTAAATTTTCCTACCGACTAACTAACCAACATCAGCACGCCCGCGCCGGGGAATTGCAGACGGCGCATGGCAAGGCGCTCACGCCTATGTTTATGACCGTTGGCACGCTGGCTACCGTTAAATCCCTAGATAGTGCTGATCTGGACGCAATTAAGCCTCAGATGGTCTTGGCAAACACTTATCATTTGTATCTTAGACCAGGTCATGAGCTGATTGCTAAGCTGGGCGGCTTGCACCAATTTATGAAATATTCTGGCCCCATGCTGACTGATAGCGGTGGCTTTCAGGTTTTTAGTTTGGGAGATCAGTTGGCGCAAAACTCAGCTAATAACAAATCTAATAACTCAGCTAACAACAAATCTAGTGACAACTCAAACACTAATCCCAACACCAACTTCAAACCAAACTCAAATAATCAAAAATCTTTAAAAAGGACGGAAATATCCGAAGAAGGCGTGGCTTTTTTCTCTCACTTGGATGGTTCGCGACATGTATTTACACCAGAGAAATCAATCCAAATTCAGCAGGCTTTAGGAGCTGATATTATTATGTCTTTTGATGAATGTCTGCCCGATGAAGTGGCTCCTGAACGCGCTTTAGCCAGTATCGACCGAACCCACCGCTGGGCTCAGCGCGGCCTAGCGCAGTGGGAAAGTCAAAACCGCTTGAGCCAACAGGGACATTACCAGGCATTATTCGGCATAATTCAGGGCGCAATGCACCCAGAATTGCGCCAAAAAGCGGCCGCGCAAATTGCTGATCTGCCTTTTGATGGCCTGGCTTTAGGCGGTGAAACAATTGGCTACAACATGACTGGGACAGTTCAGGTTATGGATTGGGTGCGCGATTTACTACCGGAACAAAAACCGCGTTACGCGATGGGACTCGGTCGCGATCCGCAAAATCTGATTGATGCCGTTCTGGCTGGCTACGACATGTTTGATTGTGTCGCTCCCACTAGACTAGCCAGGAATGGTACGCTGTATTATGGCGAGCTGGATACCTCAACCGATCCCTGGAGTTGGCGGACACCTTACAACAAAGGGCGTTTGCAAATCGGCAATGCTCAGTTTAAAACTGACGCCGGACCCATTCAGGCAGGTTGTGACTGCTACACTTGCCAACAGGGCTACACCAGGGCTTATCTCAACCACCTCTTTAAATCCGATGAGCTAACTTACTACCGCTTAGCCTCAATCCATAATGTCCGGACGATGGTTCGATTAACTGAACAATTGCGTCAGGCAATAATTGATAACTGACACGCAATAATTGGTAACTGAGCTGAGACCTTAGTTACTAACGGAATTAATAAACTGGATAAATAACGGAGTTAGTAACTAAATAATAATATGACATCAGCACGTTCCCGGCGATTGGCCGGCAATCAGGCACCATCTGCTTTCAGCTCTGTTTGGCGGATGTTCGGCTTGGTTTTCTTTTTATCTTTGGCACTGACAATCTTTATTTTGTTTCGTCAAAGGCGATGGGAGGGCAATCACCAGCGGGCAGTTCTGCTAGTTCACGAAGGTCAAGACGAAGTCCGGCAAGCCTTGACCATCGTCGTCTTAAAACCAGAGAAAAAAGTACAAGTTTTACCTATTCCATCTAAGCAGGTTATTGAAACCCCCTTAGATTACGGCAGTTTCAGCAGTGATGCTTTAGTTGGTCTAACTCAACTGGAAAATTTGCAGTGGGAATTTTTGACTTACACCTTATCATTGGAGTTTGGAGTTGGTATAGATGGCATTATTTGGACCAAAGATGAGCAGGTTAATCAATTGTCTCAACTAAAAAAGCTGGCCTTTATGTCAATTCTTAACCAGCGGCCAACGACGATGGCTTTTTGGGACCGGCTAAAGTTAGGGCAGACTCTCCAACAGGTACCGTCTTATCAGTTTGAATTAGTCGATGTGAATATTTACCTTGATGAAGCTAGTAATCGGCTGGATAAAACCCGTTACGATCGCTGGGCTGAACTTTATCTGCAAGACGCCGAGATCCGTGGCAGTGATTTCTCTCTGGTGGTTCAGAATGCTACCAGCGTAAATGGCTACGCCACCCGAGTTGGCCGCATGCTTGGCCTGATGGGATATTATGTTCGTGGCTTGGAAACAGTTGAGGAGGATTCAGGCACAACACTGTACATTACTAAGGGCAATTTAGTTTGGCCAGGTGACAGGCTACGCAATTTCTTTTCAGCTTTGCCGCAAAAACGAGATGACCAACTGCCTCAAGAAAAACGGACAAATGCTGTTTTGCGGCTTGGTAATGACCAAAAAGAGTGGTATCGGCGTTAAGTATAGAGCTTGTTTTGCTAAACTCGCCAACTGAGCGGCTAACCAGAAAAGTTAATTCAGCGCAATATTCGCTCAAAGTTTAATCTTCGTCATCATCGTCAGATGGAACTTCACGCGCAGAGTCATCGTCAGAATCGTAAGTTACCTTGAGAGCTTCCTCAATAGACTCGCTATCAAGCTCATTGTCGCCTTCATCGTCACCAGTTTCACCCATATAAACAGGCTCTTCATCATCACGGCTCATGTCAGATACATCCAGAGTTAACATACTGGCGGAATCGTTAGGGAAGGAGGCAATGTGAGCCACCGCATCTGCGCGCTCACGTTCTCGAATAAAAATGGTGACATTATTGTTTTTGAGTGATTGGATTTTAACAGAGTAGACATTGCCAGCTTCTATCAATTGAATGAGGCGGGCCATTAAGTCATCAGGCAAACTGCCGATATATTTACCTTCACAACGAACACTGATCCGGTTTTTACTGGGTTTTAATTCACAATCCATACCCACGCTCAAATTGGAAAGAACATCAGCGTCTGCCAGGCGAGAAAGGTTAGTTGACTTAGTTTTGCCAGGCTCATCAACAAAATCTGTATGTCTTAGTGCTTTTGGCAATTTGACCGGCTGATTACGGCGAATAATATCTAAATATTTCTTAGCTACGGAGTTAGAGCTGTCAATTTCCAGGACGCGTTGATACGCTGTGGCGGCTTCCTGATGTGATTGCTGTTGCAGGTAAGCAAAACCGATTCGGTTGAGTGCACCTATATTACGAGGGTCTACCTCAAGTAATTCCTGGTTAAGGGCAATTGCATCTGGCCAGCGTTCTTCTTGAGCGGCTTTAATTGCCCTAGTTTGAAGGGTAAAGATTTTGCTCATATTATAAGTTTCCTGTTCTTTAGAAGTGATATCATACCTTTATGGCCGGACATAGCAAGTGGAACAATATCAAGAATCGTAAAGCTGCACAAGACCAAAAGAAGTCAAAGGCATTTTTTGAGGTTGGACACATGATTAGAATTGCGGTTAAACAGGCTCAGGATCCTAATCCTGACACCAATCCAAACCTGCGTTTAGCCCTGGATAAAGCCCGATCAGTCAACATGCCCAAAGAAAATGTTCAGCGGGCAATTGACCGTGCTTTAGGTCAAGGCGAATATGGTAAAAATATTCAGGAAGTTCATTATGAAGGCTACGGACCGCATGGTGTTGGTTTCTTGGTAGTAGCCGCGACCGACAATGTTCAGCGAACCTCATCTAATATTAAATTCATTTTTTCCCGAAATGGTGGATCACTGGGTGGACCTGGCTCTGTGATGTTTATGTTTGCCAGAGATGGCGCGGAGTTTAAATCAACCATTCCAATGCCAATTTCCAGTGACCAAATGGCGGATGTCACCAATCTTCAAGATGCGTTGCTGGAAGATGAGGATATTGAAGAGGTATACACGAACGCCCAGTCAGCTTAAAATTAAGTATGCGAAGACGGCAGAAATTTGTATTAGCATCCATCATCTTAGCCCTGGGCTTAGTGGGAACGCAGTTAGTTCCACTAGACTGGCGTCCAATGAGTTTGTTTGCTTTTGCTTTGATGGCTTATATCTTAGCCGCCTGGTCAATGTTTGAAAATTTGGATGGGGTAGAGTGGCTGACAATTGTGCCGATGCCGTCATTTTATGGCTTGTCCGTGGCCGCCTTCTATTTTTTACTACCGGAAAGCTGGTGGGCTCGAACTCTGATTTTGGCCATCTTTGCTCTGGGAATGTACGCTTTATTCTTAGCCGGCAACATTTTTACCATCGCCAAAGTTCGTTCCATTCAACTTTTAAAAGCGGCCCAGGCTACCCTCTTTTTCTTTTGTCTGATTGCCGCTCTGTTGGCGTTTAACACCTTGTTTTCGTTAGGATTATGGTTTGTCTGGAATGGTCTGATTGCTGGAGTTATTGCAACGTTATTGAGCTACTCATTTTATTGGTCAATCCGTTTGGAAAAAAAATTAGGACGAGAAGTTCGGGCACTAACTTTGCGCACCGGCACAACCTTGGGCTTATTAGCCGCCATTCTATCGCTATTTCCGGCCAACTTATGGCCTGTCTCATTGCTTTTAATGACTGGTATGTACACGCTAATGGGTTTAAGCCAATCTGTTTTAGAAGAGAAATTGTTTACTAATACCATTAGAGAGTACGCGGCTGTATTTGTTGGCGTAACAATTGTTTTTTTTATAGTTTTACCCTGGAAGTAGTTTTTTCCTGGAAGTAGAGTAGTGGCTGGTAAAAATGTCCTTGAGCCTAGGGTGGCTTATGGCTATGTTTTTAGTGATAAATTAGCCCGTTAAGCGCAAAAATTTGTAATTTACCAGAGGTAAAGTTAGTTTTAAAGAGCAATAATTATCATTTTTTTTGAGGCATCATTGAAGGGGAGAGGGGAGTCAGAAGTAGGCAGATATACGTCCTATAATATTCATAATAATGTTGCATTATGCGATAGAGAAGAAAACAATGTGGATAACTCAGTGATACATAATGATATAGTTAGTACGAATTCAAGTTTGCGAATTTCTTACAAAAACCCGAAGCGCCAGGCGTAACAACGCGTGAAACGTAGGGTAAATAACCAATGTTTTCCAGTATATGCCGGAATAAATATGGCGACATACCCAGGTAAAGTCGAGTTGACAGAAAAAACCCGAAACCGCCTTAAGCCAGGCCTGGCTGAGCCAGCTAGCTTGATGACTTGAGTGTGCCTAAAAAGTCCTAATTTAATATAAATAATAGACAATGCTAAGCGGATAGAAGTTAATAAAACATATATTGGTGACTGTTTTGCCCTATTAGGGTGTGTAAGCAATAATCTATGAGTCTTAGCGCTCTCCGGGTTTGACTGCCTAGAAGGTCGCAAAATGTATATTGTGCGACATACTACCGACATAGCGGAGAGGCCTCCTATTTGCCATTTGTTTACTTCACTATTATGGATTTGGCTGCCGTTAACTTAATTCCCCTTTTTTCTTTGGTCATCCACTTCCCCGTTGATAGCTGACTGTTCCGTTTTTGAACTTTGAATAATAACCCGAAGAAATTCACCGTAAATTCCAGAACTGACATATAAACGATCATTTCGACTGTCTTTGTATATGACCTACTACTCACCTTTAGGCGAAAAGAGCCGAAAATGAGGCCTTAGAGCGCCTTGTATCTGGTAGATACTAGGTTAAAGCTGTAAATTAGCCTGGAAGTTAGAAATTAGGTCAAATCAGTGATCAAAATCAGCGCGGACAGTTAAACTCATCCGTCCACTGGGTCTCGTCGGTTATGCCGGCGGCTTGCTGTCGTTGACGGATTGCTTGCAAATCAAGATACAGGTGGGTTAGAGCTGAGATTAATTTCACCTTGGAAGCTGGAGGCGATTTTATCAGCTGACTAATCAGGTCTAAACTCTTAATCAGTTCTCGCCGGGCAAAATGTCGGGCGTACAGAGTCAGGTTGTCGTTATTGGCCAGTTGCCACAGATCAAGGTAATACTGGCACTGTTCATTCAAGCACTGCTCTTCCTCATTTGGGTCAATTATTTCAGATTCAATTGATGTATTCGTTAAATTCTTCATGTAATCCTGATGATGTATAATTTTGGGAATTATAGTCTTGAAGTCATTCCAGTGCAAGTCGGCCGGCGGTCGAATGCAGACAACGAATACAGCCAAGTGGAAGCAAGTCTGCTAGGTTGTGCCTGGTCTTGCTAACCGTCGCTATATGTCGCACAATAATATTAATGTCCACTCGTTCTAACAAGAGTTCAAATAAGAGTTCCAATCCCAGTTCCGCTCCCCTGCTTGATCAAATTCGTCAGTATCTGGAGCACTTGGAAGTGGAACGAAACGTTTCGCCACTAACGATCCGTGATTATCAGTTGTATCTTAATCGTTTTGCCGACTGGTGCCAGCGGCACGGCGTCACCAAGATGCAGGACTTGGATCAAGAGGCAATGCGTAAGTATCGCCTATATTTAGCTCGGTTTAAGACTCAGCAAGATCAGAATCTGTCGGTGCGGACGCAAAGTTACTACATTATTGCCGTGCGGGCGTTTTTAAAGTGGCTAACCAAACTTGATATTAAGGTCATGTCGCCAGAAAAAATTGATCTTCCTAAATTTGAAACCGCTCAGGTAAAATTCCTAACAGCTGAGCAAGTGACCACTCTAATGCAGATGCCCGACGTCAATACCATCCAGGGAGCCCGCGACAGGGCTATTTTGGAGGTTATGTTCTCGACTGGCCTGCGAGTGTCCGAATTGGTTAGTTTGGACCGTGAACAGGTCAATTTGCAGTCACAGGAATTTGGCGTGATGGGTAAAGGCCGCCGCTTACGAGTGGTATTTTTATCTGATTTGGCGACGCACTGGCTTGAACATTATTTAGGTCAGCGCACCGACGATTGGACGCCGGTTTTTATCCGTCATGCCAAAGGTGTTGATCCCACCGATGAAGGCGAGAAGATGCGCCTCTCTACCCGATCGATTCAGCGGATTGTTGAAAAGTACCGGAAACTGGCGCACATTCCGGTGAAAATTTCTCCCCATAGTATTCGCCATTCCTTTGCCACCGATTTACTGCGCAACGGCGCCGGCCTGCGGGACGTTCAGGAGATGTTGGGACACAAAAACATAGCTACCACCCAAATTTACACGCATGTCACTAAACCAGAGCTTAAGGAAATTCACTCCAAGTTTCACTCGAGGGGATGAGGATCTTACTTTTTAGCTGACTCCCCTACTTCCTCTTCCTCTTCATCCCAGTCGTGTTTGGTGACGGCGGCGGCTACGACGTGGTCGTTCTTGGGCATGCGCATCAAGATAACGCCTTGAGTTGGCCGCTTGAGCACCGGAATGTTGCGCAGTGGTAGTTTGATGACTTGAGCTTCTTGGGTAGTCAGCATCAGATCTTCATGTTCTTGGGTGACGAGTAAGGCCGCGGCCACGTCGCCAGTCCTGGAAGTAACTTCCGAGACTTTTACACCCATACCAGAGCGTTTTTGGGTTGGGTATTCGTCTAAATTGGTGCGTTTGCCCATACCGCGCTCAGTGATGATCAGGAGTTGGCGGAAGAAGCGTTTGCGGCCGTCGGTTGGTTTTTCCGGTTCACGGGCAAATGCCTGACCGCCCACCACGAAGTCGCCTTTCTTGAGTTTGATACCCTGGACTCCCTGGGTGTCGCGGGCGCTGATTTTGACCTCTTCTTCAGGGAAACGAATGCTTTTGCCAATGTGAGTTACCAACAGAACATCATCTTGACCGCTGGTTAGCTTGGTAAAGACCACGTTGTCCTCACCCTTTAGCACGATGGCAATAATGCCGTTACTGCGGATATTTTCGAATTCACTGACGGCAGTTTTCTTAACTCGTCCATCTCTAGTAGCAAACAAAATGTAGTTGTTTTGCGCATCCAAACCTTTGGGAATGACCAAAATGTTTTGGATGATTTCTTCACTATCCAAATTGATGACGTTCACCAAAGCCGTGCCTTTAGATTGGCGACTGCCCTCTGGAATTTCATAAACTTTGCTGGCAAATACACGACCGGTGTTGGTGAATAAAAGTAACGTGTCGTGTGTTTTACAAGCCTGAATTTCCTTGATTGGATCGTCATTTTTGGTCTTCATACCGCTGACGCCGCGGCCGCCGCGCCGCTGAACGCGGTAAGCGTCAGGACTCATACGTTTGATGTAACCGCTTTGAGTGTAAGTCACGATCGAAGGTTCATTGGGAATCAAGTCTTCTTCATTAAACTCCCCTACCCGACTCTTAATTAAAGTTGTCCGGCGCTCATCACCATATTGATCGGTTAGAGCTTTTAGTTCGTCCACAATGACGCCCAAGATTTTATCCGGATGCGTCAGAATGGTTAGAATTTCATCAATTCTAGATTTGATTTGCTTGTATTCATCCTCAATTTTTTGACGCTCGAGGGCGGCCAGACGACGCAGCTGCATATCCAAGATAGCAGTTGCTTGGATTTCGGTAAGGTTAAAGCGCTCCATTAAACGACCGCGGGCGGTGTCGCTATCTGGCGACTTGCGGATGGTTTCAATAACCTCATCCAGGTTAGACAGGGCGATAAGCAGTCCTTCAAGAATATGAGCGCGCTCACGTAAGCCCTTGAGTTCATACTGGAAGCGGCGCACCGTGACCAATTGACGGTGATGGATGTACTCCATCAGCACTTTGCGGATATTCATCAATTGAGGAATTCCGTCAGAGTTTAGTGCCACCATGTTCATGGAGAAATTTGATTGCAGTTCGGTATGTTTGAATAGATTGTTGAGCACGGATTTTGGCCGTGATCCACGTTTTAATTCCACCACCACACTCAGGCCTTGGCGGTCGGAGTCGTCGCGGATATTGCTGATGCCATCGAGTTTTTTATTGCGGACGAGGTCAGCAATTTTGGTAATTAACTTAGCTTTGTTGACTTGGTAAGGCAGTTCGGTGATTTCAATCGAGTTGCCGCGGCCTTCCTGAATAATCTCCGCTTTGGCGCGCATGGTGATGCGGCCGCGGCCCGTCGCGTAGGCGTCTTTAATGGCGTTCCAGTCATAGATATAACCGCCAGTTGGGAAATCCGGACCGGTAATGTGCTCCAGAATATCTTCCACGGTAATTTCACTGGCAAAATCGCCAGCCAGATTGATAGGTTCAGCGTGCTGAGGATCCAGTGGCAGTTCGCCATCGGCCGGTTCAGGCTGAGGCGGCAGTACAGCTTGGCCTTTTTTTATTGTTTCAATGATGGCGGCAGCTACTTCGCGCAGATTGTGTGGTGGGATTTTGGTCGCCATACCCACCGCAATACCTTCTGCACCCATCAAAAGCAGGTTTGGCAGTCTGGCGGGCAAAACGCTGGGTTCTTGCTGAGAGCCGTCAAAGGTATCAATAAAATCGACGGTGTTTTTATCTAGATCAGCTAAAAGTTCTTCCGTAATCCGGGCTAAACGAGCCTCGGTGTAACGCATGGCGGCTGGTGAGTCGCCGTCAACTGAACCAAAGTTTCCCTGCCCATCCACTAACGGATAACGCATGGAAAAATCTTGAGCTAAACGCACCATGGCGTCGTATACGGCGGTATCACCGTGGGGGTGGTATTTACCTAAAACTTCACCCACGATACGAGCAGATTTCTTGTAGGAAGTGTTCCAACGCAAGCCAAGACCGGCCATGGCAAACAAAATACGGCGGTGTACCGGTTTAAGGCCGTCGCGCACGTCCGGCAAAGCCCGTGAAACAATCACGCTCATGGCGTAGTCCAGATAGGACTTACTCATTTCATCGACAATTGGTTTTTGGATAATCAAACCGTAGTCAGTTTGGATGGTCTCGTAAGCCTCACCCTCTTCACTGAGAAATTGCTTGTCTTCATCGTCATCGCTATTTGTATCATCGCCGTTGTTGTCGCCATTATTACCGTTACCATTATCTTCAGCGTCATTATTATTGCCATTATTAGTAGGTGTAACTTCAGTAGAAACAGCTGAAGAAGTGTCTTCATTTTCGGCTGGAACGACATCGGTAGTCGCCACGGCAGCTTTAGATTTATCAGCCGTAGAAACATTGTCAGCGGTGGACTCATCAGCCTTTTCAGAGACTGCAATATCTACCAACTCTTCCACTTCGGATTTGGTAACTGACTTAGTAGCTGGTGATTTCTTTTTATCAAAGGCCATGATGATTCTTTCTGACTATCTTATGAATACCTGAATAACTCCGGTAATTACGGCTTAAGCTAAGCTTTCTAAGAGTAAATTGCCGGCTTCTTCAGCTCCTTTAAATTCCTTGAGTTTGACCCACTTACCCTCTTCCAGATCTTTGTAGTGTTCAAAAAAGTGGCGCAAGCGGTTCAAGCGGACAGCGGGTACATCATCCAGTGAGTTCCACTGACCGCAGATCATGTCGACCTTGGGCAAAGGTACAGCTAACAGCTTGTGGTCAATGCCGGCTTCGTCTTCCATTTCTAACAGACCGATTAATTTGCATTTAATGTGGCAGTTTGGTGTCAGCGGCACACTGGTGAAAACCAGTACGTCCAAGGCGTCACCATCTTTGCCATGGGTGCCGGCAATTAAACCGTAGTTTTCCGGATAGCCCATGGTGGTTGGCATAATTCGGTCAATCATGAAATTGCCATTTTCTTCATCAACTTCATACTTAAGATTAGATCCCTGCGGAATCTCAATGTGGACGATTAGATTTTGTGGGTTGAGGGTCATAATTGAGCTCCTTTTTGTTTAAGATTTATTTTTTGATGTGGTCAGTTTTTAACTAATTTTTATCTAACAGGTACTTTTTTTATACGTCCAAATTCGCCAGCTTGGCGTGAGTTTGGATGAATTTTTTACGGGGTGGAACGAAGGCGCCCATCAAAGTGGTAAAGATTTTATCGGCCTTGGATGCATCCTCAATGGTAATCTTTTTGAGGACACGATTTTCCGGTTTCATGGTGGTTTCCCAAAGCTGTTCCGGGTTCATTTCACCCAACCCTTTGTAACGCTGAATACTGACGTTCATGTTTGGACTTTTCTTTTGCAGTTCAGCTACTTTCTCATCCCTCTCTGCTTCAGAATAGACGTATTCTTCCGTCTTTTTATTACTGACCTTAAATAATGGAGGCATGGCGACGTACAGGTGGCCAGCGGAAATTATTTCCGGCATATGGCGGAAGAAAAAGGTCAAAGTTAGGGTGGTAATGTGCTCGCCGTCAACATCGGCGTCATTCATCAGGATGACACGATGATAGCGCAATCGACTGATATCAAAGGTGTCGCTGACGCCAGTGCCCAGAGCAATGATCAGGTTTTTTACTTCTTCACTAGCGATGATTCGATCCAGTCGTGCCCGTTCAGTATTGAGAATCTTACCGCGCAAAGGGAAAATTGCTTGGAAACGGCGGTCGCGGCCTTGTTTGGCACTGCCACCAGCTGAGTCACCCTCAACGATGTAGATTTCAGATTCTGTCGGATCTTTGCTTTGGCAGTCAGCTAATTTTCCAGGTAAGGACATGCCTTCCAAGGCACCTTTACGGATAACGGCGTCTTTGGCGGCGCGCGCCGCCAGGCGCGCGCGGGCGGCCAGCAGGACTTTCTCCAGCATAGCCTTGGCTTCGCCTGGGTGCTCCTCCAGATACATGTCGAGGTTTTCCTTAACAACCTGGTAGGCAGCGGATTGAGCTTCCGTGTTATTGAGTTTGGCTTTGGTCTGACTTTCAAACTGTAGGTCATCTGAAGGCATCTTGATAAAGATCACGGCGGTTAGACCTTCTTTTAAGTCATCAGAAGTAAAGCCATCTTTATCATTTTTAATCAGGCCATTTTTAGTGGCGTAATCCTTAAGCGACCGATTAAGTGCCATTCTAAAACCAGTTAAGTGAGTCCCGCCATCTGGAGTTTTAATCGTATTGGCAAACATCTCAATTGTTTCGGTGTAGGCATCGGTGTACTGCATGGCTACTTCCACCAGAATCTTGAACTTGCCAGAATTTAATTCGCCAGCCATATGAATGACGGGATGAATGACTGTTTTATTCTGATTTAGATGGCGGACCATGGATTTAATGCCGCCCTCAAAATAGAAGTCTTGGCGCAAGTCTTTGGCTTCATCAAAGATGCGGAAATAAAGTCCTGCCATCAAATAAGCCCGCTCTCTTAAGAAATCTCGGATAACCTTATATTTGTACTCAATCGTGGCAAAAATCTTGGCATCAGGGTGAAAACTGGTAAGAGTTCCAGAGCCATATTTAACAAAATCAGGGCCTTCGATGGGAAAAAGTTCTAACACTTTCTTTTCGGGAATAACAGCAACAGGAGCTTTGGGATTGCCGATATTGTACTCTTGAAAGTGATATTTATCATCCCGTTTGACCACCACCATCATGTGGTCAGACAGTGCGTTTACGGCCGAAGCACCAACGCCGTGCAGTCCACCGGAAGCTTGGTAAGCCATTTCATCGAACTTACCGCCGGCATGCAATTTAGTTAAAGCAACTTCTAAGGCAGAAACGCCGGAAGGATGCATGTCGACTGGAATTCCGCGGCCATCGTCTGTGACGGTAATGTAGCCATTTTCCAGAAGATAGACGCTGACAGTTTTGGCAAATCCAACAATACCTTCATCAACCGAGTTATCAATAATTTCTTTAACACAGTGATGAAGTCCGCGTGTATCGGTCGAACCGATATACATTCCCGGACGTTTACGAACCGGCTCAAGACCTTCCAAAACACGGATGTCCTTGCCGGAATATTTGTTAGCTTGAGCTTTATTACTTTTGTTATCAGCCATATCTTAGAATATTCAATTTATTTCTTAGATTATTTTCAACAGAACTCTACTCTACCCCATTTGAAATTGTTTGGCAATGCTTTCTACGAGGTCGGGGTTAGCTGACAAGCGAATAAGGCTAAAAACAAGGCTTTAACAGCCACTAAGCAAGGATAATTGAGCAACCGGCCTCTTCAAGAAAAGCAATTGATGGTTAGATTTATCATTAATGGATATATAAAGCAGTAGATTGATGCTATAAACCACAACTTCTAATAATAACTTTTATCTCTCTATTTTAGACGGATAGTATCCACTTTTCCAGGCACAAAGCTGGACTGACATTGCCTTGTAGAGCACCGATTATTTCCACTAACTGACGGCGGCAAGCATGTGCTTTGACCAGTTGTTCCTCTGATAGCCTATTTTTCATTGACCTTTGCAGTTCTGCGATCAGTACGGCTTGTAGATCATCACGCTTATTAGGCAGACTTTGAATAAGTTCGACTCGCTCTTTGTTAGATTTAAGGGCGATAATTTGTTCAATTAAGCCTGGACCAGCTACTTGGCGATCATTATTTATCAAGTCGGATTGTACATTTTCAATCAAACAGCGGGACAAAATAGTCGGCAGTAAAGATTGTCGTGAATTGACCGTCAGTACTAGCTGGGTGGCTTCTGGCGGTTCTTCTAACAGTTTGAGCAAAGCCTGTTGAGCCGGCAAAGTTAGGATATTAGCCGGCGAAATAATGACGACTCTGCCTTGTTTTGTCAGAGGTTTTACACTTAAAACAGCCTGCAGATCACGAATATGTGAGATCTTGATACTTTTTTCATCAGTAACGACAATCACATCTGGATCGGTGTCGATTGAGCGTCCCAGCCAGTCTGCAATACCGGCTGGCTCAGGCATGGCGCTCTCATATACCAGTAGTCTTGATGTCAGTTGATTCATAATATTTTGTGGTTAAGGCTTTTTTTATCAAATCACTTCTCTATCTGCTCAGTTCTGCTTGCTTAGCCTTTCTTACTCGGTCCTATTTGCTTAGCTCGGCTTTAAAAAAGTCCACTGTTTCGATTGGCGTGGGGTCAATGTTTTCCAGCATTGCCAAGTAAAAATTGGTGAAGGCGCCTAAAGTTATGACTTCAAAGACTTGCTCTAGCGGTTCCGTACTGGTTAGTAGGAAACTGGATAATTCAATACCGGCGCCGTCAATAACCTGAGGTGTAACTTGGAAGCGTTTCCGGTTGCGCTCATGGTACAAAGCCGAATCAAACAGAACAAAAAACAAATTGGCGTCATTGGTTTGCGGGAAGCGCAAGCCTTCCATTAGGTGGTGATTCATTTCCGGAATAATCCGGTATTCAGCGTAGGTTTTGGCATTTTCGTTAAACTGATTCTGAACGACATGCAAGGCGCCCTCCAAATGTTCACTGCCAATAAAGACCGGAATACGCCCAATAATCTGAAAAGCTAATTTTTTGGCTTGGTTCTTATCCTGTTCGACCGAAATGTCTAGCTCAGAGGTTAAGCGACGGATAGTGGCCACAACCCCATTGACTTGTTCATCAGTTAAATTGAGCAAACCGATCTTGTGGAACATGGCAATAATGCCAAACACTGAGTAGCCGATGGCCATCCGAGGCTGATTTGACGGATTGTGCGTGGGATTTATCTGGTAGAGACCGTAGTTATTTGCTTTGGCAAATTCGGCCAGTTGCCCACCCGTGCTGATGACCAGTATTTGCGCGCCTTTGTCATGTGCCTCATGCATGGCCGCCACCGTTTCTTCCGTGGTACCGGAATAGCTAGAGACCAACGCCAAAGTGTTTGGACCAACATAAGCGGGTAATTTGTAGTCATTGATAACTTCCAGAGGCACAGACAGCTGGTTTTTAAATGCTCGCTTGATGACATCTGGACCCAATGCTGAGCCACCCATGCCGGTGGCCACTACATTTTGAATTCGGCTGGTATCAATTGCCAATTCCAACTGATTTACCTGATCCCAGGCATCTTCCACCTGATTGGCTAAGGCTTGAATAGAGCCTAAAACATTGCTCGCATCGATCTTTTTTACCTCTTCCAAATCATCCAAAATCTGAGGATTAGGCAGGTTGTTAATTTCTGGCTCCATAGTTCTCCTTGTTTTTTGTTGAGTATTCTTTTGATTTATTTTGTGACCGCTAGTCCAAAGCGTGTATATTCACGCCAGCTTTCCAGTCAATTTCTGGATGTTTACCTAACATTTCTTTGAGGATAGCTTTCATTTCGTCATAAACTGCCTGAGTTTTGCCTTCAAATTTAACGGTGATATAAGGGCCATTCTGTGAAGCTCTAATAATCGCCATTCGATCTGGCAGGTCCATTCTAATTCCATCAATATCGATGTATTTAGCTGAGGGCCACTGTTTTTGGAACTCGTCCCGAATAACCGTGTCGATGAACTTGAACTTGATGTCGTCCGCTAAACCAAATTTTATTTCCGGACTGCTGACATATTTGCTCAACTTGCTCACCGCTTGCGATAAAGTTTCACTGCGGCGTTCCAAAAATTGGAGCAAGCGCAAGCTGGCAAAGGCACCATCATCATGGCCAAAAAAGTTATCCATGAAAAAGATATGTCCAGAGAGCTCACCACCAAATGGTGAATGAACTTCTTTGACTTTAGCCTTGATGAATGAGTGGCCGGTCATCCACATAACAGGCTCTCCGCCCGCTTGCTCGATAGTTTCCGTTACCTGACGAGAGCAAAGCGTGTTGTAGACAATTGGCGCGCCTGGCAAAAAGTCGAGCACGTCTTGGGCAAATAAGGAAACGATCGTGTCCATCCACAGGACTTGGCCGTTTTCATCGACTACAGCCATGCGGTCGCCGTCGGTATCGTAGGCAAAACCGAGGTCAGCGCCAGCGTTTTTTACTCCCTCAGCTAATCTGTCCAAAACTTCACTTTCGGTGGGATCTGGTGCACCAAGGGGGAAATTGCCATCAAGCTCTGTGTTTTGTTCAATGACTTCACAACCAGCGTCTCTAAGCAAATCGGGATAAAAGTAGCCGGAGCCAGTATTGCAGGCATCAACCACAATCTTCCAGTGTTTCTGCAGATTGAAATTTTTTAGAATTGTTTCTTTGTAACTGGGGTAAATATCGCGGGCTGTATTTTTGCCTTGACCCTCACTGAATTCACCAGCCTCAACCAATTCGCGTAAGGCTTGGATTTCCTCCGTGACCATGGTTTCTGAATAGCCGGTTCCTAGTTTTAATCCATTGAACTCTCGAGGATTATGAGAAGCCGTAATCATGACACTTCCCTTGGTCTTCATCTCATATGTTGAAAAATAAACAATCTGACTCAAGGATAAACCCAAATCATAGGTGTCAATACCACCATCATTTAAGCCTTGGATAAATGCCTTTGAATAGATTTCACTTGTCAAACGGTTATCGCGACCGACAGTACATTCTTTAATTCGCCGCCGGCTTAACCAAGTGGCGTAGGCTCGGCCTAAAGTGTAATAAACATCTTCGTTTAGATCTTTGTCAACTACTCCGCGAATATCATATCCCCGAAAAATATGAGGGGCAATTTGGGGAACTATTGAGTACATGTTCATACTCCTTTCCTTAGGTCACCTCATCGTAGAGTTTTACCAGGAGCCTGTCAATTTCCTGGGACCAGGTGAGATGTGCCTGGCCGGACTTCATGGCTAGCTCGATATCAAATAACTTGTGGAGAGATGAGATTAGTTCTGATTCTGTAAAAAGCCTGGCTTGGCGGCTTAACTGGCTTTTGGCAAATGGCGGAGCCAAAACCGGTGCGCCGGTTTTGGCGGCTAGCAGTAAGCGAAACTGACGGGCCAACAAGGAGTGAAGTTCCCATTCATTTTTTTGTTCCAGCGACTCCTTGAGTAAACGATGGGTTTGCTGAAGTGGCTTGGTTTTTATAGCCTCGGCAAACTGAAAAAACACCTTAGGGAGCTTGAATTCTTTTATTTGCCAAATTTTTGGGTCGAAAAGTCTTTTTTGGGCAGGCGTGATCTCCGCTGGAATTACTACTAAAACACCGTCTTCGCTATCTGCCAATAAACCTACAATCTCTTGGCGTTGTTTGGGTGAGCGGTTCTTTTCCAAATTGGTAATGCGCCACCAACGATTGGCCTGAAACATCGATTGCGAACCTAAAATATCTGCCAGTTCCTCAAGAGATTGTTTAAACGCGTTAAAGTGGATTTTTTGTTGGTTGGCTGGAATTTGTCCCGCCAGTTCTTGTTCATACGCAAATAAGGCGGATTGATTGGCGCCATGCAGTATGACCTTCATGAATGTATTGTAGCGTAGCTTGCTTGTTACAAAGGATCATCCTTGCCCCTCCTCTTGCCTGGAAGGATCATCCTAGGATGATCCTTCTCGAGGAAGCTAACGGCAAGGATGATCCTTCCAGAGATCAAGTCCTTCCAGGTCTACCACCTCCCCATGTTACAATTCATACCCTATGGCCAAGCAAATTTCGCCGATTGATCCTAAGTCAGTTACTCTGGAAGAGTTAATGGAACAAAGTCGTGAAGTTCATGAACTGGTTTCCCTCGCCTTCCCGATCGATTCGGAAAATGAGGCACTTTACGCCCGCACGCTCAAACTTATGGAAGAACTGGGCGAATTAGCCAATGAAATCCTGGCTAAACAAGGCCTTCAGCGCCAATCCAAGTTAGATAAGCACACACAGCAGGATTTGGAAGATGAATTTGGTGATGTTTTGCTGACAGTTTTAATGCTTGGTATTGAACTCGATCTAGATGTCGCCGAAATAATGCGTCGCAAGTTTATTAAAAACTTTGAGCGAATGCACAGTGAGCTAGAAAAGCAAGCCCGCGAGAGCGGTTTTGTGGATGAGAGTTAGAATTTCTAAATTTTCACCTAACAGAAACCTCAGTTGCTTTTGGTTCAGAAGTAGATGCTGTAAATGACTTGATGTGATCTAATTCCTCTCGGCTTAACCGTGGAGTGTCAGTAAAGACGCTTCCATCAGCAAATCTAAATGTAATTATTAACTGATGTTCTCCTTTTTCATCAAGTATTGTTTCAATAATGATGGCAGTTGGTAGCTGGTCAGTCCGACGAGCATAAGTAATCATGCCATTGAGTATGATGTCTATATATACCTGACCATCTATATACGTAGATATCCATGCGCCCCAAATTGTTTTGCCTGATGAATCTTTGCCTTCTAACATAAAGCTTATCTCTGAAGTAAGCCCATTTATATTTATTTCGATGGGCGTATCAGAGATAAGATCTTCAACAAGTAAATGTGTATCAGGGAAAATTGGCAAAGGTCCATCAATCTCGCCTAAAGTTGATAAATTTATATCAGAATTGGAAGATAAATCGCTTACGCTAGCGGCTGAGGCCGCACCAGTGTCATTTTCAGAATGGTTGCTAGCATCACCGGAGCTTAAGGCAATAACTATAGCCAGTAAAATTATTACTTTTATCTGAATAAATCTTTCCTTAAATAATCTATCTTTTAAATTGTAACGTCCCATAAGTAATTACCTGCCTAATGGTTATTGTACAGGACAATAATTATAGTTAGAGGCAGTAAAGAAAATTATTTAATTAACCTCCGGCAATTCTTCCGCTGGTGGTGCCAGCTTGTCAACTTTAGAGGTTGTTTCCAGCATGCCGTGGCGGTATTCCTCAATTCGGTTAATGCGCAGACGCATTCGGTTATAGCGTGTGGTTGCGATTTGGTCGTAAGAGCGGCGAAGTTTGCCTAAGTTATCGTCAAACTTGCCGAATTCAATTTCAAATCTCCCCCACTCTTCCACAAACTCCGAGATATATTTGATGATATCGCGCAGATTATTCTCAATCATGAAATTACGGTAGCTCTCCAAGATGGTGCGGGCGACAATTAGAAACGTAAACGGCGACACAATCATGATGCTCTTGCGCATGGCGATATCAATTACCTCAGGACACTCCTGGTTGATATAGCTAAAAAGTAGTTCATTGGGCACAAACAGAATGGCGTAATCAAGCGTGCCTTCTTCAGCGTTAATGTAGCCACGTTCCTCGAGTTGTTTGACCTTGGCCTTAACATCATTAATGAACTCCTTTTTGTAAGCTTCCTTTTCCACTTTGGACTCGGTATCGGCCATTTTTTGAATAGCTGAGTAAGGAAACTTAACATCAACGGCTACATATCGTTTGTTGGGCAGTAGTAAAGTAATATCTGGTTTGACGTTAGTTGAGCCCAAAGTTTGCTGGCGGATAAAATGAACTCCGTCAAGTAAACCGGCGGTGGCCAAAATATCATCCAAAATGTACTCGCCCCACTCGCCTCGTTTTTGATTGTTATTGAGGATTTTACTGAGGTGCTCCGTACTGGTCTGCAGTTCCTTGGTGATTTTTTGGTGTTCACGGATATGAGTTGAGATCTGGGAATATTGCTTGTTGCGGTCCGCTTCCAGATCCTTAATTTCTTGTTGGCGTTGCTTGAGTTCGCGGCGCAGTTCGCTGATGACGCGCTCGATTTGCTCCTGTTTGTTTTTGAGGTCGCTTTCAATGAGTTTTTGTTCACCCTTGAGAATTTCTCGGCTCTGTTCCCCTACTTTTTGTGTTACTTCGCCAAAAACTTCATTAATTAAGTTGCGCATTTGCTGGCGCTCGGCTTCCTCATCTACCGGCGTGGTTCGCTTTAGATTACGGATAAGAATAAACGCCAATAAGCCAAATAAAATCAGATTAAGGAGCAAAATTAGCAATAAATCAGTTGTCATAGTGACATTGTACAGGGTTGAAGTAACTGACAGTTGTCAAAGACAATAGTTGGATTCTATAGTCTGCTATTATTAACGTATCAATATGAAAAAAGATCAATATCTAACTAAAGCTTTGGCTAAGATTCTTTCCAATCAACCGCCTTCCAAAACGTTAAGCCTGCTGGGTCAAATTTTAACTGACAAAGAATTGGATTACGTAGAGCGCCGTTTGCGGATCGGCCTAATGCTCAAACGTGGCAATCCCTACACCAAAATTCAGGATGAGCTAAAGGTCTCGGCGGCGACGGTGGCAGTTGTGGCCGACCAGATGAAGCAAGCCGGTTTTTTGGATCTTATCAACAAGCTGGAAAAAGAAACTAAGCGTTTTCAGTGGATCATGAGTCAGTTGAAGAAATAAAACGGAAAGGCAGGCATGGTTAAAAGAATTGATTTAGTTGATGGCAAGTTAACTGGAATGGAAGATTTGATTGAAGGTAGCCCTGCAATTTTACAATTTTTTAAGCGAATTGCATGTAATGACGCAGATTTAACTGCGGAACTGTTGGAAATCTACAATTCCGGTATGATTTCCTATAAAGAGCTGTAAAAAAGAACTTAAGTTGTCACTTGTTTGCTCGTCTATTTTCTCAATGTGATCGAGATACTGACTCATTGCGGGAAGAGTTCGCGGCAGTTTTGCGGATAGCTGAGAAGTATGGACTATCGTTAAATGAGGCATATTTGACCACTTTGAATGAAGGGATTATGCCAAGTCAATTTGAACATCGTGATAGCACGCAAATTTATATTGATGCCTATCGCTAAGCAAATGCGCTAGAATACCATGGTATGTTTTCTTTATTAGCTATTGTTCCCATGGCGGCGATAATCAGCGCTTTCCTGATTTACCGCAAGACTGGCAAACGTGACTTTTTGAAATTTGATTCAGTGCAGTTTATTTATGCTTTTATTATTTCGCCACTCCTTTTTATCTGGCTTAAGAGTTTTCTTTATTTCCTCATGCGTCAGGAAATAGATCTCCGCTTGTCGATGGATGAGATTTTTGTGATAGATACTGCTTTTTCTGTGCTTGTTTTATTTATCTATGCCTTCATTGTTATTCACTCGCTCACAAAAAGTTTTGAACTCAAGCGTTATGTGGATCCATTGTATGACGTCTTTTCTCATTCAGAAGCATTGCACCTGTGGGTTTCGCACACAGCTTTATATGCTGGAGTTATGGGCTTATTTAGCATAATTTCGCTAGCCAATGCTTTAGTACCGATGGAAATTACCTCTACCCGTCTGGTTTTTTATGGCATGTTGGGATTAGGTTTTTTTGGTGGCGTAATTGGCTTTGGGGCAATTTGGCTGTCGAATTTTACTGAAGCAATTTTCCTTAAAATAATGAAAATAGCGATTGCCTTCTTTTTCATTTTGCATGTAGCGGTGTATTTTTTTGTCGAACCAAGTTTCAACTCAGCGTATTTGATGTATTGGATGATTACGATGGCGCTAGTGGCGATGGTCATTTGTTCATTCTTATTTGAGCGCTCAGAGAGAGCAGCTAGCTGGATTGAAAGGTTTCATCATAAAACCGGTTGGAAAAAAGGCAATTTCTTGTTGTCTAAAAGTAAGTTCAAACTCTAGATTCAGCTTTTATTAGAGTAATTGCTTTGTGTTAAACTCATCTGGATGAGTCACCATTTTTACATTACCACTACCCTGCCCTACGTTAATGCCGACCCACACATTGGGTTTGGCTGGGAGATTACTGAGGCCGACGTCATTGCCCGCTATCAGCGACTGATGGGCAACCAGGTAATTTTTAATACCGGCACCGATGAGCACGGTCTCAAAATTTACCAAAAAGCCTTGGAGGCTGGCCAAGAACCGCAAGCTTATACCGACGAGTATGCCGCCCGCTTCTCCGCCCTGCGCGACCTCCTCAATTTAAGCTACACCCACTTTATCCGCACCACTGAGGAGCATCACGTGCGGGCGGCGCAGGCCTTTTGGCGCCGCTGTCGTGATAACGACGATATTTATCAGGCGGCGTACGAAGTTAAGTACTGCGTAGGTTGCGAGCTGGCCAAAACCGAGTCTGAACTAGTGAACGGCCGCTGCCCCTTGCACCCCAATCTGGAATTAGAGATCCGCACAGAAGAAAATTATTACTTCCGCTTTTCAAAATATCAATCTGCTTTGCTGGATCTTTACCAAAATAATCCGGAGTTTGTTAAACCACCAGAACGCTTTAAAGAAATTATCAGTTTTGTTGAGAATGGTCTGCAGGACTTCAGTATTTCACGGCTCAAGGAAAACATGCCTTGGGGCGTGCCGGTGCCAGATGATGATTCCCAAGTGATGTATGTCTGGTTTGACGCTTTGGTGAACTATATTTCGACTCTTGGCTGGACTGGCGACGATTCCGCTGAGTCTACCCCAACCGAATTTGAAAATTATTGGCCTGGTTTGCAAGTGGCCGGCAAGGACAATCTCCGTCAGCAGTCAGCGATGTGGCAGGCCATGCTGCTATCGGCCAAATTGCCACCATCCAAGCAAGTTTTAATTAATGGCTTTATTAGTGTTGGCGGTCAAAAAATGAGCAAGAGTTTGGGCAATGTTATTTCGCCAGCTGATTTAGTTGAACGTTACGGTGTCGATGGTGCTCGCTACACCTTGCTGTCACTGAGTGTTTTCAATGGTGATCAGGACGTTACTTGGGAGAGATTTGATACCCAGTACACGGCTGATTTAGCTAATGGCCTGGGAAATTTGGCGTCCCGCGTGGCTAAAATGGCTGAGAAAAGTGGTCTGACCTACACCGGAGACTCGGCTGTTTTTGATTCGGGTTACTTAAAATTGATGAATAAACACGAGCTAACGTCTGCCCTGCAGTTAACTATCGATTGGGTTCGTGAAACTGACCAATTTTTGAGTGATAAAAAGCCTTGGTTGCAGGAGGGTGAAGACCAACGTCGTTTGCTTGATCAAGCTGTGGGGCAAATTATTAAAATTGCTTATCACTTACAGCCGTTCATGCCTGCTACGGCCAAAAAATTACTTGAGCATTTCACCGCACCGCAAATTTCTGCCATGACACCACTATTCCCAAGGTTGGGATAAATCTGGAACAAGCCCTTATAATGATTCACATGTCTCAACAATTAACTATTCCCGATTGTGTATTTAATCAGGACGGTCCGATTATCGATACCCATGCCCACTACAACTTGGAGCCTTTGTATGCTGATTGGCCAGGGTTGTGGGCGAAGGCTCAGTCGCTAGGTATTGCCAAAACGGTGGTGCCTGGTACTAGCTTGGAATCTTCGCGTCGCGGGGTGGAAATTGCCTCGCACGAAGAAAACTTATTTGCTTTGGTTGGCGTCCACCCTTCCGAGGCCTCGGCTAGCGCTGATTTATCAAGTGCCATATCTGAATTATCTAAATTGCTTGAAAATGACCATGTGCTGGGGGTTGGCGAAGTTGGTCTGGATTATTTCCGTCTTAAACCTGAAGAAAGAGAATCTCAATCGCAACTGCAACAAGTCTGGTTTAAAGCTCAGCTAGATCTGGCCAGGCAGCATGGTGGTTGGCTAGCCTTACATGTACGGGATCAGCAGACACCTTCAATTCCAACTAAAGGCAACGCCTATTGGGATGCGTACGAGATTGTAAAGAAATATGATTGGTCCAGCCAACCTTTTATTTTGCACTGTGTTTCCGGATCGCCTGAATATGTCAAAGCCATGCTCGAGCTTGGGGCATACATTGGTTTTGACGGCAACCTAACCTACCCCAAGGCGGATTCATTAAGAGAATTGTTACAGTTGGTGCCGCGTGACCGCTTGCTTATCGAGACGGATGCGCCCTATCTACCTCCTCAGCCTTATCGTGGCCAAACTTGTGAACCCTGGATGATTGTGGAAACCGCTAAATGGCTCAATAACTATTTGTCTGATACAAAATGATATATAGAGATATATTAAAGTAAGCTTTATCTCACTAACCCAACCAGGCAAAACAACTTTCAGCTTGTACAATACGAACATGGTTAAAAAATGGGTCAGACGACATCCGGTCCGCACACAGCGGGCTTTAGAAATTTTGCCTGGCTTTGTTTCTTGGTCGTTGATTTTGTTTCCTGTCTGGGGATCTTTACTGATACCCACCATTGTTTCTTACTACGTTTTAGGTTTCTCAGTCTACTGGCTTTACCGCTCAATCACGATGGCCATTCTGTCCCTGGCCGCCTTTTTCCGCATCAAGGCAAGTCAACGCTACAACTGGCTCAAAGACGCCAGTCAGCTTGAACATTTCGACAAGGTAAATCACATCATTGTGGTGCCAACTTACAAAGAACCAATTACCACGCTCGAACGCACTCTCGAGGGCTTATTGGCTCAAACTTTCCCATTGAAACGCCTGCATATTATGTTGTCGTTTGAGGAGCGCGAGGGTCAAGAGGCCATTGATAAAGCGCGTCAGTTGCAAGCCAAATATGGTCAAAAATTTGGCCACCTTTGGGATACACTTCACCCGGATATTGAGGGTGAAGTTAAGGGTAAGTCGTCTAATACTTCCTGGGGTGCCAAAGAAGCTAAACAACTTTTAATTGAGAAGGCTGGTGGTGACATCAATTACACGACGATTACATCAGAAGACGCTGACGTAATTTTTGATCCTCAGTATTTTTCCTCTCTTACCTACGAATTTTTGTCTAATGAAAAACGCTACAACCGTATTTGGCAGGGTTCTATCAGGTTTTACAATAATATCTGGAAAGTGCCAGCGCCAATCCGAGTTTTGGCTTCAATATTCTCGGTGACTCAAATGTATATTTTGATGCGTCGTGATCGTCTGGTTAATTTTTCCTCCTACTCTACTTCTCTTCGCCTAGTTGATCAGATCGGCTACTGGGATACAGATGTAATTCCGGAAGATTATCGCCTGTTCTTTAAGGCTTATTTTGCGCTTGAGGGTGATTTGGAAGTGGATCCAATTTACCTGCCTCTTAATGCCGATGCCGCTGAATCTCATGGCTGGTGGCCGAGCATGAAAAACCAGTATGAGCAAGTTAAGCGCTGGGCCTGGGGTGTCTCTGATGATGCCTACATTATTCGCAACTTTATTCTGGCTGAGAATATTCCTTTTTTGGACAAATTAATCCGCACTTTCAAGACAGTGGAAGACCACTTTTTATGGCCGGTGAACTGGTTTGCCATTACCCTGGGTGCCTTTTTGCCGCCACTGCTTAATGAAGACTTTGGCCGCACGGTGATTGGCAAGACCTTGCCTCAGGTGTCATCGGCGATCTTGACCCTGTCTTTGGTTTCACTACTCGCGATTTTGTTTATTGATTGGCAGTCACGTCCGGACCGCCCCGAAGGTTCTTCCCGCCTGCGTAGCGTGCTCCAACCCGTAGAATATTTGCTCCTGCCAGTGGTAGGTTTCTTCTTCTCCGCCCTGCCAGGCATCGACGCCCACACTCGCCTAATGTTGGGCAAGTACATTGAGTACAAGGTGACGGAGAAGGTTTAAAGTAAAACCTATTAAGATCTAAGTACGGCGTAACGCATGATTAAATCAACAGTATCAAGGAATGTTGATCGGTTAGCCTCTAAGATATTTGTAGCTTCTTCAAGTTGATCTGGTTTAGCAATTCCCTCTATAGTGCTTATGCTATCTAAAGCATTCTTTAAAGCGAGATGAAATGACTCTCGGTTGTATAGGTACATCTTCTTTGCAATCGCCTCTTGATGAATGTCTGCAGGTTCTTTTGAAGAGGCGCTCTGTCTATCCTCATCTTCTGTATTATTATTCAATTCATTTTTAATGATTCTTAAATTATTTTTTTCCCAGACAGATTCAAATTTTTTTAGAAGAATTTGAAAACGTAAGATTTTCTGAATAACGTACTCTATTGTTGCTAATTGATACTCTTATTATGATTCAGTTGGTAAATCTGAAAGGTTTTGAAGCATGAGAAGTATCCTTTTAAAAGATTGATGCAATTCTCGTAGTTCATTTAAACTTATTTCAGTTTCATGAGGCGATTGGTTTTCTTCATCTGATGAATGTCGTGATGGCATAGTTTTTCATTATAACTTCTGAGAAACTAAAGCATAGTATGAGATCTGTTTTTGTCGGTGATCACAATTTTCTTAGCTTAGAAAATGTAATTACCCTCGACTCACGTATTCGTCGGTGGCAGTGTCGATAATGATGGTGTCGCCCTTTTTGACGAAGATAGGTACCATGACGGTAGCGCCGGTCTCAACAGTCGCTTGCTTTTTGGGCGCGGTGACACGGTCGCCAGCCACGGCCTCTTCGGCTTCAGTAACCAGGAGGGAGACTTTTTTAGGCGGGAAAATGCCAATCGGTAGATCATTGTGAAATTGAACGTAGCACATCATTTCTTCCTTGAGGAAACGTCCATCTTGGCCAACCACATCATTAGGCACTTCTGTCTGATCATAAGTTCGGGGATTCATGAAAACAAAACTACTGCCGTCATTGTAAAGATACTGCAGCTCCTGAGTTTCGACTTCAGCTAGCTCAACTGGCTCAGTCGTCTTAAAAGTAAAATCGGCCACCTTGCCTGTCTGGATATTTTTTAATTTCGTGCGAGTAAAAGCCGAACCCTTGCCCGGACTGACAAATTCATGCCAAGTTACCAGGTGCGGTTGACCGTGATACATGATGTATAAACCTTTGCGGACATTGCCGCCGTTGACCGTTGCCATAGGAAAATATTGTACTACGCGAGTTTAAAGGTAATGGTGAGAGATTGTGTTGACAATAATAATTAGATTATCTTGTGCGATTCTCGCCAATTGATTTATTTGTTGATTGTATTAGTTCGTATACAGCTGGGAATCGTTCGGCTACTTCTTGGTTGTCTGGCGCTATATGTTCGGCATTTGGTTTCATACATTTTCTCTTTCTACTTCCGGCCACCATTTATGAGCCGGAAACACTAAAACCGATTGTATATCAGTTTGATTCAAAAACAACATCACCACTCTATCCACGCCGACCGCGATGCCGGCGGTAGGTGGCATGCCTGATTTGAGCGCCTCGATAAATTCCATATCAATATCAAATATGGTTCGGCCGATGCGGATTTTTTCCTGGCGGTCGGCTTCCAGGCGGGCTAGTTGCTCCTGCCAGTCAGTCAGTTCACTAAAGGCGTTGCCTAGTTCCAGACCAGCAACATAAAACTCAAACCGTTCAGCCAGTCTAGGATCGCTGGTTTTGCGCCGAGACAAGGCCGCTTGCTCAGCTGGATAATCATATAAAATACAGGGCTTTTCCAGACCTAAGTGTGGTTCAATCTCATTCAGAAAAATCTGGTTGTAAACTTCTTCCCAGGTAGAGTCAGCACCGACAGAATACCCTTTTTGTTTGGCCACATCTTTCAATCGCGACTCATCGAGCATAGTTTCCAAGTCAATTCCGGCGAACTTGGCAAAAGTTTCCGGCACACTAAGACGCTCCCAGGGTTCAGCTAAATCGTATTCATAATCACGAAATTTTAGCGTTTTAAGACCCAGTGCCTTGCCAATAAACCTAAACAAATTTTCGCAGTCATCCATGATGGCGGTGTAGTCCTGCCCTACCCGGTACCACTCCAAAATGGTAAATTCAGGGTTATGACGTGAGCTTAGGCCTTCAGCGTTACGAAAACTTTTACAAATCTGAAACATGTTACCCACATCTTTGGCCAACAGTTTTTTCATAGAAAATTCTGGACTACTGGTTAAAAAGGCACGGCTGGGCTGGCGTTGTTGATCTAACAAGGCGGTTTCAAACACCTCTAAATATGGCTCCATGCTTGGCTGAGGCACTAGCTGTGGTGTTTCAACTTCCAAGAAATTTTCCTGCCAAAAAAAGTCGCGAATGGCTTTAACCACCATCGCTCTTTGCTGGAGCATTTCTTTAAGTTGTTGGTTGGAAGAATCCGTGGCCTTCATATAACTGCCTGATAATACCACTTCCCTGCTTTGCGCCACAGGCGATAATTAAACAAAATAGTTGCTGAGTGAGATTTTTAACCTGCCACAACTGATTGATAAAGTTTGGCAACTTCTGGCCAATTGACCACGTTCCACCAGTTTTCAATGTATTCAGGGCGCTTGTTTTGGTATTTAAGGTAATAGGCATGTTCCCAAACATCCAAGCCTAAAATTGGGGTTAGGCTTTCCATGTAAGGACTATCCTGATTAGCTGTGGACGTGATACGGAGTTTTTGGTCACCGTCGACCACCAGCCACGCCCAGCCACTACCAAAACGTTGGGTGGCGGCGTCAGCAAACTCTGACTTAAAATTGGCAAAATCCTTAAACTGATTCTCAATTGCCAGGGCTAGTTCATCAGTTGGTTCGCCGCCGCCATCCGGACTCATGATTGTCCAAAAGAGTGAATGATTGGCGTGGCCACCACCATTATTGCGGACGGCCAACTGACGATCATTAGGAACTTTGTCCAAATTAACCAGCAATTCTTCTAAGGGCATGGCAAGCAAACTGTCCAGACCTTCTAAGGCCGAGTTAAGTTTAGTGACATAACCGCCATGATGTTTCTGATGATGTATCTCCATGGTTTGGGCGTCAATATGTGGCTCCAACGCAGAATAACTGTATGGCAGATCTGGTAATTTAAAGGTCATATTCCTCCTCTACTTTCATTTGTCTTATTCTTCTTGTGAAAGCTGAGCATCTCTCTTCAATGTAAGAGACCGGTAATAGTAATAAATATCAAAAAGCTGTCAAAAAAACTATGCTTGCTAAAAACCTGCTAAGAATTTAAGAATTCAGAATGGTCATGGCCAACAATACTAAAAAGAAAATAAATGATCCGACAAAAATTATTAATCTCCCACTTCCCGGTTGCATCTTTTTTGGCAGATGTCGTTTGTTAAGCCAGTAAATTAATGGGAAGGAGGCCATCATGGCCGCCGCGTTCAAGGCGGCGCTCATGGTGATTAAAAACCGAGGCTCCTTAAAGCCAAGCAGTAACACAATAATTCCTAAGCTGATCTGTCCCCATAAAGCAATGTAAAAACTTTTTGATAAATTAAAACTTTTACCAGGTTTATAAAACAACAGCAGAATATTTTCCGAGATGATACGGGAAGAAGACTCTAGTACGCCGATTTGCGTGGAAAAAAGCATTTGAGCGGCTACCAGTAAAAATAATATTTCAATTGTGCCACTGGTACGGCGGCCGATCTCACCTGCCTCTTGGTAAAGGAATTGAATTCCATCAGCTTGGGCTTGGCCAAAAATTAAGGCATAAGCTAAAACCGACAAGATAAAGATAGTGAAGAAACTTAGGCTCCAAAAAACCAATAAGTGCTCGGTCAAAACCAGTTTCCACCATTTATCCCACTTGCGCCAGTTAGCTGGCGTGGAACGGAATAACTTTCCATCTAAATGCACTTTTTGTTTGCCACCACTTAATAGGCTGGAGATCTTTTGAGTGCCATGACCCATGCCTAGACCTTTTTCTTTAACGTAATAAGTTTGCGCTAAATTTAGATTGCCACCCGCACCTGAATAAGCAAAAGCGCCCAAGAAAGCAAACAAACCAATATTAGTGGGGAAAAACCACCAGCCGTCACCACGGCCAGCTAGACCCAAGATGGCTTCTTGCCAATGTATCGGCTCAGCAAAGTAAAAAGCCAAAAAGAGTAAAAAAGGAACACCTAGCAAAATAACTGTCCGTTGAAAAACTTCCATTGTTTTGTAAAGCGTTTTGCCAAGAGTCAAAATAATGCCGGTAAATATTAGCAAGATAATGGCAAAGGCTGTTGGCGGCAAAGCTGGGAATAAATTAGATAAAACTTGTGAAGCCGCTGAGGAAAATCCAGGCAATGACCAAGGAATAAAGGTGGACAGGATAAACCACACCGGCCAAATAGCGCTCAGGCGGCGGAACCCTAAAAACACACTTTCGCCACGAGCTAGTGAAAAACGCATGACTTCGGTGTTTAAGAAAAACTGCAAAGTAACGCCTAACAGAGCACCCCACATTAAGCCCAGACCAAAGTTGGCGGTAAGGTAAGGCCATAAAAGTAGCTCGCCACTGCCTAACGCAATTCCTAATAAAATAAAGGAAGGGCCAATGGTCCGCCATAAAGATGGCGGATTGGGTAGGTTGTCCGGTTGTTTATTCGCGGACTTGGTTGCTGTGCGACGTTGGGCAGGCACTCTACTACCATAGCAAGAAATGCCTTAGCAGGAAATAAGAATTTCTTAAGTTACTCAGTTTTTTAAGTAATTCTATTTCTGGCAGTTCGGACAGTAATGCGTGCCACGACCAGCCAGTTTAATCTTGGCTATCGTATCACCGCAGCGCAAACACTTCTCCCCTGCCCGCCCGTACACCTGCAGGAAAGGTGCGTAGCCGCCCTGGCGACCTTCGTTGTCAGCGTAATTGCGAAAGGTGGTACCTCGGTGTTGTATGGCTTTGGCGATAATTTCTTGAATACCTTGGAACAAAAGTTTTTGCTCGGCTAAGGTTAAGGTGTCGACTGTTCTTGTAGGTTTTATACCGGCATAAAAAGCAACTTCATCAGCGTAAATGTTGCCCAAACCAGCAATTACCTGCTGGTTAAGCAAAAAGTTTTTTAGAGGCGTCCGTCGCCGCTTCATTAGAGTTTGAAATTTTTTCCAGGTGAAGTTAGTAGTGCCTGGCTCAAGACCATAGTTGGCTGAGATTTTGTCCAGCTCAGCTGAAGTGGCTAATTGCAAATAACCAAATTGGCGCAAGTCGTTAAAGTACAGATTGGTTCCGTCGGCAAACGGAAAAATTAAATGAGTGTATTTGTTAGGAAGATCAAGATTAAATTTTGGAAAAGGGTGTCCGCCGGCAACCAGCTCAGTTGGAATCGGATAGATCAGTTGACCAGTCATCTTTAGGTGAAGCAGCATGGAAAATTCACTGTCAGCAAGACGGAAAACTAAAAGCTTGGCAAAGCGATCAATGTCGACAAACTGATTGTCCGAAAGTACGTCTTGAAATTGGTCAACATTTCCACGTACCATCTTAGGTAGATTAACCATCGGTTTTTTTAAGGTCTTAAAGAGGACATGTTTTTTTAGTCCTTGGCGAATTGTTTCTACCTCTGGGAGTTCGGGCATAAACCTTTATTATAGGTGATTGTTGGTAAGTGTTAAGTAAGAGGATGTCTGATATTGCTTGACAGATCTCCTATTTCTTGATTAGAATACCGTTAGCACTCGTGAAGGCGGAGTGCCAGAAATTAACAAAAGTAGCCAATAGGAGGATTTATATGGCAATTACACGATGGAGTCCCCTGAGCCGCGTAATAGCACCAGGTGCGGACTTTTGGGATGACGACTTTTTCCCTGCTTTGCGTGAAGCCAATGTGGGCGGCATGGAAGTTTATGAAACAGAAAAGCAGGTGGTGGTTAAGGTTAACGTGGCCGGAGTGCCTGAGAATGACATTGACATCACTTTTGAAAAAGGGATGCTCTTTATCAATGCTCAAAAAGCTGAAGAAGAGACCGACGAGAAGCGTAATTACTACAGCCGCTCGTCTCAGCAGTACAGCTACCGGATTGCAGTTCCCGGTGAAATTGATCTTAATGAGGAACCTGAAGCCAGCGTCGATAGCGGCCTGCTGACGGTCACTTTTTCTAAATCGAAAAAGGCCATGCCTAGAAAATTGCAAGTTAAAGCTAAACAAAAATAAGTTAGTTTAGTTTTATTTAAAAATGCATATGGGGCGAGAGCGTCAGGCTCTCGCCCCCCCACCCCCC
>CAZRWP010000002.1:59526-119888 GCA_964603945.1 uncultured Pseudomonadales bacterium
ATTTAAATTAATATTAAAAAAAAAATTTTTTTTTTTTTTTTTATTAAAATTTTTATTTGGGTTTCTTCGCGTCTTGCCGGCCCCCCCCCACCCCCGCCACCATATACCTGTCAGTAAGCGTTGATACTTCAACGTTGTTCAACCTTTTCCCGATGGGTTATTTTTTAAACTTGTTACCACAAAATATTCACCTTGAAGACGTTTGTTATCATGAAGGTATGAGCTTATGGACACTACTTCTTCCCTCACTGCCTGAATCGACCACAAATTGGCTGAACATTATGTGGTTTGGAAATGCAGTTGGTGATTATTTGCAGGCGCTGATATTTAGTTTGGTTTTGACGATTGTTTTTGCCTTTATTCGTCGCATGTTTGTCTGGCGATTGCGCGAGGCGACTAGCCGTACCAACAACTCAATTGATGATTTGGTCTGCGATCTAGCTCAAGAAGTGCGCGCTCCGCTTTTTATAGTTTTAGCCTTTGCAATTGTGTTCCAAACTCTTAATCTCCCAGATCAGATTGAGAGCGTACTAACAACTTTGGCTTGGATAAGCGTAACCTCGATTGTGATTTTAATGCTTCAACAAGTAGTTGATTATTTGGTTGAGAAATCAGCTTTGGCCGATGAATCTTCTCAGCGAATATCTTGGTTTCGTAATCTTGGCGCTTTGCTTAAAGTTGTTTTTTGGGCGCTTGGTGCCTTGTTAATTCTGTCAAACATTGGCATTAATGTTTATTCATTAATAGCTGGTTTAGGAGTTAGCGGTATTATTGTGGCCTTTGCCTTGCAAAATGTTCTGCAGGATTTGTTTGATTCCTTGGCCATTAACTTTGATCGTCCCTTTGAAGTTGGTGATTTTATTGTGGTTAAAGATTATTTGGGAACGGTTGAAAAAGTAGGCTTAAAGTCGACTCGCATCCGTGCTCTTAGTGGAGAGCAAATCATTATTCCTAATAGCGAGCTGACAAATTCGCAAATTAAGAACTATCGACGGATGGAACGCCGTCGGATTGAACTAAATTTTCAAGTGGCTATTGAAACACCAAATTCTAAATTGAAAAAAATTCCATCAGCCGTTCAGAAAATAATTGACGATATCGAGCAGACAACCTTCAACCGTGTCCACCTAGCAGATATTGGTGAGTATGGACTTAATTATGTGGCTATTTATCACATTGAGGACAGTGATTACACCTTGTTCAGAGATGTTCATCAGCAGGTATTGTTAGAGTTAAAAGCCTATCTTGAGCGGGAAAAAATCGATATCCCCTACCCATCCCAGCGAATAATGGTTCAGAAATAATTAAGCTGAAATTTTTACTTTAAGCCTAACTTATTTCGGACATCTTGATTAGTTGCTTTGGCAATTGCCTGTGCCTTGGAGGCACCCGCTCTTAACACTTCATCAACATATTCCGGTTTGGCAAGAATCTCTGCTCGCTTGGCTTGAAGTGGTTCAATTTCCTTATAGATAGCTGTGGCAACGGCATCTTTAAGCTCAACGTACTTTAGCAAGGCGGCATCGTATTCAACTAAAAACGGCTCAACCTTTTCAGGGGCCAAAAGCTCCAAAAAAGTGAACAGCGATTTAACACCTGGACTCATATCGCCGCCGGACTCAGTGGCAGTAGGAACCGAGCGAACTTTTTTGCGAATTGTTTCCAAGTCATCAGTTAAATTGATGAAACTGCCCGCCACCGATTTGCTCATCTTGCCTTCACCGGTAAGTGAGGGTACATATCCGCCCGGAGTGACAAACCGTTGTGGCTCTGGGAAGTTGGTGCCGTAATTTTGGTTCATGCGGCGCGCGATTTCGCGCGCCACTTCCAAATGAGGTTCTTGATCAACTCCCACTGGCACTAACTCGGCTTGGTAAGCCAAAATATCAGCTGACATCAAGACTGGATAATTTAACAAAGCCAGAGTGACGTGTTCCGGATACTGCTTAACCTTTTCTTTAAAAGTTGGCAGATGTTGCATTTTCCCAACCGTGGTGACAGAGGAAAAATAGAACGCTAATTCAAAATGCTCAGGTATATCAGCTTGGCAAAAGATGATAGATTTTTCCGGATCAAGACCAGCCGCTAAATAATCAACAATCACCTCACGTCGAAATCGTCTCAGATTTTCTACGTCATATGGCGTTGTAATGGCATGCGCGTCCGCCACCATATATAGCGTTTCGTAATTTGGGTCATCCTGCAGAGCGAGCATGCCTTTGACTGCTCCCAGATAATTTCCCAGGTGCAAAGAGCCGGTTGCTCTAATGCCGGATAAAACTCGTTTAGTCATAATTTCCTTTCGCGACACAATATTTAATCGGTTTTTATTTTAAGTTGACTAACTTTTATTGTGTCTTGTTTTAAGCCATTAAAAAAGGCCCAAGCGTATTTCCAAGCCTATGCAAGCATAAGCCTAGAAACACGCTAGGACCTTCTCAAGGTGGTGCCACCTAGCTGTGCTTACCAGTTTCCTGATAAACCTTGTCACCGACTCTACCGGCTTTTTCAGCGAGCGATTTCGGTGTTGAGTGTGGTAACGGACTCAGCCGGACAAGGCTACTTTCTTAAGATTTCAGATTGCTCTGCCCTCTTAAGCCGGTTCACCTGTCTGCATCGGTGGGCCCATATTCCCACCTCAAACGCATGTATAGGAAGTATAAAAGGAAAAAAGTAGTTGTCAATAACGAGCGGTGTTATACTCAAGGTATGTCCCCAACTTCCTCAAATCGAAAAATTATTTTACTTTTAGTGGTGATTACGATCCTGCTGATTTCCAGTTGGTTTGTCAGTCAGTGGGTAGCTGTTTCCAGACAAGCTAGACTTTTTACTCGCCAAGATAGTGTTGGTAGTTCAGCAGTAGGTCCGGTTATGCGCAGTAACATGGCTTTCCAAGGTAGCGCTGGTCAAGCTGAAATTGCTCAAGACATGATGTATGAGGCTGGTGATCAAGATTTTATGCCAAGGCCAGTTGAACCTGCTCCGACTGATACTCAGCCACGTCTAGTTATTCGCGATACCGGTTTATCTCTTTTAGTTGAAGACGTGCCAGTAACGGTGGAAAATATAAAACAATCCGCGGAACAATTGGGCGGATTTCTGGTCAGCTCACATGTCAGCAAACCAGAGGAATCAGCTAGCGGACAGATTACAGTCCGAGTGCCGTCTGACCGCCGGGATGAGGCCTTGACTAGTTTTAAGAATCTAGCCATTAGGGTGGTCTCCGAGAATGTAAATGGTCGTGATGTGACGGATCAGTATGTTGATTTGGAAGCCCGTTTGGAAGTTTTAAATGAGACTAAGGCCAAGTTTGAAGCCATTTTAGATCAGGCTGATGAGGTAAATGAATTATTGCAAGTTCAGCGTGAGCTGACCAATCTGCAAGCTCAGATTGACAACGTTCGTGGTCAACAGCAATATCTGGAACAGAGTGCTGAACTGACCGCCATTACCGTGTACTTGAGTACTGATGAACTGGCTCTGCCGTACGCGCCAGACGAAGTCTGGCGCCCGCAAGTGGTCTTTAAGCTAGCTGTCCGGTCCCTTATCTCCAGCTTGCGCGCCGTCGGCGATGGCCTCATTTGGCTGGGCGTGTTTGCCCCACTCTGGCTACCGATTTTACTGCTGGCTTGGTGGTGGTCACGACGGCGGTGAGGCTGTAATATCAGCTTAGATGAACTATTACATTAGTGAATTTTTCCAATTGGCTAATCAATACAAAAAGCCACTTGCCCTCATAGGTGTAATTGTCTTTTTACTAATTACCAGATTAATCTATCTGGATGCGCTCCCAACTTCCCTGACCCATGATGAATCAATCTATGCCATTGAGGCGCGCTCGATTGCTTTACAAGGCACTGATTTAACCCAAACTTGGAATCCATGGTCTTTTAAAGCTATTCATAAGCAATATGCCGAACTTCCAGCGCTTTTTATGGCGCCTTTTGTTTGGTTTTTTAGCAACCCCATGATTGCCGCCAAAATACCTTTTGTAATTATGGGTATTTTATTGCCTTTTATTATGGCCTGGTTTATTTACGGTCTTTGGCAAAGAAAGGATTTTGCTTGGGCAATGTTGCTAGTTGCCAGTGTTAGTCCGTGGTTATGGCAATTTAGTCGTTTAACTTATGATGTTATGTTCTCTATTTTCTTTTACTTTTTGGGTGCAGCTTGGCTGTTAAATACTAAAAAGTGGGTGAGCAGTTTAGCTTTAGTCTGGTTTATTTTTGGTTTCTTTGAATATCAAGGTTTGAAATTAGTATTTTTGCCATGGGTTGGTATTTGGGTTTGTCTAAAAATATGGCGTGAGTACAGCTCGATTTCTTTGAAGGCTAAAATTCCCCAAAAATTATTAATTTTGTTCAAATCTAAAGATGCGATATTAGCTGGTCTAATCTTGTTAGCTAGTTTCTTAATATTTTTTTGGTATTTATTTGTAAGTCTTCCTTCTCAATCTGCTTACGGAAGAGTTAATCGCACTATTTTCACTGATCAGGAAACAATATCTAAGCTTGTTAATACCGAGAGGCGGTTGAGTTTGGATTCGCCACTACTTAGATTGGCTAGCAATCGGGCAACAGTTTCTTTAAAATTCATGGAACAGAGATTGTCCAGCGCCCTTGACCCGAACATGCTTTTTATAAGCTCGGAGGCAAATGCTAGCGGGTGGTCGGTTTGGTCTCATGGAGTGTTTTATTTAGTTGATTTTGTCTTAATTATCTTGGGATTTGGTTATTTGATATTTAGGCTTAGACATAAATTAGCTACCTGGCTATTTTTACTGATGATTCCACTTGCCCCTGCCCCTGCTCTGATAACTACGGTTAACGAGTGGTATCTAATAAGAGCTTCACTTATGTATTTGCTCTTTCTTATTTTGATTTCTTTGGGATTGACATTTGTGTGGCATTTAGGCCGTTGGTGGAAGATAGGATTAGTAGTTATTTATTCTATTAGCGTTGGCATGTTTATCTATGAATACTTCTTCCGTTTTCCAATTTACTCAGCTGATGAAGCTTTTTATGCAGATCGCGTAATTTCAAAATATATTAGTTTGTATGATCGGAATCAGGCAATTGTAGTTCATTCTGTTGAGCCGGAATTTATTTACTATAGTTACCTTTTTTACAATAACGAGCTAAATGAAAATACAAAAGACATGATTCCTGATATCTTGAATGATTACCATGTTGCTCATGACAATGTGACTTTTACGGATGATTGTATTGATTTAACTGACACTTCAGCGGTGCACATTGCCAGTGTTCATGCCCCGCTTTGTGAGGCTGAGGAAATTTCCGATGAATTGCCGGCTAATGTTGTCGAACAAAACAGCGACGAAGAAACAAAAAAGACCGACAAGATAAAGAAGTTAAGACCGATAGAGGAAGCTTTATCAATCTCTGCCGTCCTCGATAGTGGAGTTAAGTACAACATTTATAACGATTCAGTTTGTAAAAATTATGATCTAAGGACGTATATCCGCGTTACTGATAGGAATGATTTTTCAATCGAGAAAATGTCTACACAGGAATTTTGCGAAAAATGGATTACTGACCTTAGACCGTTAAAGTAAATTCGTTGCTTTGATAAAGTTAGACCAGTTAATTGCAATTCCTAATCCGCCAGTACCGTAATTTGTTCTTTGGTTAATGTTTCCCGAATAGTTTGCTTGGAGGTCAGAATTAAACTGCGAAGATCAGCCAAAATATCAGAGCTGGCTTGAGTATTGTCGCGCAAGGCCTCGTCTTGAACACCCTCCTGCGTGGCGGTGATATTAACTTCTTGTTCCTCTGTCAAAAGTTGAGAGGCAAGTTCGGAAGCTTGTTCAGCCACGCGATCGCGTTCAGTCTCAATGGTTGCTCGCTGATCAGATGACAAATTTAATTCGTCATGTTCTAAAATTTCATCTGGAATAAACGGATCATTGTCAGAGGTATTGAAGTGATGGTAGGCCTCGGCTCCGTCTGACTCTATTTCCTCAAGTTCTGCTTGGGACAAAACTGGAGTTTGATTGTTAGGCCCACCCTCTGATGCTTCATCAAAATATGAAATATCATCAACCGGCAGTTCTGCACGATCTTCTGGGACTTTTGGCGAGCGTGTTCTCAACATGTACATGGCCAAGATCTGCGCCAGGGCTATGCCGACAATAATTAAAATTATGACCGTTAATGGCGAGGCGCCTCGATTACTTTTGAATTGTAGCTTCATATTTAATACCTTAATAAGGCGGTGATTGGTGGCGAAGACTGATCTTCGTCCAAGTAAACATCACCGCCTCTTTTTAGCACCCACTCCACTGCTGTGTCATATAAATCTTGACTGTCGGCTTGTCTTTCCTGATGGAAATCAACGGCTTGAGTGTCTGGATTAAAATATCCCCAACGCTCTGCTTGCGGACTGACAAACAAGGCTTTAACTTTGCCTTGAAAGCTATCCTGTAAAATTCTAGCCAACTCATTAGTTACGCGATCCATATGCGATTGCTCACCAATTTCAGCTAAATATTGTTGCTGGCTGGCCTGGTAATACGGTTCAACTAATTCCCAGGCTTTTTGTCTGAGTTTATCTTCACTAATGCTTTCCGGCTGAACATCAATACCCTTACCTATCATAAGTTTGTAGGTGTTAGCTTCCAGATAAAGTGGCAGAATTGATTCAACACCGGCAATTACAAGTGGCAGGTTGTATTCTTTTAATAAATTTGATATTTCACCGTCGAAATGTTGTAGAAAATGTTTAATTTCTGTTTCTTCTTTAGCTGTGACATCGCCATGTCCGTGAAACAAACCTTGATTGCCACTGCCACCAAAATGGCCACCTCTGAACTGGATTTCAGCTTTGGTGTCATACGTTGCTAAATAATCTTCAAAAGAAGTGGGCAAATCAGGTAAGGGAATTTCTACCAATTTGTCAAAGTGACTGCCCAGCCAAAGCCTAATTTTTTGCTGATCAATTGTTAAGACCAAAAAACTGCCATTATTGTTGAGGAATGGAAGTAGTGGCCGCAAATGGAAGTGTGTGTTTACTCTAACCAATTCGGGGAGAGTCATGGGCAGACGATAAAGGCGGAGCAAGTCGGGCGTCCCTAATACAGCTAGGCCATGAAGTTGAGTATTCCAGAAGTCGGGCTCCCCTTCTACCGATGATATCGTATCCCAAATTTCTCGATCTTTAATTGAATCCTGAATTTGCTTGAGAAGATTTTTGTATCGGATGGAATTTTGCCTGATTTCGGAACCTGCTTTGGCGGTCGGCATGTATAAAGACAAGTACCAATTGGCTTCTAAATTTAGTAACGAATCCAACTCTGCCCGATCTAAGTTTTCGCGCAGATCAATTTGCATATCTCTAAGATAAACAGGCTTCGTCAATATTTTGTAAGAAAGTGTTTTGATTCTCAGCGAACTTGAAAAAGTTGTAAGCTAGCTGAAATAATTTGGGAGCGGAAAATGTTAACAGATGAGCGGTCGTCTGGCCGCTGAGGATAGGTAGCATTGCTCAAGATCACTAAACCAATGTTCATTTTCCAGTCGATAAGTATCGAACAGCCGGTGAACCCTGTCTTGCCAATTGTTTGATCAGAGATAGAAGTACCGCCCCAAGTTGTGGGGTGCCATTCCCAGCCGAGTCCGACCAACTGACCACTTTCCAACAAACGACCTTGCTTGATTAATTCAATTGTTTCCGGTTGGAATATAGGTTTCTCATTTTCAGTTAAACTTTCGGCTATACCTTCAGCCAAACCTTCACCTAAACCAGAGCTAAGCAGCATTTTTAGCCACTTTGCTAAATCATTGGCAGTAGAAAATAAGCCAGCTGATCCAACCGGTCCAAATTGTTCTGACAAAACCCAGGCACTTTCATCATGAACTTCACCTTGAACATCGCCACCGCGCCATTCATCGTGCTCGGACGGGGCAATTATATTTTTAAGTTCAGTAGGTTTAAATAATTTTTTTGGATAAAAGGTGGTGCGGTTCATTGCGAGAGGATCAAAAAAATATTCCTGTGCCAAATCAGCCAGCTTACGTTTAGTTTTTTTCTCTATAATCCAACCCAGCAAAATACTAGCCGTATTATTGTATTGGTAAAGATCGCCTGGAGGGCCAGCTACCAGGCTATGTGAAACAAAATCGTGCAGTTCGCTAGCGGATACATTTTTTAGACGCGCCAGGCTTTGTGGAAAGTAAACAGTCTGCTCCATTAAGTCCCTGATTGTTACTAGACCGGCAAATTCACCTTGCAGAGTCGGAACATATTCAATAACTGGCTCATCCCAGGCAAGCTGATTAAGTTCCCATAGTTTGAGTGCCAGGCTGGCTGTTGGCAGAGTTTTGGTGATAGAGGCAATGTCGAAAACTGTATCTGGTGTGACAGTTGGCGATTCTGGCTCACTGCTAAGCTGGCCAGTTGTCCAGAACTCGGACGGCGACTCTGGTTTGACTAAGGCAACAACCCCGCCAGGAAACAGCCCCATTTGCTGATAACTATCTAGAATTGACTGAATATTGTCTGAAGAATTGGATTGAGTCATATTATTTTTCTTGTCCAAATAGCTGGCTCCATTGTCTAACAAGTTTGAGCGGCCAGCCATACCCAAGCAATTGGCCAGTTAGCCAAAATTCTGCACCCCATAATGTGATTTCATTAATTGGCGCCGGGTTTAAATATCTGATAAACCACTGATTTAAAATTTTAGGTGAAAATTTTAATCTATGGTCGAAGTTACCAGATGAATTTTGCCACCACTGCGCCCAACTTTCTCCGGCGCCCCAAGGCTGAGCTTCAAATTCGCCGACCATTACCTGCACTGGAATTTTTGATTGCAGTCTTTTAACATCTTCTGCCCAGCTGAGGTGCTGGCGCCGGAACCGGAGTTCCGGCGCCAAACGCCAAGTTTCGCGTGATGGATAAACATCTAGGGCTAGCCGAAATTGCTTAGGCGCAAATTGCCACAATTTCTGATAAGTATTGATTATTTTTTCTGGCTGAGAAGCGTCGAGATTTGTGTTCATGATAATTGGTTTATCAGTATAGGCGTGACAAATAGCCATAGCCTGAGACATGTAAGCCGGTGAGATTTTCCAATTAGTTTCGACGTCATTTTCTAACGCCTGCTCATTTGGCCACTCATTTCCTAAATAGAATCCAGCAATGCGCGGATCATTGCCATAACGCTCAAGTTGAGACTCCAGCCACCAGTTGCCCCATTCAAAAATCTCCAGATTATTATCTAAATAATTAATTGTATTTGGCTGTGATTCAACTTTTGAGGCCGTCATTGAGGCCGTCATATAGTTTGGCAAACGTAAGCCTGGCCATAATGGATATTGCCAAGGACCAAGGCATAAATGCACCTGCAATTGATTTTGCTGAGCTAAGTTAAGTGCTAGTTCTAAGGCTTGCCAGTCAGTACTTTTTTGCTTAAAAGTGAGTTCATAATTAAAAATATTTAATCGGATTCCAGTTACACCTGCCTGATTCAACAGCCTAAAACTTTCAGCCAAAATCTCTGGATAAAAATACCATTCTTTAAACAAGCTTTTATCAGTTGTCTGTTCTAGTTCCCAATAAAGTTTCCGCGGACATATATTTGCCCACAAATGTTTGTGAGGTTTACTAGATTGTTTTTGTTTTAGGTCAGATTCCATAAAGATATGATCTCATAAAGAAATTGTAACCTCTTCTCTACTCATCCCTTACAGTCTTATTACTATGTAACCGTACTATAATTCTAGTAATAAGAGAAATTTTTAGAGAAAGGAGATCTATGAATAAAAACAATCGCCAAGGAGGCGTTTGGCCAATTATTGGTTTAGGAGCTGGTGTAGCCGCTGGCTGGATGTTGCGCAAATTTCTTCAGCACAAATATGAGGAAACACACCCGCTTTCCAAACCTGAATCGGAAAAAGAACTTTTATCTGAAGTTTTTGGTGAATACTCACGGGAAGCCAAAAATGCTTATCAATCGGTTAGTGACCAGATCACTAGCGGAATGAACAAGATGAAGATGAGCTTGGAAGATATTGATACTGCCAAATACCGCGACCTGGTTAATGAGGCTATCGATGAAGTTAGCAAAGATAGCGCTTTGCCCAAACAGCAGATGGACAAACTTCGCACTTATTTAATGGCCGATTTTGAAAGTGTTAAGCGTGGAGTTAAAGAAGAAGTTAAGCCAGCCAAGCGAGCAGTTCGCCGAGCTAGAAAAACCTCATAGTCGTGTCAAAAATGGCACAACTGGCATCAGATGAACAGGAAAAAGAAAGTAGCAAACTATGGATTTAGAACAACTGTTTTATATCCTAAGCATCGCCTTCTTTATTTCTTTTTGGTTGATTGTCTTGGTAGCCGCTGTTGTTTTATATCAAGTGTACCGTCAGTTTATTGAGCTAAAACAAAGTTTGGGCGTGAAGGCGCTGGCAATGTTGGCTACTACCCGCTCACCTACCCTGGCTTTAATTATTCCCGCTCTGGCAAAAGGTTGGCAAATGTTTAGAAAAAAAAGAAAGGAGAAATATGAATGAAGAAGTTCAGGTTGTCGATACATCCGGAAGTCTTTTATACCAGTTGGTAAATCTTATTATCGGGATGGTGGAATTGAGCTTAGCTTTCCGCTTTTTTCTGAGATTAATGGGAGCCAATCCAGGCAGTGATTTTGTAGCTTTTATCTATCAGATTACTGCTCCACTAATGGTGCCATTCCAGGCCGTTTTTGGCGCCGCTCCGGTTGCTGAAAGTGGTATTGTTGAATGGTCAGTCTTGCTGGCAATGTTGGTCTATGCGATCTTGGGATACCTGGTCAATGAGCTGATAGCTCTGATCACTACCCGCCGCGCCAACGTGGAACGCACGACTACCACCGTACGTGAAGTATAAGATGTGCATTATGGTTGGGGTACGAGAAGTCTAAGATCTAGACTATTAGTTTTAATTTGGTAAAAAATTGATTTTGGAAGATTTTCCAGGCGAGAATTTTTATTGGACAAGTCTTACCAACTGCCGCCTCCGCCTCCGCCACCACCTCCACCGGAAAATCCGCCGCCGCCCCCACTTCCCCCATGACTAGAACTGGGGTTGTAGGTTAAGTTTGAGCTGGCGGCTGAGGCAAACGAACTGGAAAAGGCCGCCATTTGCACTCCGGTAAAACCGCGGCCGCCAACATAATCTGGCGGAGTTTCACCGATGTCATCCATGTCTTTAGCCAGCTTATCGACCACACCCATGGACACCGCAAACGGAAATACTTCTTCAATGAATAAATGTTTCTCTTTGATTTCTTCTCGCCATTTACCACGTTCGATGGTCTTTTTTAAACCGGCCGCCATCTGCTGAACTCGCCAGCCTTCAACTGTTTTTTGTGGCATAAAGTAAGGGATGATTAGGGCGATGATACTGCTGGGAACTAAAACCGCTAAAAGATATGGCAGTGTAGTTAAGAGTTTAGCTTCCACCACAATCCAAGCCGCCCAGGCTACAGCTACCAGTACACCAGCTAACAAAAAGGCTTTTAATTTTGCTTGACTTGGTTTTTCAGAAAAATAATTGCCTTCATTAATTGTGGTCCAAACTTGCTTTTTCCAAGTTTCAACTTTGGTGTAGAAACTGCCTTTAAGATCCTTAAGTTGAACTGAATCTCCACTGGCAAATAAAGCATTTAACAAATATTTCTGATGAGCGTTAAGCCCTTTGTCTGATTTTAGTTTCTCCAAAGTATATTCGGTTTTTTTGCCAAAAAGTTTCTTTTTTTCGGTGGTGATGATTTTTAAATATTTTTTACGAGCTAAATCCACAATTTCTGCCACTAATGATTTTGAAGAAATTGTTTCTTGGCCGATGGCTTCAACTTCGGCTGGGGTTAGATCAGTGAATGGCTCATAAATAAAAGGTGTCTGAAAACGTTCAAATAGCCACCGCCGCCTCTTGCCGTACTGACTGGATTCAATAAGTACATGGGGTGAGTTTGAAATCCAATCCCTTCCCTTTTGCCACCACCGGATAGTCATAAAAATTCCCGGCAAAGGAATGAGGGCAATCAGTGGCCAAATCCACCAGGAAAAACCTAAGCGCTCAAGTTGAGACGGGAAAATTAATTGATTTTTCTGATTGAACTTGGTCAAAATAGTCAAGTTGCTATTAGCTGGCAGAGTTTGTGTTGATTTAATTTGATAGGTCTGCGGTGAGATTGGCTGAATCTCACAATCTTGATCCGTACTGCCATATTGGCCGGTATAACAATCTAGGCTTGATATATCAGCATATGGTGAGTTAATTTCAACAGTAATGTTGTTAATGGGGAAAGACCAGCCCTCGCCGACAATATCCCAGTAAAGTTGGTCATAATCAGCAAGTTTATCAATAACGTGGTCAACTTTATAGCGGATAACATAGCGTTTTTCTCCATCAAAAGTTGTGTCAGGATCGCCAATCTTTAAGGTAAGATTGTCATTTTCCATGATCTTTTCGTATTGATAATCATCGCCTTTGGGGTCGGTTAAACTAATAACACTTATTTTGAAATTGCGTGTTCCGTCTTCAGTTATTAGTTTGGTTGGAATGTAACGATAAATGCCGTGCTTGGGAGAATCAGTTCGGTAGGTAATAGTTTCCGTGATTTCCAGAGATGTGTCCTGAAGTACGTCGAGATGTGAAGTAAAGCTAGTTATTTCTTCGGGTGGAGAAAAATTAGTTTGCGCTGAAACGAATTCAGAGCTAAAAACAAAGACAGCCACTAAGAATATTAAAGTTAGAAGATAATGAGTCAGCTTGTGATGAAATCTCATATTACTAGCTTAGCGCAAAAAATATCATTACCGCGACTAGTAAACTTACGCCAAGATACATTATCAGAGTGTATTTTCTTAGACGTTTTGAACTTGTCGATCCGTAAACACGCTTAGCCTTCCGGTCTCGCCAAATGCTCATTATTAGACTGAGTGTCATTAAACCGGCACCAATCAATAAAAGCCGGGAACGGGTTAAAAATGGCTGATCACTGCCGTATAAGACATTAGTTCCAAGTAACAGGTTCTCCTCCTCTTGAGTACTGCCGGCGTATGGCTCAAATCCAGGCCTGGGTGAAGAGGTATCTCCCAGCAAATCTTCCTTAGAATTATTAAGTTGATCATCTGTCAGAATGTCTTTATCTGTGATTTCCTTGATGTCTTCATTGGACAGAACAAAAGCTGGATTGGCAAACATTTGTACAACTAATGTAGTTGGCACACCATCCATTTCTCCTTGCAGGACCGCAATGCCGGTGTCCTCGTAATCCTTTCCAAGTAGATTTTCTCGGTGCGTAGGTGAGTCCAGCCAGGCAGTAATCATATCTGGCGTGGCTGAAAAGTTGCGGGCTAAGTTCTCCCCTGCTTTTTGGTAGTCATACCCAGCTTGATCTATAAAATCCCAAGGTTCTACCCCACTGGGAGAATTATGTGACCAGTATGAATTTTCCATCATGTTACGAGCCTTGGCCTGAGCGGCGGCAGATAATGCGTCATTAAGCTTAAGCGGCTCCAGTTCAGCCGCTTTTCGCTGTTGGTTTACCTGTCGCAAAACTTCCGGCACCGTAATGGTCGAAGAGTAGCCAAAAATACTATATAACTGTGGCAGTAAAATGGAGGCAAATAAAGTCAGGTAGGCAATAAATACGGTCATTAAAATTAGCTGAAATTTTCTTGATTGAAAAACAACTAGCGGTCTTTGGCGTCGCGGCCGTGAAATACGATGGCGCGACTGAACAGATTTCATCTAATTATCATAGCAGTTTAGCTAATTTCAACTAGTTTTTAACTAAGTTGTTTATAATCGAAGTGGATTTTAGCTATACGTGATAAAAAAGCTTTAAATATGGCTAAAAAATTTAAAAACTATAGGCAGTTAGCACTCAAAATTCTATTCTCTACCCTATCAAATTGTTAAAGAGCATAACAAACGATTGCAGAAATGCCACTGGGTGGTGTATATTGCAACTATGTTGACCTTGCTGATTGTTGAAGACAATCCAGAAGTAGCAAATTTCGTCCAAGATTTTCTAGGCCGCAACGGTTTTAACGTTTTGCGGGCAGAAACCGGCGCACGGGCCCATGAGCTTTTTGCCCAGACTCAACCTGATTTGATAATTCTGGATTTAAAATTGCCTGATATAAGGGGTGAAACTCTTTGCGAAGAATTTAAAAAATTGTCACCAGAGATTCCGGTCATTATGTTAACTGGTTCAGATCAGACTTCAGATGTAGTGCGCGGATTAAGTCTGGGAGCCGATGATTATATTACTAAGCCGTTTGAAGGCAGTGAATTATTGGCTCGAGTTAAAGCTCGTTTACGTGAACGCGGACTCCAGGATAAATCGCTGATTGTAGCTGACTTAGAACTTAACACCGAGACTTTACAGGTTCGCCGTGGCAATCGCGAAATATCGCTTACTCCTCAGGAATTTCGTTTACTTGAGTATTTAATGCTTAACGCTAACCGCGTGCTCAGCCGTGACATGATTTTAAGTCGTGTTTGGCAAACTACTCCAGATATTGAGACCAGAGTAGTTGATGTTTATGTAGGCTACCTGCGCAAAAAAATTGATCAAGGCGAATCAGATAAGCTGATTCAGTCGGTGCGGGGTTTTGGCTACGCCATTCGTCCGCCAGATAAAGCAAACTAACTCCCCCTATTTTGGCTTCCCAAGGCAGATAATTTTATGAGCGTGGTTAATTTCTAAGATAACTTTCGTAATTATTTTCTAAAGTGTTATCGACGATCTGAAGCAGTTCTTTGCCAGAGAAAGGCTTGGGCAGGACGGCATTAGCCACTACTTCACCTAAAAAATGGAGAGAATGTTGGTCCGCCGATGTTAGGATGATCTTAAAGGAAGGATCGAGTAGTTTAATTTCCTCCGACAGGATTATGCCGTTGCCGTTTGGCAGAAAAATATCAATAATTACGAGATCAGGACTAATCTCAAGTACATTTTTAGCTGAAGGTGCGTCGGGATAACATATTACTTCATGATTTTTCATTTGCAAAACAACAGTAATATGAGCTAGTAGGTTCTCATCATCCTCAATTACAATAATCTTAGCCATAAAATAGTATTCTAATCTCTGGCGGGTCGCTGACCGTAACAGAGGCGTAAGAGAAAAGTAATAGAGTTATTTGTTTATAGGAAGTGAAAAACGAACTGATGTACCTTTGCCCTCTTCGCTTTTGATTACAATTTTACTGCGATAGTGTTCCAGAATTCGTTGCACCAAATAGAGACCTAGTCCCATTCCTCTTGGCTGATACTGACCGTTCTGAACACGGTAGTACATGCGAAAGACATTTTTAATTTCCTTTTTTGGAATGCCAATGCCTTGATCAATTACTTCTACGGTTGCCTTGTTATTTTTAGTACCAAGCTGGATCACAATTCCAGAACCGGTTGGTGAATTTTTAATGGCATTTGAAAGTAAATTCTCCAGAACTTGAGTCAAGCGCACGACATCAACTTTTACTTTGGCATTAGTTTCACCTTTAACGGCAATCCAGTGAGCTGAAGAGGATAGCTGATAATCCTCTGCAATCCGTTTTACTAATTCGTCTAGATCCTGAACTTGGTTGCGATACTGCAAAATTCCTGAACTCAGTCTAGTGGCATCGATAAAATCATTTAACAATCGGGAGGTTGAGCGGACTTTATGCTTAATTTTGTTAGTAAATTCCATCCGCCGGTCTTCATCTTCCGGTTCGTTGAGTAGCTCAATAGTTTCAGCCAAGGCCATGATGCTGGCTAGCGGATTTCGGAGTTCATGCCCTGCTACTCTGATCAAGTGTTCGCGCCAGCGTTCCTCACCCACCCTAACAGAGATATCTTGCAAACTAACTAATGCCCCATGTAAAACATCTTTTTTGATAATCGGCTCAATATTGAGTGAAAATTGCCGTTCTTTACCGGACTTTTTTCTCCAGGTGAACTTAACATTTTGTAAAGTTTTTTGAGTGTCTAGCGCTTTTTGAATCGGGTTGTAGCCTAATGGAACTTCCTGTTTATTAATATCCATTAAAGTTCCCTGGTCTTCAGCAAAGAGATAACGAGTTTTTTGTTTTTTCCAGCCCAGTAACTGATGAGCCGCCTTGTTGCAAAACAATACTTTTCCTGACTGATCAATAATCATTAGCCCACTGTGGGAAATTTGGAACAGATGGCGAAGAATTTCATCATCACGAGAAGGCATATCAGAACTCTAGTTTACACTATCCTAACAAGTAAAAATGGTTATTGATGTTAATAAACTTTGTTAATTACTCGGAGTTAGCTGATTCGTTAAATCGTTCAGCAAAAACTAAGCGCCGTTTGGCTGTTGTTCCAGGTGGCCAGCAAGTCTGCAAGATAATAGTTTCTTGATCATAGTTAGCCTCCAAGAAACTTACATCTTCATCATCAGTAATGATGGAGTCGGTCACCTGGTAGCGGTATTTTTCATTTTCAAACCAGATATAAACGTCGTCACCTGGTTTAAGTTTGCCAAGTGTATAGAAAATAGCGTTGTACTGGCGGCGCATTTCTGGTGAGGAAGAATGGGCAAAATAGTACCCTACCCCACCGTTGTCTGGAAAGGCGGTGCTTGAGGCATGAGCAATGCCTTCTTTTAGAGCCGCCTGATATTCCTGCGGACGATTAGGGTCAACATTAAAAACTACTGGCTCATCAAGAAAAATACTAGGAATAGCAATGCCATATTCACGGTGGCGGCTACCGCCTTGCAAATCCCAGTCAGCGTTAGGCAAGATAATCGCTCGCCAATCAGTTGAGCCAAAAATTTTCTGCATGCTTGATTTATATTGGTAACGAGCTTCAACAGCTACGACAGGCAAAACGGTTAGCCAGAGCCAAATTAAACCAATTAAGATAAAAACTACACTAAGAACACCGGCAGTTATTGGGTTGGCCACCCAAGTAATTAAAGTTTGACGAATTTTTTTCATGCTAGTTGTAGTACCTGACTACGATAGCATTTTGCGGCGGACAAAAGCCAGTGCGGCGCCAGTTCCGCCGCTAAATAAACCAATGAAAGTAAAAGCAGTTGGCGTGCCGGTGTCAGGTTGCTTGGTTAGTGATTTGGTTTTGACGAAGGCGTTAATGGAACAACCATCATCGCCGCCAACCCACTCACCCTCACTATTTCTGATGTAACCTCGGACGTGATAGGTGCCTGCCTCATCATATTCATGTTCGAAAATTTGGTCATCGTCAGTAGTCGTAATGCCGTCGCCAAAATCAAGTTTGTAATCGTCTATATCGCCTTTGTTGTCATAACCGGTGACCTTGAAGGTAAATAATGAGGGAGCTTTTCCATCATTGGTCTTATCGGTGATGAAAACATTTGAACAATCAGCGCGGTGGGATTCCACTGCTGAACTGCGGATAAAAACATCTGCTTCGCATTGGTTGCTGGAAATCCATTGTCCCTGACTATCCTTGATTTCAACTTTAGCGATAAATTTGCCAGAAGATTCATAGGTATGTGTGGTTTCTTTCTGATCAGTTTCAACTTGCTCGCCATCGCCAAAGAAATAACGGTAACTTTGTATATCACCTTTGTTGTCCTCAGCAAATGCTCGCAGAGTAACTTCAGCTGGTACCTGGCTATTGTTGCCACCTACTACATCAAGATCGCGACATTGCGACTCATGTGAGATAACTTTAGGTGTTGGTGTAGGCGTAACTTTGGGTGTAGGAGTAACCTGAGGCGTTGGTGTGACTTCTGGTGTAGGAGTTGGCTCAGGCTCCGGTTCTGGTTCTGGCTCTGGTTCGTCTGCTTTAACGGTAAACGAGTCGGTGTCAGAACAATTATCAATTGAACGTGAGTCGCATCTAAATGAATAGGTGCCTGGCTCAGTTAGTCTGAAGAAGCGCAGTTGGGCACTGTCGCGGACTTTTTCTTCCTGTCCACCTGGCTTGGTGACATAAATTGAAGAATCAGGTAAAAGTTCACTACCAGTCTTGGCAAAACAATTGACATCAATACGACTGCCAACTGACAGTTGTGGTGTGATATCACTGCCACTGATCCAATTCAAGTGGAGTGAGCGCCGGAATTGGGTATTAACTTCTTGATAGTCATTGCAGGTTGGGCCGCTAGGCTGAACTGTTGTAGGTTGCTCTGTCTGACAATCACCGGAATACCAGACTATATAATCACGCATGACGCAACTATCATTCCAACCGCCATTATCTAAGCGGCATTTTTGATCAAAAACATCGATCTGGACAGTCTTGCCACAGGCGACATTACCAAGACTTTGGGTATTACTAAAAGCTGATTCATTACTACGGCACTCAGTTTGGCGTCCGTCACATTCATAACGGACCACATTTGGCCCGCCAGCGCTACAGCTTCCGGAATTAATATCACACTCCATAGAACAGCTATGTGAATTGGCCGCGGTACCACTGCCACAGAGATTAGTGTAATAACCACTGCCGTAGGTAATAGCCGCTTTAGCGACATTGGGCAACCAAAACCCAACAGATAGAAGAAATGCAGTTAAAAGAAGGACTTTCTTGGTCATACCCATATTATATCTAGACTATTTTAGCTGAGCAAGTACCCACTTTTGTTTAGAAAAGTATTAGAAAAAATCAATTATCTCACTGAATTGAAAGTCGCCTAACTGTCTTTGGGCATGCGAATCCAGATGCCGCTGTGTGGTGGCAAGGTAACTCGGTCGTCATTCAAAAACGCATAATTAATTGATAATTCATTGATGGACAACGGATTTACCCTTTGCATGTATGGTTCATCGCCCAGATTTACGTACACTTCCAAATGATTATTACCTAGATCATAGCGGGCGGCAAAGATATCACGCTCAACCTCATAGATGCGCTCGGGAATCTGAGTGGCCATACTCTTGAATCTTTTTCTGGTTCTAAAAATATCAGAAAATTTGAGATACAACTGAAGAGCTGATGGATGATTGCGATCCATATAAGAGATAACACCGCGGTTAGCATCGCGAGCGTCATCGGTCAGTTTCCCATTTGAATGATGACCATTGCCTGATTTTGATTTCTTATTCAGCAGAGCTTCTTGAGTAATGGTGTTGCGGAGTTTAGTCTTGGAATGCATGTAATTAAGATCATTTCCTTTACCAAGTTCATCGCCATACACAATTGCCGGTACGCCAGGTAGCGAGGCTAATAGGAAATAAGCAGTTAAGGCTTTGCGCGGTTCATCCTTAAAGAAAGAAGAAGTTCGTCCAGCCAAGCCGAAACCGGCTCTAAAAGGTAAGCCATTTCCTTTGAGACCTTCGTAAATAAGCAGGCGTTCATTGGCTTCGGCAAATTCTAAGGTAAGTTCGTCATGATTACGGACAAAAGTGATCCACTGAGCCCAAGGCGGTTTATCAGCTGTCGCGGATAATGATTTCCAGATGTAGTCATGATTGGAGCTGATTAAGCTAGCCCACAAGCTTTGCATCAGTCGGAAATTGTAGGCGAACTCTGCTTCAACGGAACCATTGCCAAAGTATGCTTTAGTAACTTCAATTGGCTGACAGGCTTCAACTAAAAAGGCTGTATGAGGCGCGGCCTGCTCCAGGATTTTATGAAACGATTGAACCAGCAAGTGCGTCCGGTTTGTGCTTTCAATAATACCTAGCTCAACTTGTTTGCCAATAAATGGCACCGCGTCCAACCGGAAATTTACACCCTTGCGGGCCCAAAAAATTAGAATATCTATTAAGGTTAAAAATACATCAGGATTGTTCCAATTAAGATCCGGCTGACTGGGATAAAACGTGTGATAGTACCAACGGCCGTCATCCCCTTCCCGCCAGTGTGGCAGTTCTAAAGCATCATCAGGGAAAATAATTCGGGCAGAAATTGTTTGGTCCTCCAATTTGTACTGAGCCCATAATCCCAAGTCGTTTTCCCACTTTTTAAGCAAAATTGGTTTTTTGTCGACGTTAATATAAAAGTCGCGGAAATGTTCATCGCCATTTTGAGCCGCTTGGAACCACTCAATTTGATCAGAAGTATGATTAAGAACCAGGTCAATAAAAACATTAATTTTTTCATTGACTGTTTTCTCTAAGAAATACTTCATGGCCTCATTACCGCCTAAATTATCGCGGACCTTGGTAAAGTCACTGATGTCAAAGCCCTGATCCATTAAAGGCGATTTGAAAAACGGCAAAACATGGATGGCGTTACAGCCTAATTGACGAATATATGGGAGATTGTCGGCTAGAGTTAAGAAATCAGCCTGGCGCTCATCGCTAAAAGATTCCGGATACGTTACATAAAGCTGAATGGACTTGTACCAATCAGGATCGGTTTGGTGAGGCAATGGTTTAGCGGGATTCTCTAAGTAGGGCTTGAGGTGCTCGATAATTTTGGTGGCCGCCTGAGGGTAGAGTTCGCCCAGCAAAGCTGGTAAAGTCATGGTGTGAACACCTTACTAAGAAGGAGCGTCTGAGGCAAGTATGAGAATAATACGTCTGTTTAGAGAAAATCCTGAATATCTTCGTGCCGCTGTCTATGGTTCCAATGATGGCCTGATTACGACCTTTGCGGTGGTGGCCTGCGCCACCGGCGCCGGCCTGCCGGCCTCGGTTGTAATTATTCTAGGCGGTTCTAACATCTTGGCGGATGGCCTGAGCATGGCTTTGGGCGATTTTTTAGGCGAACGTTCTGAGAGGCGTTTGGACCCAACCGAGGCACTAGAGTTTCCGGTCTGGCACACGGGCGCAATTACCTTCATGTTCTTTTTTATGTCTGGTTTATTACCGTTAATCCCCTATTTTTGGACCGCCATTTGCGGTGATTGTGCCAAGATCGAATTAGCGCAGTATTTCCCACTTTCTGCCCTGGCGACCGCCGTGGCCATGTTCTCCATTGGCAGTTTGCGCAGTCTGGTAACCCGCGATTCCTGGCTTAAAAATGGTCTAGAAATGCTGGGTGTGGGTGTAATTGCCGCCACAGTGGCCTACTTTGCCGGCGCCTGGATTGAACAGATGTTTGTTGGGTAAGATTTCAGCTTAATAGGGAAAATAATAGTACTGCCTCTAACCGGTAAGCGCCTGCTTAACATCAGCCCAATTTCTAGTGTTAAGCACTTCATTTTTGGCGGTCCAGCCGCGGCGAGCAGTCCAGACTCCGTAGCGCATCAAATCCATATTGTTGACGTAGTGCGTGTCCGTGTTTATAACAAATTTAACCTTGTGTTCATGGGCAATTCTCTGCAGTCCAGCTGGTAAATCCAATCGATCCGGTGAGGCATTTATCTCAACAAATTTATTATGTTTAGCACAGAATTCAAAAATGGCCGACCAGTCAGCCTCAATGCCGGCTCTACTTAATAATAATCGTCCGGTGGGATGGCCTAAGATTCGCACCTTTGGGTGGTTCAATGCCGTTAAAATACGTTCAGTCATTGTCTCTTTTGGCTGTTTGTGTGATGTATGAATTGAAGCGATGGCAAAATCCAGTTCAGCTAAAACATCATCTTCTAAGGCAAGTGATCCATCCGCCGTGATATCGACTTCGTAACCAATTAATAACTGGACAACCCGGTCTTGCTCATCTTGCCAGCGCAGATAAGCCTCCTGAATTTGGGTGCTACGCACACGTGTAACTTCCAGACGTTCTTTAGCGGTTAAGCCGCGGCGCGGCGGATTGTGGTCAGTAATAGCGATGTAGTCATAACCCTTTTGCAAAGCTTTATCTAGAAGTTCCTCAACACTATTCGCGCCGCGATCATGGCTGGTGGGAATGTCCAGATTACAGTGCATATGTAAATCACCACAAATATCTTTAAGATCAACTAAATTTGGCAACTTACCTTTTTGCGCTGAGGCGATTTCTCCTCTATCTTCACGCAATTCCGGCGGAATAAACACCAAGCCAAGCTGGTTGTATAAATTAACCTCATCCTCAAAAGAAAGTGATTCTTCCTGCTCAGTTTTAAGACCATATTCTGACATGGAGTAACCTTGCTGAAGAGCCAATGTCCGTAAATGAATATTGTGTTGTTTAGAGCCGGTGAAGTGCTGAAGCATACTTCCCCAGCGATCCGGACTCTGAGTTTTCACATCCACTTGCAGTCCAGTTTGGTGACGGAAACTTGTCGATTTTGAGCCCGTGGCCAGGACTTGCCGTATGCCGGAATATTTTAATAAATGTTCCATAACCAGATCTGGCTTGTCCGTTTTGACACCGATATCAATGTCGCCGACAGTTGGTGCTCGCCGCCGCAAACTTCCCAAGCTCATTGCTTCTAGAACGTCAGGTGATGTTGTTAAATAACTAATGACATCTTCCGCGATTGGTAAAGCTGTAGCCAAGAGCAGTCGTTTTTCATCTGAAGTGACATTAGCCAGAGCGTCAAGAATTTCCTGTTCTGATTTTTCACCAAAACCGGGTAAATTTTGAATCTTGCCCTGCTGAGCTACTTTCTTGAGCTTCTTGTAACCAGCTGGACCGCGGGGCAAATCAAACTCAGCCGCTAACGCCTGAGCTGTTTTCGGGCCCACTCCTTCTAACTTCATTAAATCTGGTACCGCCGGCGGCACTTTGGCTAAAATTTCCTGAAAATGTTTGACCTTACCGGTGCGGAAAAGTTCATCCAAGTAGCCAATAAAGGTGTCACCTAAACCAGGAATTGAATCCAAGTTCTCCTCCTGCCATAGCTGAAAAAGTGACTGGTTGGTTTGGCGGATGCTGGCCGCCGCCCGATCATAAGCGCGAATTCTAAACAGGTTTTTTTTGAGAATTTCCAGGGCGGCGGCCATGGTCTCAAACAGCTCAGCCACTTCTTGATTAGTCAGTGTATGCGCCACAGCCACCTTTCCTTTTTGCTTTAAGCTTGATAAAAATTAAAGTTTCCTCAAGCTTTTTTTGGTTTCTTCTGCCGTTTTTCAATTTTGCTAATTGAATAGCGAACTCGCTCATCTAAGTTAATCTTTTTGATTCGGGCGAATCTCAACAGGGAAACTAAAATGTCGCCTAATTCTTCCTCATAAGTTTCATCAGCTTGAGCGGCTAAGTTAGTTGGTTTGCGGCCATGTTCAGCCAGGTATGCACGAGCCATTTCGCCGACCTCTTCAACCAGAGATAAAATCAGCATGGAGCCGTACTCTTTAGTATATTTCAAGCCTTTATCAATTTCATCAAGTTTCCGGAAATATACACTAAATGGTGAGCTGATGAACTTTTGTTTATCGTCCCGTGGATCGTTTTTAACCGCTTTTAACTGAGCATCATTTTTATTGACAGATGTTTGATTGGTTGTTGATGATGTTGTTGATTTGGACATAGTTATATTGTACGAGTTTATGTAAGAAAAAGGCTAATGAGATGGGAAATCTTGTCAGGAAGGTGGTAAAAATATCTACGATTTATGCTTGTTAACTCTTACTCACTTCTCACTGCTCGAGTCTAAGCTGATTTAATGGCGCGACTGGCGGTCACTATTTTATTAGTGGTTTTGTTGATTAGTATGGGCTGGTGGGGCTGGCGGCGTTTAAATTTAATCCCAATTCAAACAATTTTACCCGCCAGCCCCACACCCCTATCTGGTTTAATTATTTTTGGTGAGGAAACAACCTTAGTTTCCTCCCCTTCCCCGCCTCTACCCGTACCTGATGACTGGCTAACTTATGCGGAAATAAATTTTAATTTGTCTCTGCCGCCGGATTGGACGCGTGTTTTGGATGGAGTTAACTTGCTTAGGTTTCAAAATTATGCCGGTAATGAGATAACCGGATCATTTAATCCTCAAGATATTGCCGATAAATTAAAGATTGAGATTGTCCGTTTTAACTCCTCAAAAAATGTAGCGAGCTTTGTTAATCAACAAGAACAACAGCAGAAAATCAGTCAGCCGTCTGCACCAGCCTGGCAAAAAGAAACTTTGATTTTAGACGGTCAGCGAGCCATGAAAGTTACGGTAGCTAGTTTTAACGGACCGGAGATTTATAATTATTATGTTGAGATTCCTGACAAGGAAGAGATCTTGCTGTTTTCATTTTTGCTTGATTTTCAAAATCACCAGCAGTTAAGGGATCAGATAATTAAGTCAATTAAATTTAAAACATAAAGCAAATAACTAAATAACTAAAGATAATTAAAACTTAAAAAACGTCGGCTTGGCAGAAATTATTACTTTCCTGACAACCAAATTGGATCCAGTCATAAAAAGTTTGAGCTGATTTATCGATAGTAATGATAACGCGGTCAAATTCTCGCGTGTGTTTTATAGTTTCTTCAATCTGAGCGAGCAATGACTGACTTCCGCAACTGGTGCTGGCATTTGGTATCAGTGGTCGAATGTCTTTTAAATTAAGATAAACCGTTCCATTTTCAATCTTCAATTCCGTTAGGATGTCAGCCGTGTCAGCAGAAAAAAATGAGGTATAGCCCTGTTCTATTTCAGACGGAGTCGGTCCCTTAAAAAGTTCTTGCAAGCTTTTAACCAGATATTCATCAGCTGAGTTATAAGTAATATTTCTTTCCACGCCATAAGTTAGTCCACAATCAGTATTGTCATCAGGTTCTTTAGCTGAGTTAGAAAAATAAATGATGGCAGTTTTATCTGCCGATGGATTTTGGGCAATATTTTGGCCGCATTTTATTTGATCAATCAGCCATGTGTCGCCCGTTTTTTCCAAGCTGATTAGTAGAGATCGGATTGAATTGGAAAAATTCAAAAACGTTTCCACTGACACTCTGGAATTGCCGACTTCGACTAAACCCACACTAAAGCTGGTTGGCTTATCCTGAGCACATAAAAAAGGATCGGCTTGAAACTGATAACTGTAGCGCAGACTATCAATTTGATTTTTGAATCTTTCAGTTAGGTACGTACTGCCTTGATAAGCACGATCAGCCATGGGGTTACCATCATAAGCTAGATACCAGTTATAAAAATTGTTAATGACTGTGGCTGGCTGACGGTCGTTTTGAAACTTTTCCTGCTCTTTTTTTAGTGAGCGATTTTGTAAAGCTGTTGATAGTTGAGGTTGCAAAATATAAGTCAATGAAAGCGTAATTAGAATGATGATTCCGGCTAGAATCCATTTGCTTTTGGTCAGCCTAGACATACTCTTATATCCTTATAAATTTCATTCTACGGCTTCCGATTTTGCTTGGCAAGTAAGCCATAAACCCAACTGCTGTGTTTGAGCAAAAGTTTGTGCTGTTTGAAGCTGAGGCTGATATTTAACATCTGGCGGATAGCTTATCGCGACTGCATAACCTTGTTTGACTAATTCTAAATTAACCATCATTCCATCAACATAAACATACCGAAGCAATCTGCCAAAATAATCTTTGTCGCGAATATCGCTTTCAAGAGTAACTAGTTTATTTTCTACTAGCTCCTTATTCTTAGCCGTAGCTTCCCGATTAAAACACTCATCTTGATTCTTTTCTGGTGTATCAATACCGATATACCTGACTTTTTCACCTGTCGACAGTTCAATGGTGTCGCCATCAATTACACGCGTTACTAATACAGCTGATCCAGACGTCGGTGGCGAAATTGTGGGAATTGGAAATGGCTCAGTTGACGCCGGAGTAGAAACTGCTGTTGGTGTTGGCTCAGTGACTACTTCTGGCAAATTATCAAGCGGTGTGTTGGGTGATTCGAAAATCCACACCACCAAGATGACCAATATCGAACCCAACAAGGCTGTTAATTTGCTGGATTTAAACCCACCAATATTTAATCGAAATAATGCCATATTTATTCATTGTACTTAAGTTTTGAGAAAATATTGGCAAGCTGATTCGGTAAAAAAAATAAAAAATTATTTTGTTCGCAACAATAACTATAGATTGAACTATCAATGAATATTGTCCTCTTGCGACTTTAGAAAAGATTGCTACACTGTGAGAAAGTGATATAGGAGACACTATGAAAATAGAATGGCAGGTTCTAAGAATTTCTTTAGCAACAATTCTGTTTTTTGGAGTTCTTACCCACTTGCAATTTGTAATTCCAATTATAAAAGGTGAAGTTACTCAAATTGAAATGATTAATGAGAGTAATGGATCTAGCGCAGAAGTGATCATTAATTCCAGTATAAAAAGTTCAAGTACAGATAATTGCAATGATTGCGATGGAGATTGTTGTAAAACACCTACCCCATTGCCAACTCCGACCAAACCAGCGTCACCTAAACCAGAGCCATCTCCCGATACTTCTCCGACTCCTACATTCGTGCCAACTCCAACTCCCACGCCACAATTCACGCCTTCTGCAACACCTGTTACCGACGATGATTCAGATATTGGGGGAAATGATGTGATTCAAGGAGTGCTTGGAACTTCTGCTCCTCCAAGTGAAGATTCTAGCAACCCATTATTGGAAGGTCTTAAAACTACTGGTGAAATATTAGGCGCCAGTACTGCCTGGCCAAGCACAGGCGCTGAGGATGGCCAGTCTAATAAAGATCTACCAACTGATTTAAAATCCACTAAAGTTCGTTTAACCTTGCCCAGTTTGGGTAAGTCGTGGCAAATTCATGAAGGTCAGCAAGTCGGTCAAAATTTGATTGTTGGCGACCAAGAAGTAGCCTCGGTGCCAGGAACAAACGATCGAATGTTTTATGCCCACAACACCGATACTTCATTTGGTTCATTAGTTAATTTGAAAACTAACGATCAGCTTTACCTTGGAGAAGTTGGTGAGATGCAAGCCTACCGATTAAAAACACAAAGACTGATCAACATCGATAAATCACCGCTGATTAATCAGAATCCTACTGAAGAGGAAGTCTGGTTAGCAACCTGCCGCGATGCCGATTCTGCCTGGCGGGTAGTATATGTGTTTGAAAAGTCTAAAATAGGTGTATGAAAAGTCAGCGGATGGCGCGATCTAACCAAAGAACTTCTGAGGTGCCAATGCGCCGCTTAGCCTTAATTTTATTTGTCATTATTAGTTTAGTTGTGGCCGCTTTTTTAGCGGCTGATCGATTGTGGTTGTGGTTAGACAATAGGTCTGACTTTGGTCAGTCAGCGGACGTTGAAGTTCAAACAATCTTGCCTGAAGGATGGCAAGTGGTAGAGGTTGAAGAAGATGATCGTTTGGTGTTCCAAGCTCATAAGTTGACGGAGGAGTCAGCTGTTGCTCCAGCCGTAACAGTACTGCGAGCTGTCAAACCACCAGCAGTTTCCGCGGAAGAATATACGGCGGAATTAGTGGAAGCCGCCGAAACGGGATTAGATCAGCTTGATTTTGAAGAAAATACTTTTTCAACAGTAGAAGACCTGTCAATTCGCCGCTTGCGCGGTCAGTACCAGCAAGGCGAACAAATAGTCGGACTTAAACAGCAAATGTATATTAAAGGTGATGAGGTTTATACCTTTACCGGCATATTCCCGCTGGATTCACTGGCTTCAGTGGAAGTTGAGTTAATTTTTGATCAGGTTTTAGCTGACGTTATTGGCTGGTAGAAGTGCCGACTGGCACCACTATATAAACATAACCGGCATAATCATCTGAGATAAACAATCGGCCGTTGGCGGACATTTCCAAATCAACTGGCCGGCCAATTGTGTTTCCATCGGCATACCAACCGGAAATAAAGTTTTCACTACCCTGAACCGTTGAGCCGTTGACGATTAGACGTACCACTTCGTACCCCCGTGGTTCGGTGCGGTTCCAGGAGCCGTGGTAAGCCACTAATAGGTCGTTTTGCCAGTCACTTGGCCAGTTGGTAGCAGAATCGATAAATTTCAGACCTAAGGGCGCGGAGTGAGCCGGCACCTCATAAACCGGCGCAATGGTATTTTCACAATCTGCCGGCTCACCTTCATTAAACTCTTCATCAAAAATTTGGTTGCCATAGCAAATTGGCCAGCCGTAATCACCGCCCTCTTGCAGGATGTTGATTTCATCAGGCGGTAACTCATCCCCAAGCAGGTCGCGACCCATTTCAGTTCCCCAAATCTCGTCGGTTCCTGGTTTAGTGGTAATGAAAACGGCATTTCTTAAGCCTGACGAGTAAACCTGAGGGTTTTCGCCTTCAGAATTGGTTTGAATGACGGTGGCAATCCAGGGATGATTTTCAAAACAGGTGTCGCAAGTCGATCCCAGTGAAATATATAAATTGCCCTCCGAGTCAAAAGTCAGAGTATGGGTGTCATGACGACCGCCTGGTGGCAGGGTCAAAAGTTCACGATCAAATTCCGCTTGAAGGTTTTCCTCATTCCAGTTGTAGCGGCTCACTTGTGTTTCTTCAGCAACATAAAGCTGATCATTATAAAAAGCGAGTCCATGCGGATTCTCTAGATTACGCAAAATAATTTCCTGCCGGTCGACAAGGCCGTCATTGTCTTCGTCAGGCAGGGCAATAACTTGACCAGCGGCTGGCACACTGACTAATAAAGTTTGTCCAGGCGAAAACTGCAGATCGCGGGCGTCTTGAATATTCTCAGCAAAAATACCAATAGCAAAACCAGGCTGGAGGTCTAGTTCAAACGGCAAAGGTTGTCCTAGCGCCTGAGTCGGCATTTCAGATAGACCGTTAGTTTGTGAATTAGGTGGATTTGGCGAATCGCCAGGTTCAATTATTTCCTGATTGGGCTGATCAGTCAGAGATTGCCAGGCACCCCACCCTATTCCCATCAGCAAGATAGCCGCCACTCCGATTAGCAATGCTTTCATACAAACACTCTTTCAATCTGATGTAAGAAAATGGTGAAGTTTAAAGTTGTCTGACTACCTTTGACACCGAATTTGGTCAACATAAAATTAGTCATCGGTCAGCTGGTCACCGATCTGACTGATTTGCTCTAGATGTTTAAGCCGTTCCTGTTTGGCGGAGCCTGTCAAGAAATATGGTTGGCCGTAATCTTCAATCAGAACCGGCAGAAACTCAGCATCTATTAGCTTGTTTTCATAAAAAGTATATCGTCCAGCTAAGCCCTGGCGGGTTTCCGTTGACCACATCTGATCAAACACAAAATTACCATGCGAATACATAATTAGAGTGTCCTCAAAAAATTCTAACTCCTGATACCAATGAGCATGATTACCAATTACTAAATCAGCGCCAGCTGTTACGGCGGCCTGGGCTAATTCTCTTTGCCGAGCCGTTGGATGGTATGTATACTCTTCTCCCCAATGGAAAAAGGGAATTACGACGTCAGAGTTTTGTTTAGCTTGGGCGATATCCATTTTTAACTGGGCCATATCAGCCGGATTGATCATGTTTTGAGTTGCGCCTAAATCTGTATAGCCAAGAAAGGTGAAGGTTATACCGTTGCGCTCGATCACTGTGGGTTTACCAAGGAGACCGGTGGTTTGCACTCCAGCCGAGTCTAATAATTCGACAGTTTCAGTTACTCCCGCTGGACCCTGATTTAAGGCATGATTATTGGCTAGACTAGCTACGTCCACCCCCGCCCAACTTAGAGTTTCGGCGTGATTGGGATCGCCACAAAAAATCATCCGGTCGCGCATGGGCGGACAGTTAGCAATTAGCGGTGTTTCCAAATTTACCACGGTAATATCAGCTTGGCGCAGAACATCGGCCGTTTTTAAAAATGGCCAGTGCCAATCTTGCCGGTTAATACTTTGATAATTCACTTCTCTAGCCAGAAGTACGTCGCCAGTCACCAAAACGGTTGTTATCAGGTCGGCAGAAAGTGTCGCTGTCCAACTGTGGTCATCAGCAAAAATGGTAGAGAAATCAGGCGAGTTTGGCTGGAACGCAGGTTCAGACTTAGAAGGAAAGTCTAACTGGTCATTAGGCGATGGATTTAAGGGCGCCAACACTATTTTGGCCGTATCTAACTGCCAAACAATAAAACTGCAGAGAATTATTAAAAGGGATAACCAAGCCAAGATAATAAGTATTCGCCGTCGTTTTACTAGCATCACTACTCTTAGACGTATTGTAAGACTAAATTAAGTTAGCTGATAGGGATATTTTTAGACAGAGATTTACTTCTCACTGGCAACTGCAGATTTTTCAGAACTCAAATTAAATTGATGATCCAAAGCTTTGGCGGTAATTAACATACCTAATCCGATGGGCAAGGCAATTAAGGTAGTCGTTAGTTGGGCTCGCAAAAATGGCAGGCCATTTAAGTAAGACAAAGTTAGGCCAGCTAAAGTGTTGGGGTACATATTCCAGGAATCAAATAACCAGACGCCAAAATTAGTCCAGAGGAAGAAAAAGATATTACTTCCCAAACCAAAAGTAGTGCCAAATAGCATGGTTTTCCAGGCTTGCGAGCTGGTTAGCCGTACCAGCCATGGTGCCAGGAGTAAAGGCAGGAGAAAACCGCTCCAAGTGAACAGAAAAATATTGGTGTTGCCGATCACTAAATCGGTACCAATCAATAAAAGTGCCATTAAAGTTAGGCTATTTTTACGGGATAAAACTAAACTGCTGACAACCATGAAAACCGTAATTAATTCGCGGTTTGGTCCTAAGTCAGCCAATGTCCGTTCAAAAAAAGCGACACCAAATAAAACTAGCAGAGTTAATATGGCAAAGTTATTCCAAGACTTCATATTTCCATTCAATTAAATCACCTGGCTTTAAGATGTACTGGTCAGATCCAACTTGAGCAGATTCTCCGTTGATGTAGTAGAGCCAGGTAAATTCAGCGCTGGCAGTGGCGGTACCAATACCAGAGACAAAACTGCCGAAATCATATGTATCAATATTTAGTTGAAGATTGTTTTCGGCTGAAGCTGACTGCAAAAGACTTAAAGCGGTAGCATTTTCACTGATCGCTTCATCAGCTGGCTGATCAAAAGTAATGACCTCAGCTTGAGGGAGGTAAATCTGAGCCCGAACCATTGATTCAGCTGGCGCTTCGCCGGCTGACGCCATGGCGTTTTGACTACCAGTTAAATTGTCTGTCTCAACCATAGTTGAGGGAGATGGTGTTGGTGATGAAATATTGTCAGTTAAGCCAGACAATATATCAGCTTGAGGAAAAACTTGATTTAAGACCAGTATCAGTGCTAGGGCGGCTAAGAGAAAGACTATCAGTTGTCTGATTGATTTCATAGGTCTCGCTATTATGCCGAATTTTTGGCCATTCGTAAACGGGAGATGCGGTCTAAATATCTTTTGCGCAAACGCAGAGATTTGGGTGTGGCTTCCAACAATTCATCATCTTCCAAAAAGTCGAGAGATTGTTCCAAACTTAATTCCATGTGCGTATCCAGATGAGTGGTAAAGTCTGCTGAAGCCGCCCGGGTATTGGTTAATTTTTTCTGCTTGCAGATATTAAAGTCCATGTCTTCACTACGTTTGTTCAGACCAATAATCATGCCCTCATATACTTCAGTTCCAGGCGGAATGAAAGAAACACCACGTTCCTGCATACTTTCCATGGCATATCTGGTTGAGATACCGCGCTCAAAGGCAACTAGCGCGCCACTGCGAAGTTTGGGTGCACTCTCCCCTTTAGGAAAGTAACCTAGTAGTTGGCTGGAAAATTGCATACTGCCACGAGTTTTGGTAATTAGGTCACTACGCAAACCCAACAAGTTGCGCGTGGACAAACGATAAACAAAACGAGTCATACCTTGGCTGTTGTTCCAGGTGTCGCGCAGTTCACCCTTACGCTTGCCCATTTCCTCAATCACTACGCCCATGTAGTCTTGATCAACATCAATGGTGACTTCTTCATAAGGTTCATGAATTTCGCCATCAACTTCCTTAAAAATAACTTCAGGTTTGCCGACTTCCATTTCAAAACCTTCGCGGCGCAGATTTTCAATTAAAACCGACAGGTGAAGCTCGCCGCGTCCGTAAACCATAAAGCCATGTCCGTCAGGGTTTAATTCGATGCGCAAGCCGATGTTTGTTTTTTTCTCCTGATTTAAGCGTTGCTCCAGCTGGCGGGCGGTGCCAGTTCCTTCCCGTCCGGCAAAGGGCGAAGTATTAGGTGCAATGTTCATTTTTAAGGTTGGCTCAGTTAAGGAAATTTTGGGGAAACCAGTGGGGTCACTGGGATCCGTAATCGTGGTTCCGATGACAAAATCACTAGCACCGGTCAAGGCAATAATGTCACCTGGCTGACTGGACTCAATTGGTTGGCGCTCTAAACCTAAACTGGAAAAAACATTAGTTACGTTGAAGGAGCCTACCTGTTTATCTTCATCCATGATTAAGAGGCGCTGACCATTTTTAACCGTACCCTGGCTGACTTTGCCGATTGCATAACTGCCTTTGTAACTGTCGAAATCCAAGGTGGAAATTAGCATCTTAAAGGGTTGGTTGGCCTGAGCTTGCGGCGCCGGCACAGTCTTAATGATTTGTTCAAATAGCGGCTCTACATTGCCGTCGGCCTCAAAACTGCTGGGCAGGTCCGCCCAGACTTTGCCGGCGCGTCCCACCGCGTACAATATCGGGAAATTAAGCTGCTCTTCGCTGACGGCTAATTTTAGGAAAAGATCTTCAGTTAAACTGATCACTTCAATCGGACGCGCATCCTGGCGGTCAATTTTATTGATGACGACAATAACTGGTAGATTCTGTTCTAGTGCTTTTTGCAGAACAAATTGAGTTTGAGGCATTGGGCCTTCAGCTGAATCAATAATAAGCAAGGCGCCATCAGCCATGTTGATAACGCGCTCAACTTCGCCACTGAAATCAGCGTGTCCAGGCGTATCGATAATGTTAATTTTGGTATCACCAAACATGACCGCGGTATTTTTAGCCAAGATGGTAATGCCCCGTTCCCGTTCCTGATCGTTTTGATCCAGAATCGTGGTTTGATCCATCTCCGCCTGGTTATCGCGGAAAGTATGAGTCTGTTTGAGCATGGCATCCACCAACGTAGTCTTGCCGTGGTCCACATGCGCGATGATAGCAATATTTCGAATTTGCATAGTTTTTTATTTGGTTGAAGGATATTCCTTCGCCTATTTTGGCGCCTTTTCAGTGCCATTTGTAATGAGGTCTGATTAGCTGATGAATTAGGCCTTTTTTCGTGAATAGCGGCGGGAATGTAATCTGGCAGGCCCGGTGCTACTTAAGGGAGAAATTATACCACTGGGGAGGCAATAAAACTATAATTGATTATTACAATAGAAGATACGGTTTATTCGGAGCTGTAACCGGTATTGTAAGATTTTTTTTCGCTCCTAATCCAAACAATTTGACCGGTTGTTTTGGTATTATTAGGTTTTTCGTCGTTGCTTCCAGAATTAGTTCCTTCGCCAGTGTTTGAGGGATTAAGCTCCTCGCCAACTGGATTATTGGAAATATCAATTTTTTGACGGGCTCCCATTTGAGCAGAACGTAATATGGCGCTATAACCTAAGTAGTTTAAGAAAGTTACCGCTTCTCCCGCTGTAAAGTCGGTGTATTTTAGAATAAAGCTTCCAATGTCAATCCCAAGAACCTTTTTGCGAGGGTTTTGAGACAACTCAGCTGTATAAGCTTTAACTTTAATTTCAAGATCTCTAATATATTGCTCACTCTTTTTCGTTAATTTCACAACTTTATCAATATCACCTTTTAGCTCAGATGGGGATGGGAGAGATTCCTTTTTTGATGTTCTTGTCATAATTGGTCCTTAATTTTGTAAGTTGCATTATAACTTAAATCAGAAACTTCAGGCAAAATTACTTCAATAAATCAACTAATTTTTAAAGTTAAGCACAGTTAAATTATGCCTATTTCAGCGCAATTTAGCCGAAAACTGACTGGTCAGAATTCTAATCACTTCTTCTCTGGCTGGCTGGATGCTATCAGTGCTAATAGTGCGTTTTGGATCATGGTAAGCCAAATGCAGGAAGACATTTTTGTGGTCGCCAGTCTTAAATGGCGGTTCGCCAAGCTCAACACTGTAAATTAGTGGATCGGCTTGTTTGATCTGGTTGATCATGTCCCCTACTCTGGTTTCAGTTGGAACAGAGATGGATAAATCCTGCAAGATTAGCTGTGGCGGAGAAGTTAGCACATGCTGAGTCTCAATCGTTGGCCGCTTAAGCAAGCTATCCAGATCAAGTTCAACAACAAATACTTGCTCATTTATTGCTGTGATCGTGTAGACAGAATCATCTGGCGCGTAGCCTAGACGGATCAACAAACCCTCTGCAACACCTTTAATCTTCTGATAATTGGCGTTCTTGTCAGCTAACAAAAAGCCTACAGTGTGCTTTTCTAAATACTGGTCATTTTCCTTAAAATAAATGCGTCCGACTTCAAAAAGTTTGATCGATTCTTGGCGATATTTGCGCCGGTAACTCAGACCTTGCTCTAACATTGGCCTCAAACTTGTCCGAAGCATAACTTTTTCACTGGAGAGTGAATTTTCCAGGTAAACTGGTTCGAGTGCGCTTTCTTCTTCTTTGGTTAGGGGTTCGGTAATTTGTTCGTCATAGCCAATTGAGGTGAAGTAATCTCGGACTTTTTCACCCAGGTCATAGGCGGCTGATTGAATACTCTTAGGCGGCGGGTTGCTTGGCAAGCGTGAGGGCAAATTGTCATAACCATGAATGCGGATCACTTCTTCAACAACATCTGCCTCTTGTTCCAGATCTGTCCGGAAATATGGCACTCTAACCAGGAGTTCGTTGTCACTTTTAAGCTCAGTGGAAATGAATAGTTTAGCCAGGAGATCCTGAGCTTGCTGCATGGTAAAGCTAATTCCCGCAATCCGGTTTAGATACTCTTGCGTGAGAGTGACCGTCGTTTCTGGCTTGGGGTTTGGATAAGCATCGCGATGCCCAGTAACCTCACCGCCGCACAGTTCTATTATCAAGTGGGAGGCTCTCAGCAAGGCAAGCTCAGTTAGATGTGGGTGTAAGAATTTTTCCAGCCTGGTAGATGATTCGGTGCGCAAAGTGTGACGCAAGGTACTTCGGCGGATACTAGCCTGGTTGTAAGTGGCCGCTTCCAAAATAATTGAGTTAGTGGCTGGGCTGACGCCACTGCCCTCGCCGCCCATAACGCCAGCTAAAGCCAGCGCTTGTTGGGAATCGGCAATAACTAGATCATCAGTGGTTAATTCTACTTTCTTACCGCCTAGAACCACAAGTTCCTCACCCTCATGAGCTGAACGGACAAACAAGTGCTGATCAGTTACTTTTTTAAAGTCAAAAGCATGCAGAGGCTGACCAATCTCAATCATGACAAAGTTGGTGATATCAACTACATTATTGACTGATTTGATGCCCATGGCCTCCAGTTTTTGGGTCAACCATTCTGGTGACTGGCCAACGGTGAGACCTTCAATAGTAATGGTGTTAAAGCGGTAGCAGAGGTCAGGATTTTCAATGGTGACTTGTGTGGGACCATTTTCCTCTGGCAAAGCTGAAAGGTAAATGTCTGGCGTTTTGAGATCGAGTTCGAGGGCGGCCGCTGATTCGCGGGCGACGCCGAGCAGTGATAAAACGTCGGAGCGGTTTTGGCGCACTTCCAAATCATAAACCTGGTCATTGGCAATTTGTTGCGGCGGCCCATCCTGCAAATGCCCGATAGCGGTGAGCTTGTCCATTAACTCCTCTGAGCGGCCGCCCACTTCAACATAATCATTCAGCCAGTTTAGTGGGACTTTCATACTTTCTCCTCAATGACTAATTCGCCGCTGTACAGTTTACGGATATCCTTGATGCCGTATTTGAGCATTACCAGGCGGTCAATGCCCATGCCAAAGGCAAATCCCGACCACTCGCGGTCATCAATGCCGCAGTTGCGCAAGGCATTGGGGTGAACCATGCCGGCACCCAGCACCTCAATCCAGCCACGGTACTTGCAAACCTGGCAGCCTTCGCCATGACAAAAAGTACACTTAATATCCATGCCGGCACCCGGCTCGACCTGCGGGTAATACTTACAGCGGAATCGAGTCTCAATATCGGAGCCATAAAGATACTCGGCAAAAGCCCGCAGCGTCCCCTTTAGCTCAGCCATACTCAAATTTTTATCAATTACCAGACCCTCATATTGATAGAACATGGCGCTATTGGTGGAATTGGTGGTTTCATTGCGGTAGACCTTGCCTGGAACCACAATCCTCAGCGGCAGTTCTTCCGTGGTCATTGCCCTGGTCTCAACAGAGGATGTGTGAGTGCGCAGTAAATACTCCGGCTCATGAATATAGAAAGTATCCGCCAAATCGCGGGCGGGATGGTCGAGTGGCAGATTCAGTTTGTCAAAGTTAAATTCATTGGTCTCAATTTCCGGACCCTCATAAACGCTGTAACCCAAATAATGAAAAAAGTGATTAAGCTGACGCAACATTTGCGTGGTGGGGTGCAGATGACCAATATGTGGCAGTTCTCCTGGCAGAGATGTATCAATCTCAGCGGATATGCCTGACTGATTGCCGCCAGTTTCGCTGAGTGCCTGACGTTTATCTTTAATATCTTGAGTAATTTTATTTTTGAGCTGATTTATGGCTTGGCCTACTTGTTTGCGCTGATCGAGTTTCAAATTGCTTAGTTGTTTGGAAACCTCTTGCAAAGCACTTTTGCGGCCTAGGTATTTGGTTCTAAAATTATTCAGCTCATCAAAAGTCTTGACTTTAGCCAAGTCAGTTTCTGCCGAGGTTTGAATTTCCGGCAAAGCGGTTAAATTTGGAGCTGATTCATCCATAACTGCATTATAGCTGTATATATCTATTACTTCTTCCGTTGAATCTAAGTTAGCTGAGTAAGCAAAAATTTTGCTGATTCTACCCTACTTTTTTGCAACGATAAACAGACCGATAGCGATCAGAATAAACGGCCAGAGCAGTTCCAGACGCAAGAAAGTAAAGTTGTCCAACACAAACAAGATGCCTAAAAAGATGAGAATGATGCCCAACCACTGGCGTGGTTTTTGTTTGGCAATGACGCCAGTGTCATTAACCATTTCCTTGGCCTTGGTACTGATTTCCTGAGCATTTTGACGCATGATTGTTTCTGTGTTGTCTGCCAGTTGAGATTTTTGCGGAATCACCAGCCAAAGAACAATGTAAATTAAGACCCCTGAGCCGCCAAAGACGGTCAACAGGACAAAAAGCAGACGAATTAAAACTGGATCAACTTCAAAATACTCCCCTAGTCCGCCAGCTACGCCAGCTAACACCTGATTGTCTTCGGTTCGATATAGCTTTTTTGTTTCCATATGTATTCCTATAGTCTCATTTTGATCGAGAGCTGATTTTATCACCAGATCATAGTCTATTCCCAAACCCGCTTTTTTGTCCATTTCTTTAGCTAAAAATGGCAAAACTTTGATCAAATTGACAGTAAAAAATTACAAAAATGGTGTATTTTGGACAGACTATGATCTGGCGCTGGCGCGCCACTCGATCAAAATGAGAATGTGTTAAGTGCCCAACTCAGCAAGCTAAAGCGGTTGGTTTCGGTTTCAATCTCCTGGTCAAGCAGTAGTTGCTGTTCTTCCAGAGCAATCATAGCCTCCTCCAGAGTTTGCTGAATGGCCTCGTCAACAGTTTCCAGTTGGAGTTCCTGCAAGCGGGCAATTCGCTTTTCAATTTGCTCTTGCTGATCAACTAATTTATCTAGGTTAGATTTACTAGGTCCGATGAGCCATCGCAGCCAGCGGTTCTGGTTTTGAACTTGCCGCAATTCACCGGCTATTGAAGCCTGAGTAGTTTTTTGCTGACGGGCAATTTCTCTAATCTCGGCGCCAATTCCACCATCTCGATCAGGAACGGCTAAAAGGCGCTGAACATGCTGAGCCACAATACTCATGTGTTCCTGAGCCGTGACCGAACGATTGGCTGAGCGGCTGGCGGAGCGTGAGGCAGAACGTGAAGCCTGCTCCTGCGTGAGCAGTTCTTTTCTGAGTTGGATTCGTTCTTTGGCGGCTAGTCGATTGGCTTGACCAAGGCTATTTGATTCATTTAAATTTGAATCATCTTCCGATTCCTCGTTCAAAAGCATTAGGGTAGTTGGCTCATCAGATAAATCGGCTGACCTATCATTATTTTGGTTTTGACTCTTTTGGCCAGTAATAGTCTCAACTCGGATAGTTTCGCTTTCTGAGCCTTCAATTAAAACATTGCGGTTGCCATTTTGATTAGCGGTAACTTCTTTGTTAGCTAATCCTGGTGGAGTAAAATCTTCCGATTTAACTGCTTGAACTTGACTAAGTTGAGGCAGCGAAATAATCAACGCCACCAATAAAGCTGCAATCTGCATAGCTGTATCCTTTCAGATATAACTATTCCATCATACAACTTGGATCAAGGAAATTTAATGTACCTGATAAATATCTTGCTAATTCAATTAAAGTTTAGCTTGTTTTGCTTCAATAATCGCCAAACCAATGACCTTTTCCGGCTGAATAGCTTTCTGGTCTTTCCAGACTTCAGACTTAAAGCCTTGTTCCTGTAAAAATTCAATAATGGGCAAGATTGAATTGTCTGGACGGCCATGAAATTCGATAAATAAATGTTTTACCTGTCTGATTTTCTCACCAGCTGACAAAAGCACCCTCTCCTCTACTCCCTCAATATCCATCTTAAGTAAATCAATTGGCTGATCAAGATAGTGGCTCAAAGTCTGGGTTTGAACCTTAATCGGTTCGCCTGGTCTGGTATTGGTCCAAGCTGACGGATGTAAACTGGCGGTTGATTGCCAATCGTCATCAGTTGGATCGATATAAAAATCCACTTGTTCGGCCGAGGTTGCCAAGGCAACTGGCTCAATGGTCACGTTTTCAATTAAATTTTGCTGCAAATTTTGTTCTAAATAAGTAATCGATTTGGGATTAGGCTCAATGGCCAAAATTCGAGCCTCTGGCCACTGAGATTTAAAGTAAAGCGTACTGAGACCGATATGCGCGCCAGCATCAATAATATATGGCTTTTTAAGATCGTCTTCTAAATAATAGGTATGAAGACTGAAAATTTCCCGTTTAAGCTGGTGGTATTCCTGAGAATTGGGAAAAGAAACCGTGAACTGATTTAGTTTAGTGGTTAACACGGAGATATTATAGCGCTGATGAAATTTTTTGAAGGCAAATTTTTATACATATTGAATATTGAAAAAAATAGTTGATGAATTTTTGACGATCCAAAACTAAAACCTGGTGGCTGGCAGTTTGCCAGCCACCAGGAATTCAGCTTCAAATTCAATTTATAAGTTAATTTTGCTAGCGTACTGGCCAATTAGAGGTAGCTCTTTGGTCTCACCGTTAACGGCGTTCAAGATGCCGATAACCATAAGGATTAATAAGCCCAAACTTAGAATCGGACCTAAAACCCAGCCAATTACTGGAACCATTGAGAAAATGGTCAAGACAATCCAGGCTAGAAACAGGATCAGGCCTTGTTTAACGTGGAATTTTACAAACGGATCATCTTTGGCTTCGGTTAAGAGCGGGACAAAAAAGATCAGATAGGCTACAACTGCCATTCCGGTATTTTTCTGTTTTGGTTCTACGTTCTCTGGCATAAAGCTCCTTTGCTTTTCTTTTAGTATAAACTAAAAATTAAGTAAAAGAGGACATTTTTCAGCTGGCTATCATGGGATAAATATTCTGTCTGGATGGCATTTAAGCCATAAGCCTTTTGTTTAAAAGTGATGATAAATCTGATGGAGATTTTAGTAGTAAGTTGGGCTTGGCTTCTTTTAGGGCGGAAACCGAGTTAAAACCCCAGCTAACCGCAATAATCTTTATCCCAGCCAGATGAGCCGCCTCGATATCACGAACCTCATCACCGACATAGGCTGTTTCGGCTGGGTTTAGTTTGTATTGTTTTATTAACTTTTTTAATTTGTGATGTTTGCCAAAAAGGTCCGGCTCTGCGTCGACAAATCTGAAGTGTTTAGACAAGTTATGGTGGTTTAAAAATCGTTCCACATTGGCTGAAGTGTTAGAGGTTAAGATTCCAAGTTTGTATTGAGTTGCTAAGGCAGGCACTATTTTGGTGAGCGGCGGGAAGATTTTTGGTTCTAAGTGTTGAGTTTGTTGAATAGTTCTGGCCTCTTTGATCAGGCTGGGTAATTGCCAAAGCGGGATTTTTTGCTGTTTTATGAAGTCGCGCATTGAAAGATGTTTAAACTGCTCTATCTCGTTTTCGTTGAGTGGTCGCCGGCGGTGCTTAATTGTTAGTTGATTGAAAATGTCCAAATGAATCTGGAATGAATCGGCTAACGTGCCATCGAAATCAAAGATTAGGGTGGCTTCATAGATCATACTCTCCCCTCAATCTGGATATAAACTTTATCTCCAGATTACACTCTTGTTATTTTGACCTGAATTGTGCTTTTTTTGCGCAAATTTATTGGGACATTACCCCTTTAAAACTAACAAAAATGTCCAAAAATACAAGACCTTGATCTGGATATACCAACTATCTCCAGATTGAGGGGAGAGTATTACTTATTCAATCATAATTCGCGCGTCGAGAACTTTGGCGCCCTGCCCTTGTGGCAGTGCCAGCAGAGGGTTGATGTCGAGCTCAGTAATTTCTGGAAAATCGGTGACGAGTTGTGACAATCTGCCCAAGCATTCAATCAATGCTGCTTGATCTCTGGGTGCTTGGCCGCGGACACCATCAAATATTTTGGCCGATCGCAAACTGGTGATAAGCCGTTTGGCATCGTTTTCATTTAGCGGAGCAAAGGCAAAACTCACGTCCTTTAAGACTTCAACATAAATGCCACCTAGCCCAAACATAATAGTAGTACCAAGGCTAGGATTTTTGTTAACACCCAGAATTACTTCGACTCCGTCCTGCGGGGCCATCTGCATAATTAGACCACCTTCGAGTTTGGCCTTTGGTTTGTGAGAGGCAACGGTTTCCAGCATAGATTGGTACTTGGCGGCCGCCTCTTCGGGTGAAAAGTCCAACACTACCCCGCCTACATCGCTTTTATGGAGAATGTCGGGGGAAACAATTTTCATGGCCAGGCGGCCGCCAAACTGCTCGGCAATGGCGGTGGCCTCTTCAGGGGAGTGAGCAACGGCACTGTCCAGAACGGGGAATTTGTAGGCTTTGAGAATCTCAACTGCCTCGGCTTCGGGAAAGGAAGTTTGACCTTTGGCTTTAGCCTTAGCAAAGATATCAGCTACGGTTTTTTTGTCGACATCCTCATATTTTAAGAATGGTAAGTTAGGGATTTGAGTCCAATCAGCGTAATGACTAAATGCCGCTAAAGCGCAGACTGCCGGCTCAGGAAATGGTGTGTTGGTGACGTCGGCTTCGCGCAGTAAGTCAACGCCTGGCTTGACTGTTTCCCGCCCCATAAAACTGACAACAATCGGCTTTTTATACTCTGCTTTTAATTTGATGATAGCTTCAGCAGTGGCGGTAATTTCCGTCATAGACTGCGGAGTTAGCAGAATTAAAACAGACTCGGTGTTTTTGTCTTCTAACACTACGCGCAAGGTTTGTTCGTAGCGATCGGCTTTCGCATCGCCTAAAACATCAATCGGATTATTCAGACTGGCAGCTGGGGGCAAAAATTCCTTGAGTTTAGCCTTAGATTCTTCAGTCAGCTCAGCCATTTTCAAATTATGAGAAATAATTTCATCAGTTGCCAACACACCCGGACCACCGGCGTTGGTAATCACGGCCACATTATGCGCTTTGACTAACGGGTTACGCGCCAGAATCTGAGCGTAGTCAAAGAGCTCCCGCACGCAGTTGGCGCGAATGATGCCGGCTTGTTCAAACAAAGCCTTGTAAGCTGAGTCACCGCCGCTTAATGAACCAGTGTGGGAAGCAATGGCGCTGGCGCCGGCCTCCGTCCGGCCTGATTTAAGCACGATTACCGGCTTTGGGTGGTCAGAATGATTAATTTCCTGGATTGCCTCAATTACGGCCGGCGCCTCCTCCAGTTGTTCGGCATAGATGGCGATAACGTCGGTGTGCGGATCCTGAGCAAAGTAGCGGATTAAGGTGAGTTCATCAATACAAGCTTTGTTGCCGATACTCATGAATTTGGAAAAGCCCAGGCTCATATCCTTAGCGTAATCAAGTACGGCTGTGCAGAGTGCGCCACTCTGGGAAATAAAAGCCACGTTTCCCATTTCGGGCATCAGACAGGCAAATGAAGCGTTCATACTGATTTCCGGATTAATCACACCCAAGCAGTTTGGTCCAATTAAAGCCACATTTCTCTTTTGACAGACATCATGTAGTTCCTGTTCAAGTTCAAGATTGCCGGTTTCCTTAAAGCCAGCTGAAATCACGATCGCGGCTTGGGCACCTTTGTCAGCTGCCTCATTAATTATTTGTGAAACAAATTTAGCCGGAATTGCTACCACTACTAGATCAATATCTTCCGGAATTTCCGCGATGGATCCATACACTTTTTGTCCGAAAAGCTCGTCAGCTTTGGGGTTAACCGGATAAACATTGCCTTCATATCCCTGGGTCAGTAAATTTTTGACCACATCATTGCCGACGGTTTTGGGCGTGCGCGATGCTCCCACAACGGCAATCGATTTTGGATAAAACAGAGCATTAAAATTCATGATCGTCCTTCTTTTTTTACTGAATGAACACATTTTTTAGGTATTTCTCAAAGATATTTTTGGCTTGTTCGACACTGGCTGGAGTTGGCGGCTGTACGTTTTTTAAGGTGTAATCCATTCCCAGGCCTTCATATTTGTAAACGCCCAGCGTGTGATATGGCAGAATTTCAACTTGCTCAACGGTTTGGTAATCAGCAAAATACTTGCCCCACTCTTCTAAATATTCCGGCTGATCAGACCACCCAGGCACCAATACGTAGCGCAACCACATCGGTTTGCCGGTACTTTCTCGATATTTTGCCATGGCTAAAGTATTGGCATTGCCAGCGCCTGTTAACTTGCGATGCCAATCGTCATTTATATGCTTGACATCCAACAAAACTAAATCAGTTAAATCGTAAAGTTTTTTTGTAGTAGGCGAAACTATAGTGCCATTTGTATCCAAACAAGTGTGAAAGCCGGCGGCCTTGGCAGAGGTGAATAATTCAATTAATCCATCAGCTTGCAAGGTAGGTTCTCCACCTGAAACTGTTAAGCCACCACCCCGTTTAAAGTAAGGACGCTCTTTTTCTAGTAGCTCCAAAATTTGCTCGGTTGTCATGTTTTTGGTTGAGTCAGTCGTCAACGCCTGAGTATCTGGATTATGGCAATAAAGACAACGGATATTACAACCTTGCAGAAAGATGACTAATCTAATGCCAGGCCCTTCATGTGTTCCAAAAGTTTCCACTGAGTGGACGCGCAACATATGCCTATTGTAGTACACTCTCCTCAATCTGGAGATAAGGTTTATCTCCAGATCACACCCTATGCCTTTTTTACTAATTTTAGGTATATTTTGTGCTTTTTAGGCACCATTTAGCGCTTAAAAACAAACAAAAATGCTTAAAAATTCAAGACCTTGATCTGGACATAACAGCTATCTCCAGATTGAGGAGAGACCGTGATCAAGGTGTGCGGATCTGCTTCGAGTACCACTTTGCCCTTTCTCCAGGATTTTCATCAAAAATAATATCGCGGCCGATATTGATGATTAAACCTTGTCCGTTCGTATTCAATCCTGCCTTTAGCACCGATTTTAACTCGCCCCCTTGCGCTCCAATGCCAGGAACTAAAATGGTCATTTCGCCTACCACCTGGCGTACTTTAGCTAATTCTTTTGGGTAGGTGGCGCCAACCACTAACATGCAATTTTCAGCCTGATTCCACTCCTGACTAACCTGCTTAGCAACCTTTAACCACATTGGCTCGCGAGAACCATCTTCATCCTCAACCAAAAGATCCTGCAGTTCTCCCCCACCTGGGTTCGAGGTCTTGCACAGAATAATCGAGGCTTTATCAATTCTCTCTAAAAAAGGCGCCAAGGATTCTTGCCCTAAATATGGATGTAAAGTAACAGCGTCAAATCCTAAATCATCAAAAATAGACTTTACATAGCCAAAATTTGTATTACCGATATCACCTCGCTTGGCATCAGCAATGGTAACAATTTCTGGGTAATTTTTTTGCAGATACTCAACTGTGAGCTGTAAACTTTTCCAGCCCGCTATTCCCTCGGATTCATAAAAAGCCAGGTTTGGTTTGTAGGCGGCCGTGTAGATGTGAGTCTGATCAATAATCCATTTATTGAAGGCAAACAAAGGATTGTCTTGCGACAAAAAGCGGTCTGGGATTTTTTTGAGGTCGGCATCTAAGCCAACGCACAACAGTGAGTTAATTTGCTGGACGCGTCGGTTGTACTTTTCAGCAATTTTCATCCTCATAACTTAATTTCACTTTCGCCGTATTGCTTAAATTCGTCAATTATCGACTGCTTAATTGGTTGACTAGGCTTAAACTTTTTAACGGCTAAAGGAAGCAACTCCAAACCCTGACTAAGATTAAAATAAGGAACACCTTTTTCTGCTAATACCTCACTAACATGGCGTCCGTCATCCATGACCTCGTTACGGTTGGTTAAGGTGACTGCACCCGCCAGGTTATAACCTAATTCTTGAAGTGTCAAAACCGTTTTTAACAAAGATCCACCAGTGGTGGTCACGTCTTCTAGGACTACGACTCGACCTGCTGGCGCACCGACAAAATATCGGTCTTTAGGTTCGCCGTGATCTTTAGGTGTTTTACGCCCCATGGCCAATGGATATTTTCCTGGACCAAAATCAGATTGTAATTTAGCCCATTTGTATTGGCAGACGACCGCCAGTTTAGTTGCTCCATCTGGAGTGCCGTACAAGCAGTCAAAGTCCACGTTTTTATCAGCTAAAAAATCTAAGACAAAATCAGTCAAACGTTCTAGTTGAAATACATCAGCTGACACATTGCGCCAATTAACATACCAACTGGTGTAGCGCCCGGATGATAGTTTTATCGGCTGGTCAAAAAAGCCGACAATTCCCTGCTCTAAAATGAAGTCGTAAAAAGCAGTTTGGTCAAACGACATAAGTTTTCCTTTCTGAATTGAAATTAATATGAAATATTGCTTTTTGAGATTTTGAAGCTGAGATTTTAATCAGATTCATAAAACACCATTTTATCTGGACAGCCTAAGATATTTTTCCGGTAGACGCTCATGTTTAATTTCAATATTGGCTTGTTTAAAAATAGGTTCAATTTGGCTCAGAGTTGCCGGCCGATTTGTATTAAGATCCTCCATCTTAAGCTGTCCAATAAAAACTGTACTGAGTCCTAAAACCCAGCAAGAAAATGGTTTGTCTTTTTGTTCCCTGTAAAAGAATAGAGCGCCAGCATCAGATATATCATCCCAATTGCCGCGTTTTTCATATATGTCACGATGGGTAAATTTACCTGCATCACCGACCAATATATCTGAGCCTATTCTAACAAAACGAAGCGTTATAACATTTATATTCTGCCTTTTTAAAGCAAGCAAGGTTTTATCATTCAATTTCTGAACATCATTCAAAATTTCCCGCTCAAAAAGGTTTAGTAAAGCCACTAAAACCGTAGTATAACCGCCTACATCGACTCGTGAAAGGTGCGGGCGATTACTTCGCGCTGTTGTTCCGGACTAAGCTTGATAAAGTTGACGGCGTAGCCAGAAACACGAATGGTTAGCTGAGGGTATTTTTCTGGGTGCTCCATGGCATCAATCAGCGTATCGCGGTTAAGGACATTCACGTTCAAGTGATGGGCGTGTTTGCCAAAGTAACCGTCAAATAAATTGACCATGTTGTCGAGTTGCTGGTCTTTGGTTTTGCCCAAACTCTTAGGTACCAGGGAGAAGGTATTGCTCACCCCGTCACGCGCGTCTGCGTAATCAATTTTAGCCACTGAGTTTAGTGAGGCAACCGCGCCAGAACTATCTCGGCCGTGCATGGGATTGGCACCTGGGGCAAATGGCTCGCCTTTCTTGCGTCCATCAGGGGTAGCGCCGGTTTTTTTGCCGTAAACCACATTGGAAGTAATCGTCAGCACTGACAAGGTTGGTGTGGCGTCACGGTAGATATGATTAGTGCTTAACTCCTGATTAAAGTCATGGACTAAGTCGCGAGCAATTTGGTCAACCGCGTCATTGTCATTACCGAACTTGGGATATTCACCCTCAACTTTAAAGTCGACCGTTACGCCTTGATCGTTGCGGATAGGCGTCACTTTGGCAAACTTAATGGCACTCAATGAGTCAGCGACCACACTTAGGCCAGCCAGGCCAAAAGCCATATTGCGATGAACATGCGTATCCATTAAAGCCATCTGTGCCCGCTCATAATAATATTTGTCATGCATGTAATGAATAACGTTCATAGTATTGACGTAAGACTTAGCCAGATAGGCCATGCAGATATCAAATAGGCGTTTAATTTCGTTGTAATCCAATGGGCCGTCAGGTAACTTAGGAATATTTGGGACTATTTCAATGCCCATGATTTCATCACGGCCTTCGTTTAGCGCTAAAAGCAGAGCCTTAGCCAAGTTGCAACGGGCACCAAAAAACTGCATCTCTTTACCTGTTTCCATCATGGAGACACAACAGGCGATACAGTAGTCATCAGTATTGCCGGTGGTGCACATTAGGTCATCGTTTTCATACTGAATCGAGGACGTGTCCATCGAAACCTGAGCGCAGAACTTTTTGAAATTCTCTGGCAAGCGATCAGACCATAAAACTGTTAAGTTTGGTTCTGGCGCTGGTCCAAGATTGTATAGCGTTTGTAAAAAGCGGTATGACGTCTTGGTGATTTTATGCCGTCCATCTTTGAGCATGCCGCCAATACACTCGGTGACCCAAGTTGGGTCGCCGGCAAAGAGCTGATTGTACTCATCCATGCGCAGATGGCGCACCAGGCGCAACTTGATCACAAAGTCATCTATTAATTCCTGCGCTTGAGCTTCGTTAAGCTTGCCACTGGCGAGATCTCGTTCCAGGTAAATATCAAAAAATGAACTGACGTTGCCCAGGCTCATCGCCGCCCCGTCTTGCTCTTTTAGTGAGGCTAGGTAGCCAAAGTAAGTCCACTGGATAGCCTCTTGGGCATTCTCCGCGGGGCGGCTAATGTCAAAGCCATACTTTTGGGCCATTTGCTTCATCATGTTCAAGGCGCGGATTTGTTCGCTGACCTCTTCACGCAGTTGAATCAGTTGGTCGGTCATTGGACCGTCCAAAGATTCCTTGTCCTTTTCCTTGGCTGAAATCAGTTTATCCACACCATATAAAGCTACCCGGCGGTAATCACCAATGATCCGGCCGCGAGCATAATTGTCCGGCAGACCGGTCAAAACGCCAGTCTTGCGAAGTTTACGCATTTCTTCGGTGTAAACGTCAAAAACACCATCATTGTGGGTTTTACGGTAATCGCGACAAATCCGAATTACTTCTCCATCCAGTTTGTACCCATTTTGGTCGCAGGCGCTTTCCACCACACGGTAGCCGCCAAATGGCTTGATGCCTCGTTTTAATGGAGCGTCTGTTTGCAGACCTACAATTAGTTCCAGTTTTTTATCAATATAGCCTGGATCATGACTGATAATAGTTGAGATATTCTTAGTATCGATATCTAACACACCACCTTTATCAATCTCTTTTTGCAGTAAGATTTTGGTTTTATCCCAGAGTTTTTTGGTTCGGGCAGACGGACCCTTTAGAAATCCAGCGTCACCATCATAAGGATTGATATTGGTGAAAATAAAATCTCGAACGTTAACTTCTGACTGCCAAACATTTTCGGCAAATTTAGCTGGATCCGCCTTTTTAGCCTTAGCGGAGACTTTCTTATTAACTGCGGCCATAGCCACTCCCTTCTGGTGAAAATAAAAATTGATTAGATAGCAACGCGATGGGCTGCATATTCAATTGGATGATACCATCAATTGCTTGAGGTGTCAGGAACATTAAGTAATATTTTGGTGTATTTACCAAATATTTTTCTGAATCATAAAGCAAGTATTGGAAATTACTTTAAGACCGGCGGACTTCGCCATTTCAATGGTTTCGTCTGAACTTGAACCAGGTTGCATCCAGATAGTTGGCACCTTTAGCTCTTGGCAAATTTTTATGATTTCCATAGTAACTTTGGGTGGAACTACGGTGATGACCACTTCAGGAACAGTTGGTAAATCTGCTAGAGATTTAAAAAGTATCTTGCCAGCAACCTCTCCACCCTTAGGGTTGATGCCTTTGACCTGATAACCGGCCTCAACCAGGCTAGTAAAAATTTTATAACCATATTTTTTTGGGTCAGTCGAAACGCCAACGACCACGAGATTAGTTTTTGGAGAAATATCAGTAATATTTGTTTCCATAAGCTTGATATTAGTTAATTAATCTTTTTATCAGCTTAAGCCTAGCATAATGACCAATCTTTCCACTATAATAACCAAACTATGTTAAATCAGAAAAAAATCTGGACCTTAATCTCAATCTTAGCTACTGTCGGTATCGGACTGGCGATTTACCTCTTTTATAGTTATTTATCCCCTAACCCGCCTCAGATTTGTACGATTAGTGAAACCATTAATTGCGACGCCGTCACCAAAGGTAATCTGGCTGAATGGTTTGGTGTACCGGTCTCACTGGTTGGTTTAATTGGCTACATCACAATTTTGGGATCGGCTCTGGCCAAGAAGCGGAATCTGGCTATGGGAATGACCACTTTTGGCATGCTGTTTTGCCTGCGCCTAACCTACCTCGAGATCTTTGTTGAGAAAGTTATTTGTCCAGTTTGTATTTTGTGCCAAATCGTGATGCTCACGATCTTCTCTCTCCTGATCTGGATGTACACACATCGTGATGAGGAGCCAGCAGAGGCAACTGAATAATTGAGTACAAATTATATTCTTTTAACGCCAATAAATTCGATAAGAGGGTAATCTTTCTTAATTGCAGTGTGGAAAGCTTCCGCTAGTTTGGCAGAAAATGAAGCGTTATTGCCACTTTCCATTTGATTGCAAAGTCGGCTCTCCCAATCTTCAATAATCCGCTTAATTACAATGCCCTCTTCATTATATTTTTCTTGATACCTTTTTTTGTCGGTGGCATAAAGATCATGTAGTAACTTAAAATCTGCAAATTCTTCCTCATGTTCGGTATACATTTGTTTGATGTATTGACGGTACTTTGTTCTAGACATAGCCATTACGATATCACAAGCTGAGGTCTATTTTTAACAGGGAAAAACTAGTATTCAGTCAATAATTGAATGTTAATTATTTAAAAAGCCAGGCCACAAATTGAAATTTTATTGACAGATTATGGTTCAAGCAAAGCCGATGGCGTGCTATTTGATTGAGCAAAAAAAGAACCACCCGCGGTTGGCAGGTGGTTCCCATGACATCGTGTACCAGCCCATCATAGGTAACGATGCGAATGTGTCTCAGCGCGACTTTCTATAGTTTCAGACTAATGAGTGATAATCGTTTAAGGATGCTGTAAGAAAAAAGTAATGAAAATTAGCTAAGGAAAAATGCTTAATATAGATCTGGTGACTAACTTATCTATTGATTTGTTGATATAGAGTTTTGTTCCACTTTTTCGACTGGAATTGAATCTGCTACGCTAAAGAATTCTTGACGGTTCTGGTCTGTGGAGATGGTGTTGGTTGGGGTTGAGAAGACGTCAGCTGACGCTGATTTTTTTGGCAAGGATTTAAGCATGATAGTTAGGGAACTGACAATCAGAAGGCTTAAAACGGCTAATATTATTTGTTTATGAGATCTCATAAGTGAAGTAGTATTGTACACTTTTGTGTGAAAAGAGTAAGAATTATGTTCATACCAGGGGTATATCAATAGAAAAATTATTCCGTTGGAATTATTGCGCTTGGTTCCTGGCTGATTTGCTCTTCTTTGGCCGTCAATTCCTGTTCAAGCCACTTGTGAATGCTGTCCCAATTTCCCGCTCCTTCTCTGGGAATCAATATGTATTGGCCGTCTTGACTGCGTCCGTGATTTAAAACATTATCTTCTGTCAGAGCAACACTATGAATAGTGTATGTCTGGTATTCATCCTTTTTCTTAATGAATTCCTGAATATTATCGAGACTTAGATCTGTTTGCAAATCTTGGCTGATTGTACTGATAAAGGGAATTAATTTTGGTAGAAAATCAATTCGCAGAACCTTATCTTTCATGGCTAAAATGACATTTTTTTGCCTTTGAGATCGTGAGAAATCACTGCCATCCTGAGCGGAATGGCGGGAGCGGGCAAATTTGAGCGCCGTTGCGCCATCCATTCGGACAGTTCCCTGATCAAAATGAATATGCTCATAACGGCATGGGAACTCCTGTTCAAGCAAATAGCCTGACATTGTGGCAGTTAAAGCCTCAATTTCTTCCTCTGATTTGCCACAAGTTTCATCTTCCATTCCTTCCAGGGGATACCAATAATCATCAAAAGTTTTTTCAACCTCAACTTCCACGCCTTTCAGAACATCAACCGATTTAGTAAAACCAGAGAAACTCACAGCTACAAAGGCATCAATGGGAAAACCTACCACCTGGCTAACAGCCAGTTTGGCTAGATTGCCACCGCCCGCTTCACCAGAAAACTGAGCAAGCTTATTGGGATAACTAAGGTCATCGGAACCTATCTGATAGGCCGCATTGATTTTCCAACCTGATTCCGTCTCTCCATTTACTGGTAAAGACACCCAAAGGTCACGCGGTAGGGTTATTAAGGTGATTTGCTCTTTAACGGGATCAATACGGGCCACGATGATGGTATCAGTCAGGAGTCCGCCTTCGTGCCCTCCTCCGCCATAACCAAGCAGAAGAACGCTGAATGGCTGGGGCTGAGCGGCGGCGAGCTGGGTGCTGACGTCAGCAGTGGCGGATTGGCCGCCACCGCCCACCGAAATCTGCCGCAAAGTCTGCCAGCTAAAAATGGCAAAAACTATCGCTAGCCCCACCATCAAACCCAGAACTGCCATTAGGGCAGTCAGTAAGGGTGACTTTTTGATAAAACTGAGCCAATTTTGAGGTGCATTCATAAAGTCGAAGTTAGAGTATATCAAGTTTGCCGTAGTTAATACTGTTAGAGAATCGCTATTAGTTCTTGCTTAAATCTTACCCTCCTCCTTTTCAGTTCATATTAGATGAAAGTATGACTAGACTAGAAGTTGTTAATGAAATAGTGGATGAAATGTCGAGGCTGAACTACGAAATGATGGAAGTATAGAAATATGGAGATAACGAGTCCGGCTTTTGAAACAAACGAACAAATGCCGGTTGAATTTACCTGCTACGGAGCCAATCATAATCCTCCCCTGCAATTTTGGGATGTTCCGGAAGACGCTACAAGTTTGCTTTTGATCATGGAAAACTGGGATATGCCGGTCAGACCATTTACACACTGGCTGGTCTTTAATATTCCCCCGATTGAAGAAGAGATTGAACAGCAGGCGACTTTTGTGCGTCCAACCATCGAAATTCAAAATTCTAATGACACTTATGGTTACAGTGGTCCTTGTCCTGAGACTGGTACTCATGAGGTCGAGTTTAGGTTATTTGCTTTGGATACAATGTTGGATCTCAATCGGACAGCCGACCGCCAGGAAGTTGAAGCGGCTATGTCCGGCCACGTAATAGCGGAAGCTGAGTTAAGAACAAAATTTAGTCATGATAGCTGATGTTAGTCAGTGAAAAATAGTTTAATCTTCAGCTTTTTGATCATGAAGAAGTTCTAGAATCTGATCAATCTTTTGTGTTTCTAATCTAGTTAAAGCGGTGCGTAAACCCTCGATTTCTTCCTTGGATTGCAGATCAGTTTTTAAATCGAACGCGGCGTGCTGACGGTCCCGTTCGGATTGGCGGTTTTGCGACATCATAATAATTGGTCCGGCATAGGCCGCTTGAACGGAAAAAAGCAGATTTAGCAAAATAAATGGATATGGATCCCAGCCTTCAAAATATGCGGTCAAATTTAACACAATCCAAGCCAAAACTCCGATTGATTGGAGAATAATAAATGGCCAACTACCAATGGCTGTAGCTAATGAATCGGCCAATCGCTGACCACGCGTAAGTTGAACCGTCTGATATCGATTATCGGAACTAGTATTCATGTTAATACTATAGCTGTTTTTGATTAGTAAGTGGATAGATTAAAGAATTAGTACCAGCAGTAAATGTTTTTGGTGATAATTCAGTTTCTCCAGATTGATTTCTTTTTACTCAAGATTTTTTGTACAATTAGTGAATGCTGAAGATTTTCTCTAAATTACTAGGTTGGCAATTAAATTATTGCGGGTTTGTTTTAATCGCTTTGCTATTTGCCAGTTTATTGTTAGCCAAACCGATTAAAGTTTTGGCCCAAGAGAGTTCCCTGCCCTCTGAAGAATTAACATTTCAGCCACTGACTGGAGAAAAGTCGCAAGCGGAGCTTATGCGTGGCGAGGTGGTGGCGATCACGGAAAGCGGAACTGATTTCTTGTTAGATGATCTGGTGCCTTATCAGATTTTAGAAGTTGAAATAACTAAAGGTGACAAGGCCGGTCAAAGATTAGAGATTAATAATTCCGCTTCAATGGGGAGCACTGTCGATTTGCAGTATGAAGAATATGAAGTTGGCGACAAGGTGAAGATCTCTGTTATGCCAGGTATGGATGGTGAGCCAGTTTATTCCTTGGCTGGCAGGGTAAAATTTGACGGCCTACTACTGTTGACTGTTTTGTTCTTGGCGGTGGTATTGGTGGTTGGCCGAGTTTGGGGCGCTTTGTCGTTGGTTGGCATGGGTGTTTCATTTTTAGTCATTTTCCGCGTAATAATTCCTTTAATTATTCGAGGGACTGATCCGGTTGTGGCGGCACTAATTGGATCGCTAATTATTATTCCGACGACTTTTTATATTTCCCATGGTTTTAACTCAAAAACTCACGTTGGAGTGGCGGCGACAATGATTGCTTTAATTGTCACTGGTTTGTTGGCCATTTATTTTGTTGACCTTACCCACTTAACCGGTTTTGCCTCTGAAGAAGCCGGCTTCTTGCAGGTGGAACGGCAAGGCACAATTGATATCCGTGGCTTACTGTTGGCGGGTATTATTATCGGTACCTTAGGTGTCTTGGATGATGTGACGGTTGGTCAGGCATCAGTCGTTCAGCAGTTAAAAAAATCTAAGCCAGACAGTAGTATGCGGGAGCTATTTACACAAGGCATGAAGGTTGGCCAGGATCACATTTCATCCATGGTGAACACGCTGGTGCTGGTTTACTCTGGCTCTGCTCTGCCCTTATTGCTACTTTTTTACGACGAGAATCAGTCATTTTTGGATATTATTGAGTTTGAGTTAATCTCAGAAGAAATTGTTCGTATGCTGGTTGGCAGTATTGGTTTAGTAGCGGTAGCGCCGCTTGCTACTTGGCTGGCGGCTTATGTGTTTTCCAGATCTAAGGGAAAAGTTAGAAATAAAACTGTCAAATCAGCTAATTAGCAGACTTTTAGGTTTAATTTATTAATTCTGTCTTAATTGCGGCAAGACAGCCAATCACGGCAAATAACCACTCACGGCAAAACAAAACCATGGCTAGCGCCGTAGCTTAAAAAGCCGTCCAGATCCAAGATTGTGTTTTTCATGGCTGAGGTGTCAAAATTAGCGCCTGACAGTTTTGTTTGTGTAAAGTCAGTTTCTTCAAGTTTACACTTTTCAAATATTACTTCGGTTAGATTAGCGCCAGCAAAAGAAACTTTCTCCAAGCGGCAGACAGCAAACACGGAGCGCTCAAGATCGGCTGATGTAAACCGACAACTTCTAAGATCCAAGGTTTTTTGCAGGTGCGTTTTCCCAGGTTTTAATGCTTGAAAAGTACAGTTTTGGAGAACGCTATCCGAGAAATCACATTTTTCTAATCGACAAGGAGAAAAATCAAGGTTGCTAAGCTTACTGTCTTTAAAGGTGCAGTTAGTAAAACCTGAAATGTCCAGAATTGCACCGCTTAAATCACAGCCATTAAAAGAGCAATTTTCAAAATTGGAAAAACGCAGACTGGCTGAAACAAAGCGACAGGCAGTAAAACTGCAATTTATAAAATTCTCACCCTTTAACTCATCACCAGCAAATATTTGTTTATTGTATTGTCGCTTCATGTTTGATCAGTTTTTGGGTTAGTTAATCTAGATAATATTCTAAAATCTATTGACACTGAGCTGAAGGAATTGTAATTTCTACCTGGGTAAAATCCAAAGATCTCAGCAGACCAGCCAACTGGGATTGGGCATTATCAGAAGCCTGTTGGAGGATACCACCCTCACAGGCGGCTTGGCGAATAGTTTCCTCAGCGGCTTGACGCGCAGTTGATTCCAGATCAGCTTCCCCTTTAGTTAATAAGCCTTGCTGACGGTCATAAACTCGAGTTTGCTCGCTGTCTAGCCGAGTTGACAAAACTTGTGGAGGCGGCAAACGCAAAGTAATTCGGTCATCTTCAATGGAAATGTCATCTTCGGTTAGCTGAGCTAAATCAAAGCCGGCCGTTACTTGACCATGAGCAATCAGCAAAATTCTGTCGCCAAATAAAAGTTCCTGAAAACGATTGCCCTGCGTGCCTGCCTCAATTATTTTTTCAATTGTAAAAACGACCGTTTCGTAGCGGCTCAACGACTGCATCTGCTTGATTACAGCGGCTTGATCTGTGCGCACCCGGTACTCAGTTCGGTTTTTCCAGGTGACAAAAGCGCCGATCAACCCAAGTATTAAGGCCACAATCAGAATTGATACGACCGCCTTTTTAAGAGAAATACTCATGCTGGTAGTCTAACAAAAAACCGTAAGAATGCTGGCTCTAATTGTAAGAAAGATTGACTTAAGTATAGTTTTGTTCAGAGATATCACTTTGCTCAAATTTATTCTGAGTATTAAGTTGTTTAGTCTGCAGAAATTTTTTTAGTTGAGGTATTCCCTCTCCGGTTAAAGCTGAAACCAAAAAATGTGGTTGATCGGCAAAATCCAGCTTGAGCTGTTTGATTTCTTTGTCTGAGAGTAAATCAGTTTTATTCAAGATAAAAATTGGCTTATCGGTAATGCCCATATCTTCCAGAATTTCGTTTACTACCTGAATTTTGTCATTTTTATCTGGGTCGGAAGCATCAATGACCTGCAAAAGCAGTCTAGCCTGCAAAGATTCTTGCAAAGTTGAGCGAAAAGCACTGACTAAGTTTGGCGGCAGGTCCTCTATAAAGCCAATTGTATCCGAGACTAATACTGGCGGAGTTTTAGCAAATTTGATCTTGCCAACCACACTATCCAGAGTGGTAAAGAGTCCGCCATGCGTCTTTTTTTGCTTGTTGGTTAAGGCATTAAAAAGCGTAGTTTTGCCAGCGCTGGTGTAACCAACCAAAGCGGCGGTGTACACGCCTTTGTTTTGGCGGCGCTTGATACGGCCGGACTGCATGGCCGCCCGCTTATCGATTTGCTTTTTTAAGAATTGAATTCGTTTTTTCATCTGCTGACGCTCAATCTGAATATTAGTTTCGCCAAGTCCCCTAGTGCCGATTCCGCCGCCCTGCCGTGACAATACCGTGCCGCCCAGACCGTAAATTCGCGGACCGGCGTGCTGAATTCTGGCAAGTTCGATTTGGAGTTTGGCCTCGGTAGTGGTCGCGTGCTGGTCAAAAATATGCAGAATTAAATCAACCTTGTCCCAGACTTTAATTTGCGTGTTAACCTCCCAAAGCGCTTTCTCTAGGCGGAAAAGTTGACTAGATTTGGCGATGGCGTTCAGCACCACCACGTCAATTTCTTTGTCCTTGACCGTTTGTTTTAGCCACTCAACTTTTCCGCCACCCACAAACGTGCCAGGATGCGGATGGACTCGATGCTGAGAGGATTTCTCAACTACCTCACCGCCGTAAGTATGGACAAGCTGTTCCAGCTCCGCCATATTTTCGATTGCTATATCTTGATGATCATGTGGCGTGATTACTTGAAGTAAAAGAAATTGAGCCATCATTATTTAAATAATTTGGGTGCAAGCGTGGAAAATCTGGTTTTTTATTTCCATTTGTCTTTTCATAATTTTCAATCCATTTGAATATTGCCTTGATATATTCATCTATTATAGAAGATTCAAACATGTTAATGAAAGAAAAATCAGTTCTCATTTTTTCGGCATTATCAGCACAATCAATTTCTATAAGTTTTTGTTCTATAGAATCAAATTTCCTAATTAATAAACCTAATTCTTGAATTGAATTTATTTCCTGCCCAACTTGAGAACTTTCTTGTCTGGAGTTACCTGATATAAATCTTGCCATAGACGGCAATTATATCGGTCCCAGTAGTAGGAAGCAATCTTGGACGCTTAGAATGATTTAGAAAGTTTCTATTACAACTTAATTATGTAATGAGTGTAGACTCATTTGCTTAATGGAAAAATTATCAGCAGATTTTTGGTTAACAAGCATTTCTCAATCAAAAAAGATTTTCATGGTTGCATCTTCTCTTACCATTATAGTCTTACTCATGGTAATAGGCTGGTATAAATATCTCAATCAGCCAAACTTTCAAATTTCCGGTGCTCCGCCATACGGCGAATCAGAATCGGAAATTCCTCCGCTAACTTCCTGGGAAGAAATTCGGCGACACTGGGTGCGGCCTTCTGGACCGCCGAAGGTAGCTTTGCAGATTGGTCACTTGGACAATGACGAAGTGCCGGAGGAGCTGAAAAATATCAGAGGCAATACTGGCGCCATGGCGGCCGGTTATACCGAAGTTGAGGTCAATCAGATAATTGCTAATCTGACGGCTGATCTGCTCAAGGAAAAAGGTATTGTGGTGGAAATTTTACCAGCTACGATTCCGCCTGACTACTGGGCAGATGTCTTTATTGCGATTCACGCTGATGGCAGTCTGGACACCGCCACCAGCGGCTATAAAATGGCGGCGCCTTGGCGGGATTTAACCGGCAAGGCGAATCAATTAGTTTCTAAATTGGAAGAAAGCTACGGCGCCGCCACCAATCTGGTCAAGGACGACAACATCACGCGAAACATGCGTGGGTATTATGCCTTTGCCTGGTGGCGTTATGAGCATAGCCTCCATCCAATGACAACAGCGGCGATTGTTGAAACTGGTTTTCTGACTAATCCACAAGACCGGCGTCTGATCGTGGATCAACCGGAGTTGTCTGCCAAAGCCATAGCCGATGGCATTATGGAATTTTTATCTGAAGAAGATTTGTTGATTCACGCTGACAGTGCCAGCGGATAAAGTACGAATTTGAAGGTTTGAAGGATCATCCTTGCGTTTAGTTTCCTCAAGAAGGATCATCCTAGGATGATCCTTCCAGGCAAGAGGATGGGCAAGGATGATCCTTCTCTTTGTTTAAAAAATTAATCTACAAAAGTCAGCGCTTTGCCGATCTTGCCGGCACGGCCGGTGCGGCCAATGCGGTGAATGTAGTCGTCGTAGGTCATAGGTTCATCAAAATTGATTACGTGAGTCACGTCGTCTATGTCAATACCTCTGGCGGCTACATCAGTAGCTAACAAAGCTTGAACTCTGCCCTGCTTAAAGTTTTGCAGAGCTCGCTGTCGGGCGTTTTGGCTTTTGTTGCCGTGGATTGAGCTGACACGAATGCCATACTTATCCAGTTTTTGCTCCAACTTGTTAATACCGTGCTTGGTGCGACCAAAAACGATAACTTTAGGGAATTCATTTTCTTTAATCAACATTTCATACAAAATGTCAGCTTTATTTTGACCAGGCTTGATTCTAACCATGTCCTGCTCAATATTAGAGAGAGACTCCTGCTTCTTAACGCTGATCTTGATTGGATTATCAGATAGCTGACGCATAATCGCTTCTGTATCGCGATTCATGGTAGCGCTAAAGAAAGCCGCATGACGCTGGCGAGGCAGGTGAGAGATGATAAAGGTAATATCAGGTCTAAAGCCGATATCCAGCATGCGGTCAACTTCGTCTAAAACAATGTTAGAGAAGAGTTCAGTTTTTAAATTGCCACGATTGATCAAATCTTTCAAGCGTCCTGGTGTACCAATAACAAAATGTGGATTGTTCCGTAATCTTGAAATTTGGGCATTTATATTCATGCCACCAATACAAAGAGCATTTCCTAAACGCAAGCCGACTGTAAAAGCCTGCAGTTCTTCAAAAATCTGCAAAGCTAATTCACGAGTTGGAGTAACGATTAAAACACCCTGATCTTGATCAAGTAATAGTTTATTAATCAGTGGTAGTAAAAAGGCGGCGGTTTTGCCGGTGCCAGTGTTAGCGATGCCAACCACATCCTGACCGTTCATCAGAACTGGGATAGCCTGATCTTGAATGGGAGTTGGCTCGGTGTAGCCGTGACGAGTCACGTTAGATAGAAGTTTAGGCAGTAAGCCAAAATCAGCAAATGAATTTTGTGGCTGATAAATTTTTTCAGCCTGAACTTCAACCGGACCACTTACATACTGAGCGGGATTGATGTTTGAGCGCTGGGCTCCATATTTGAATCTACCTTTAGATCCACGAAAGGAGTTGCGTTGAGACCCTCGATTGAACGAGCGCGATGAGTTAGAGCGTGAGGCACCAGAAGTGCGACCACGCCTATTGAATGAATAGGACATATTTCCTTGTTTTGATTTAGTCGCGGAGAGAATCGCATCTTCCGCCAAACGTAGGGGAATTTCTAACCGAAGTCCTGAATTATAGCAGAGCGGATGTTATAAAGCAATTTTCCTACCCCACTTGCCAGGCATAATAGCGTCATAAGACTTGTTTAGACATGAGTTAAGTGGCTAATAAAATGTAAAGTCAGGCTTGGTTTAATTGCCTTTGGGCAGACTTTCGCAGGCTTCGCCATCTTTGTCGCCGTCCAGGCGGTTAACATCGTTATTAGTGCCGCCAACCTTGAGGAAAAAGTTTTGAGCTTCTGGTTGAGTGGCAAAATCACTGCAGTTATAGTCATCTGCTTCTTTGCCTTTAGAAGGGTCGGTCGTGATCTCGCCAAATTTATCAAACAGGAAATTGCCAGAATCATCTCTGACGATCTTTGACTCTTCTAACGATCTGGTTTCCCAAAGAGTGCCTAAATCCCAATCATTTTCTGTCACTTCCAAGCCTAAAGCGGCTAGTAAAGTAATAAAGATAATTACCAGAGCAATTCTGGCTTTTTCCCAGACAAAAAATAAAATGGCAACAATTGCCAGTAATACTAAAATTACACCGAGACGAACCTTCTTATTTCCCCGTAGCTGCTGCAATTTGGAGGGCTCTTTAGTTTGCTTGACCTTAGTTGCTGGTTGATTTTCTTCCTGGTTTGGGGTGGAATCATTTACTTTAGCCATAATCAGATTGTAGGATTGTTAGAAAGATTAATCAATAGAGTTTTTGTTTATATCAAGCAAAAAAAGTCTTGCTTTATCTATCTAAGCATTCCATACTAATTCCATATGAAAGACATATATAAGTTAGTTATTTCCGTGGTTGGTTGTGAGCTAGTTGGATTACTCGGCACCCCTTTTACCATCAACTCAATTGCTGAATGGTATGTTTACCTAGAAAAGCCGTTTTTTGCTCCACCTAATTGGTTATTTGCCCCTGCTTGGACTCTGCTCTATTTTCTAATGGGTGTGTCAGTATATTTAATTTGGCGGCAAGTTTGGAAGCGGCCGGAAGTTAAGGGGGCTATTAAAGTATTTCTGGCTCAGCTGATGCTGAATTTTCTTTGGTCACCGATGTTTTTTGGCCTAAGGTCGCCTGAGCTGGGCTTAATTAACATCATTGTGATGTGGATCATGATTGTACTGACGATGCGGAAGTTTTATCCACTGTCTAAAACCGCTTTTTATCTGCTTGTGCCTTATATTGCTTGGGTCAGTTTCGCTACCCTGCTGAACGCTTCAATAGTTGTGTTGAATTAAGCTAAAACTATATGCCGATTCATACTTACATATTTAACTTATCTGAAGATGTTTGGCCGTTTATCGCGGCCTTGTCAGCTAGCGCCCGTGAAGCAGAAATCCAGGAAAATGCTTGGCTTTCTGACAGGGAGTTTATAGGTCTACGAGCCGAGCAGGCTGGCCAAGCGGTACAAATGCTAACCCCTCATCAGCCGCCGTCCGAATTTTCTAACTTTCTTGACTCGCTAATTCCGGGTAGTACCGAGTCCATTGTTCCAGAAGTTCACAGCGGCCAGATTTCGCTGGATGCTTTAAATAATGAGACTGTTCTTAACAAGTTAGCTGAATCTGCTACCATTTCGGCTTACTGCCCATCAACTGCGGTATATAGGTTAGTGTCCAAGCTGACTGATCGTGGTGCAGCACCTGTGCTAGCCGATCTCCCCTCCCCGTCTAGTTGGGAACAGGTGTCTGCCTTTAGTTCCAAAGATGGGTTTAGGAAATTAATTGAGAGTTTGAACTTGCCTAACCTGACCCTTTCGCCTGGCGAGGTTTTTGACGATTTTGAGACCGCCGTGGAAGCGGCGGGCCGGCCGGCCGCCCGGGCCCGGGGGGGGTGGCAAAACCCGCAAAGTGTGTGAAGGTTTGTGGGGGGGGTATTT
>CAZRWP010000002.1:119898-245596 GCA_964603945.1 uncultured Pseudomonadales bacterium
CGCCACCCGGGCCCCGTGTGGGCTGGGTTTGTTTTTTTTGTTTTGCACCCGGCGGGGTCCGGGGCGCCCGGCCGGCCGGCCGGCCGCGGAGTGGTTCTCAAGACCCAGAAAGGTCATTCAGGTATGGGTGTGGCAATATTTACTCCTAACCAGCTAAACGGCGATGCTAGCGCCCGCTCTCAGCAGATTCGCCAGCAACTCCTCAAAGATAACGGTTTTTGGGCTAAGTTTCCGATTGTGGTAGAAGATTACATTGAGCCAGATACTACAGTCGGCGGCGGGGTACCTAATGTCGAGGGTTATATTGACGCTCAGGGCAAAGTAAAAATAAGTTACTTTTGCGGCATGAGGGTTTTGCCTAGTGGCACCTTTGCCGGAGTAGAAATCAGTACAAATATTTTTTCACCTGAGCTGACAAATCGGTTAATTCAGATTGGCGAGACAGTTGGCCAAGTTTACGCTGACCATGGCTACCGTGGATACTTTGACGTGGATATGATGGCCGGGAAAGATGGCCAACTGTATCTGGCCGAGTCCAACATTCGGCGTACGGGCGGAACTTATGCCTATCACGTGGCTCGCCATTTTTATGGTACTGACTTTGCCGAGCATCATTATGTTTTGACCAATATGATGACTCTCCAGCCTGGCGATTACACTTGGTCAAGTATTATGGAACAAAATCAAGATTTGTTTTTTTTGCCAGGCGGCGAAATTGGCTTGATTCCAACCACGCCATGCTTGTTAAACCAGGGTCAGTTTGGCTACATGGTATTAGCTGAAAACCGAGAGCAAGCTTACCAAATTGAAACTGCGTTTCAGCGCAATTTAGCAAAATAACTGACTCAGCGTGTCAGCGCAATTTAGCAAAATAACTAACAAAAAATTGATTTAATTAAACAAGCCTGACTGAGCTGAATTTTTAGCTGGCGCAACTAAGTCAGGGGTTACTTCGTCACCGAAGGCGCGATTAAATTCTTGATCAATTTCGGCAATTTTCAATTCCTCGGTCGCCCGCATAAGTTGCATGGCTTCCTGAGGTGTAGTTTCCTTGTCCAACCACATTTCACGATCTTCAGGACTGATAATTACAGGCTGACGCGGATGAATCGGCCGGAGAGCATCGGAGGCCTCAGCTGTAATTATGGCTACCGTTTCCATCACATTGCTCTGAGAATCTGTCCAAGTTTCATACAAGCCAGCCATGGTAAAAATTGGCTGATCTTCCACTTCAACGCGATGCGGAATCTTAGTTACTTTTTTGCTATTTTGATTAGTTTGTCTAGCCTGAAATTCATAAAACCAAGTCGCGGGAATTAAGCAGCGCTGACTGTTTGTCCAGGGCGCTTTGTAGCTTGCTTTTTGGGTAATGTCCTCTGACCGGGCATTAAAAGTTGAAAACTTTAACTCAGTTAAATCTTTGGTCCACCACCGCGGAATGAGTGACCAATAGCGCATAATTAATTGGTTGGGCGAGTTTTTCGACACCGTGGGAATTAATGATTTTGGAAAATACTTCAGTGATTCAATATCCTCCAGTGAACCAGGCAAATTTGTTAGCTGAAATAAATCTGCCAGTTGGCGCGAACTCATTCCGGTAGAAAAAGCAAAAAAACCGCACATAAATCAAGTTATATTTTATCAGTTGGCTGGATGATAGCTTTCTCAGGTGAGAAATGAGTAAAGAAAAAATGACTTGGGTTGTTGAATGCGACAGATTTAATCTATGAATCTATTTGTCGCAGACTTTGAAGCACTGCCCTTAAATTGTTGCACTCAAAATCAGTTGGCTCAATACATCTGCCGTTGGAATCTACAGGAACTAATCGAACATGATTAAGCATGCGCATTTCTTGTAAAGGAGCAAAATAAACTCTCCAGCCTGCATCATTAATTTGTCTGACTTTGGCAACATGGCCATCATCTTGTCGCTTATGATCACGATTAAGTGCTTCTAATACAGCATTTTGCAGTTGACCCGCTCCCCTTATAGTTCACACAGATTGTAATAAAATCTAGTGAGAAGAAAGGGCAAGATGGCAGGAATTTCCAAAGAGGTAAAAGCAGAAATAATAGCCAAAGTTAAGGCTGGGCAAAAAGTGGCAGACTTAGCCAAGGCGTACGGGATAAGCACCAAAACCATCTATAACTGGCTTCGAGGTCAGGTAACAGAGCAAGTTTCATGGCGGGAATACAAGCGGGTGATGAAAGAAAATGAGCAACTCAAACAAATACTTGGTGTTCTCACACTTGAGTTAGAGAAAACAAAAAAAAAGAAGAACAGAAATTAGCAGATTATTGCTAGAGTTTTTACCACATCTGGACAGAAGCCTCTTGGCCAGTGTTCTGGGGATTTCCAGAAGGTATCTATACAAAAAAGATTTCATTCAAGCCAATAAAGACAAGCTGTTAAAAGAACAAATTGAGGAAATTTGGAGCTCACACCCAAGTAAAGCCAGTTATGGCTACCGCAGGATGGCAATTGAGCTAGGAATGGGCAAAAAACGGATTCGCAGATGCATGAAGAAGTATGGCTTGAAGCCATATAAAAGAAAAGCCAGATGGCGAAAACGTCAAGATGAGCAAAGAAAACCAGCCGCCTTCCAAAACGAGATTAAAAACCAGTGTCCACTAGTACCAAACCATACTTGGGCTGGAGATTTTACGTACCTGCCCTTTAAAGGAAAGTTTATCTATTTAGCCACATTTTTAGATTTATTCACCAGAGAAATTGTTGGTTGGCAGGTATCCCAGAGGCACGACAAAACATTGATTATGCAAGCATTCCTAGATGGACTAGTTAACCGAGATTTCCAAAAACCAATCTACATTCACTCTGACCAAGGAGCAGAATATACCAGTCAGGATTACACTGATTTAGTAAAGCAATTTGGAATACAGGTTTCCATGAGCACCAAGGCTTCTCCTTGGGAGAACGGCTACCAAGAAAGCTTCTACAACAACTTTAAAACAGATCTAGGTCTTGAGTTTGACCGCTTTGAGGATGAGGGACATTTTCTAGAAACAATTCACCACACACTCTACAGTTACAACCATACTAGAATCCACTCTGCGCTAAAAATGCCACCTGCTAAATTCTACGCCAACTATTTACACTCCGTGTGCACGAAAAGGGACGCTTGACATAGGATAGTTCTTGGCTTGAGTTTACTTGGCTATTACCCCGTCCCGCCACATCCATCCGATAATATTTGTACCACCACTGGTCAAGTTGACGGCTTTGCGGAGTTCGTATTGGCTGATCGTTTCGTTTAATGGTTCACGATCGAGAATGTTACCGGTGTAGTAAGTTTCTAAAACAGGTAAGGCTCGACTGTCACCTAGTTGCCCTAAAGTCCAGATGGCATCATTGCGTTCGCGGAAACTGCGGTTGGTATCATTTAACAAAGAAATTAAAGCTTCTACACAATCACCTTCATAAGCTAGTTTGGCGCGCTCACACTGATTTTTGGCCTCATAGCCAATCCAGGCCACACCAATGACAAAAAAGAGGATGCCAATACTTAGGCCCACCGCCATGAGGAAAAATATTTTGTTTAATAGTTTGCTAGTTATCTTTTTCATATTTATCCTCCTCATAAAAAAATACTTCTTCAACTTTTAACTTGAATAATCTGACAATTTTGAAAGCTAATCCCAGTGATGGCAAATATTTATCAGCTTCAATTGCATTGACGGTTTGCCGGCTGACACCAATCTTATTAGCCAACTCTTCCTGAGTTAAATTGTGGATCGCCCGTTGGACTTTAATGTTGTTTTTCATAAAAATTTTCGATCTGAAATTACTCATCCAGTCCGCCACCGCCATACTTGCGATTTAAAAAGTGATAAGAGATTGAATACAAAGCGATTAAAAATAGCGTTAAGTACGCCAGCACCATGCCAAGTGACTCCAGGTAATAATATCGCTGCTGAACGACGGCCAATTGCGCGCTGGAAAACAAGTAAAGTAAAAATGCTCCAATGCCAATTGTTGGCGCGAAAATTGCATAGGTTAATTGGGCAGCCTGAGCCCGCACCGTTGCCTCTCGTTCATCGACCGTAATTTTAGCTTTTGATCTTACCAAAGCCATAAAGACCATACCCGTTAAGACACCCGCCCCGGCTAATAAATAACTATCCCGAGAAATGGCCAGGCCGACCATCGTGCCGACAAATACCGCTACGGCCACTCTTAACTGACGATATTTCTTGTTAGTCATATATTTAGTGTAAGGCATTTCAGACAAAATGTCAAATATATATTACATTTAAATCAATTAGGTTATTAAGCTCACCATTTAATTAATTACTGAAAATGCAATCTGGATACCGCCCGCAACACTAATTATGATGGCAAATAGTTTGAAAACTATCGTTAGAATAAGTATTTTCTTACCAGAACATTACGCCTTTATTAATAGTGGTTGATAAATAGTAGTCATGATGTTCTCATAGCGAAAGGAAATATATGGGAATTATCGAACTGATTATCGGAATAATCATCTTTTTACTGCTGGCCAACGTCTTCTTGTCCTTAGTACCGATCCCGCGTGGCATTGCCGGCACCCTAATTACGCTACTTATTCTCTACTTAGTCTGGACGCTGGTATTTTGATCAACTAAGCTGAACTGAGTAGTTGATACCACAAATGGACCATCACTAAACTCATGACTAAACCCTGAGTAAAATTGACCAGATTAATCTTATCGTCTTGTTACTTGTTTTTGACTTAACTCATAAGGCGTCACATTAAACTTGTCTTAATATAAAACACGCCAAAGGAGGTGTTTATGGCAAGAAAAGATCAGATAGATAGAGATAATATTGGGAATACCCCTGATGATATGAGACAGGATCCGGCCGAAACGGACATTGACACCGATATGGATCCAATGGACAGCCCCAATATGGATCGACCGATGGATGATGACGATGAGATGGATGACATGAATCGATAGCATCTAGGTCTGACGCTAAACCTTCAAGGCCTCCCTTCGGGGAGGCTTTGGATTTGTGCGATAAATTGAAATTTCAAGTTTTATGGTTGAGATTAGTTGATAGTTTGCAAGGTTGAAGTGCCTATTTAAGCGTAGCGCTTTAGGAAAGACTTGTAAGCAATGAACCTGGCCACTTCGCCGTCAGCGGTGAGTTTGTGGTTGCTGGTTGGCAGCATATAGGTTTCTACGTTATCTAAGCCTTTTTGTACCGCCCACATGGCCTCAGCCGGACAGAGGACATCGTAACGGCCATGCAGCAGAATCGCCGGAATTGACTTGATCTTAGGCAGGTCGCGCAAAAGTTGATCAGGTTCCAAGAAGAAATTGTTAACCTGATAGTGCAGAAAAATTTTGACGCCAATAATATCCTCTTCGTCAACCTCGTCGGGATGCAGATAGCTGATATCCGACTGAGCATTCATCAAGTTGTTTTCCCAGTTGGCGACGCCCGCCGTGATCTGGCGTTGAACTTCCAGTGAGCCTGTTAGGAGTTTGGCTAAGAGTTGTTTAGAAGCCTGGGCTGGTTCAATGGCCAATTGTTCTAGGAATGCCTGCCGTTTTTCCCAGACATCTGGAAATAAGCGCTCTACTCCACTGCCTGTGTTGGTGGAAAATGCCCAGGCGTCGTCGCGCGGCCTGGCGAGGAAGATACTGCTAAGCAGAAAGCCTTTGACTTTGTCTGGGTGAGCTTGGGCGTAAGCTAAAGCCAGGCCGCCGCCCCAACTACTGCCTGCGACAAACCAGCTGTCCAGTTTTAGCTCCGTTCTCAGCCGCTCCATGTCGGAAATAAGTGTGGGTAAAGTGTTATTGGCAAGTTCGCCGGCCGGTTCACTAAGACCGCAACCGCGCTGATCAAAGGTAATCACGTGGTATTTAGACAAATCAAACTCAGCCGCGTGTTTGGGCTTAGATTTAGAACCAGGACCGCCGTGCAGTCTGACCACGGCTGGGCCATCAGGATTGCCGTACTGAGAATAAAATACTTTATGTCCGTCCTCTTCAGGTAAGTATCCGGTCTTAAATGATTGGGGATTCATGCCTGTAGTTTAGCAATTTCTAGAATTATGGCTAGATTTGCAGGCGCGACAAGATCTCGTAAACTACAAACCCAGGCCAAAAAATTGACTTAAAGATCCCCCAGAGAATCTCTGAAGCTCCGTTGGCGTACTGAAAGTTGTAGACCAAGGCTCCCAAAAAGCCCATTCCATAAACCGGGTTTGGTGAACACGCGTTGATTTTAGACATAGATTTAGTATAGCAAAAATGGCTTTGGTGGCAATAAAAAATACGTTAATGAAAATTTATATTACCATCGCAATTATTCTACTCCCACTCAGTTGTAGCTGGCGGCTTGCCAGTGAGGTCATAAGCAACTCGGCTAATACCAGGGACTTCCGCTAAGATCCGATCAACCATTTTATTAACAACATTTATTGAGATCTGTTTGCCTGGAGTAGCTGGAATTCCGGTCATAAAGTCATTGGTGATAATGGTGCGGATCACGATAGTTCTTGAGCCAGGTTGATCAAAGCCGACCGGAATTAAAATGACAGGAGCTTGACTAATCTGGCGAATTTCGCCAGATTTAAGTAACTCTTGGGTGACAATATCATCCGCCCGTCTAAGTTGTTCAATTACTGGTGGTTGAAGTTTAGTTGGCGTGATCTCGGTAACTGGTTGAGTCAGAGTCGGACCAAACAAGTAGACCACGCGATTAAGCTGATGAATAGTTTTAGGCAATTTCTTGGCTAGTTCCATTAAGATAGGCCAGTCTGGTTTGCCGGAAATGGCGGCGGCGTAACTGTAGGTACGGCCGTCGCCTTGGACACCAACCGAACGGACCGGTAATAAGGAAATTTGATTATTATTGGTAGCAAATTTTTTCAATTCTTGATCAATCTTGTCAAAATCTGGGGTGATATAAGGTTCATCAGCACACAGAATTCGGATGGCTAAGCCGGGTCCTGGAAATGGATGGCGCCAAACAATTTCAGCGGGCAAACCAAGTTGCTCGCCTAGAATGCGCACCTCGTCTTTATGATAATCCGCTAAAGGTTCAATAATTTTTCCTTGACTTCGCAGTTGGCGGACAGTTGAGGTATCGTTGTGGTGAGTTTTGATTACTTCTGCCTTGCTGGTTACACCGCTTGACGCACTCTCGATCAAATCCGGACGCAAAGTACCTTGAACCAAAAAAGTATTGTCAGTTGGAAGGTTGAGCCTTTTGACTTCCCGCTCAGTAATTTTCATAAAGGTGTCGCCAATGATGTTGCGCTTCTCTTCTGGGTTAATAGTCTGATCTAAGCGGGCGGTTTGTTTTCCGTTTAAAGTGGTTTGAGCAGACAGAAAATCTTGAGTGGCATCCACAACCGTTAGCTTTAAGCCAAATTGCTTGAGTGATTTGCTAACAGCTGAGCTTTCATTTTGGCGCATGAAGCCAGTATCAATATGCAAAGCAAACACTCGGTCGGCACCAATTGCTTTAGTCACTAATGCTGCCGCTACCGTTGAGTCCACGCCTCCGCTTACTAAAACTAAGGCAGTACCGTCACCAACCTTGGATTTAATTTCCTTGATTGCCTGTTGAACGCGGTCTTCCATGGTGTAATTGGGTTGAAGCTTAGCAACTTTAAATAGGAAGTTTGACAGTATCTCTTTTCCGTACTTAGTTAAGTCAACTTCTGGATGAAATTGGACTCCATACCATGGGTATATATTGTGTTCAATACCGGAAATAAGATCGTTAGACATCGCAATAACTCTAAAATTATAGGCTACTTTATTTACTGTGTCACCATGCGTTAATAAAACTTCTTGGGTTGGTGGCAGTGAGTCAAATATTAATGAGTCAGCAGTAGTTTTAATTTGAAAAACGCCATCTTCTCTCTGCTCTTTCCGCTCCACCGTTCCGCCATGAACATAATTCATCAGTTGCATACCAAAACAAATACCCAGAATTGGTTTATCCAGTTTTAATAACTCCGGATCATATTTGGGAACGCTGGCACTGTAGACACTTTCCGGACCACCAGAAATAATAATTGCTCCAAATTTGATGAGTTCAGTTATTGGAGTATCTAGGGGCAAGATTACTGATTCCACCGCTAAATCTCTTATCCGGCGGTCAATTACTTTGGCATACTGAGCACCGGCATCCAAAATAGCTACTTGGAATTGTTTATTCGAATCAGACATCTGCGCTTATTCCTTGTACTGTTCCTTGGTTGTAACGTTCAGATTTAACTTGCTCCTGCAAGATGATCTCACCTGTTTTGGAGATTGATTCTATTCTCATTAAAGAAAAGACCGGAACACCGGTTTCTTGTTGAATTTGCTCTACCCCTTTTTGCCAAACTTTGTCGAATATAATTGCCAAGCCAACAATTTCCGCTTTTTTAGCTTGCAAAGCCTTAATGGCGGCAATTGCTGTTGTGCCATGCGCCACGACGTCGTCAACTAAAAGCAGTCTCATACCAGGTTTAACAAAGCCAATTTGGCTCACCACTTCGTCCTGGTCAGTTGTAAAGGAACTATTTTTAAAAGTAACAACTGATTCCCAAGATCCGGGAGCGGTGATAGTTCTTTTGGATGGCAGTATTTTTTTAACCCGAAGCATGTCGGCTACCATCGACACTAAGCGTGAGCCGGCGTCCGGCAGACCGACAATTGCCTCGATGCGTGGTTCTTCAATATAATGCTCAGCCCAACAGCGTGAAACTAGTGATAGTAGATCAGGATCTAGCGCCAAATTGAAAGGCGTAGCCTTGATATAACCTTTCTCAATGTCTTGAACTTGTGACAAATTTTTAAACTCGCGTCGTAAAATGGAAAGGGAATTAGATGCATTCATAAAAATATCTTTCTGATTTTTTCCTTAATGAAACACTGCTTGAGGCCGAGACCTAGATCGAGACTGGAGCTGATGATTTATAGTTTGGCTAATGTTAGAGGTCGCGCCGTGAGAAAACTGAGTTGTAAAATCTAAAATTTGGCTGAATGCGAGCTCAGCTAATGACATGGTTAGAGAGATCATAAAGAGAATCCGACCAAGAAGCAAGCAATTGCTAAGAGGTAGGTGATGACTATTAAAACTTAAGCGGATATCTACACTTTAAGCGCGCCACGCCAGCCCCGGGAGCTGTAGTAAGAGTCAGCTCCGTTATGGTAGACAAAGACGTGGTCATAGCGACGATCGGCAAAGAGCGCACCACCGAGCTTCCGAATTTCTGGCGGCGTAATTATCCAGGTGGATGTTTTAAGATCAAATTCACCTAATGTTTGTAGGTGGCGGTATTCGGACTCATTTAAAAGAGTTATGCCCATGGCCGCCGCCATGTCCAGCGCATTATTTTTGGGTGGATATTTTTTGCGTCCTGCTTGCGCTTCACGGTCATAACAAACGTTGCGGCGGCCGGCCGGAGTTTCAGCACTGCAATCATAAAAAATTAAATCTTTGGTTTTTTTATCCTGCCCCACCACATCCGGCTCGCCGCCGGTATTTTCCATTTCATTAAGTGACCAAAGTTTTTGGGGATTAGTCTCAAGTTTTGCCCGAACTTTATCCCAGGACAGATTGGGGTGCCGATTTGGATTATCATCAAAGCGCGTTTGCAGTGTACTCAAAAGTTCTTCTTGCTCAGTCGATGACAACTTATTTTTAGATCCGGTTTGGGGTGAGGATTTTTTGTCTGCCATATAAGTGGTTAAGCATTATAGCGGGCGAATGTTTGGGTTAATGGAAGAAATTTGTAAGTTAAACTAGATTCCTCTTTCGATCCGACTCTAAAATTAACTCAGCCACTAGCGGTGATATCACTAGTGACAGCAACACAAAAATCCATGTTTCGCCTTGCCAAAAATAGTAAGTCTTTAAAACTTCCTCAAAACTTAACTGCCGGACAAACATATTCATAAAGGTTTCAAACATAACGGTAAGCAGGATCCAGATGAGTCCGGCATTTACCAAGTCTTGGCGAGTATATTCACTCATCGTCCGCTTCAAAAAGATATATATGGCTGAAAAGAAAAGCAATATGGCCGTAACCGAGCTGATCTGGTGTGCCCAGTTGCCTATATAAGGAGTCAGCCAAGGCTTGTAGGTCAGTTCCCTAGTAATGGCATTGATAAAAGCTAGCACCAGTAAGACAAGCCAAAACAAGATCGCTTGTTTGTAAAAAGGTTTCATTTTATGACTAAATTATAACGCTTTTAGTTGGAAGAAAATCAATTTATCTTTTTACTTTTCCGCCACCCGTAACCAAAAACAACAGCAAACGCCAGACTCACCACGGGATACCAATAACTTAAGGCTCCTACCGCAAATCCAAATAGAAAAGCAAAAGATAATATGACCGATGTTATTAGCATCACATGATAGGAGCGGTGTGCGGTATCACGATCAACCTCTTGCCAATCCGGAGTGAGATCCGGACCTACTCGTGATTCAGGCACATGCCCAATTACTTCATATTTGGTAATAATTAACAAAATCGGTGACCAGCGTGCCCGAATGATGTCGCCACGTCTTACAGGTGTATGCACTTGGCTATCTGGAATGGAAAGTGAGCGATCCCAACGCTCGGGCGTGAGATAGGTTTGGCTGTAATCTTCCTGGCTATAGTCCAGCAACCCCAGCTTGGCCGGTTCAGGATCGTCCACACCGGCAATCGTAAATTCATCGGTAAATTGATACATCATGATCAGTGCCCGGATGATTTTGGCGGCAATTCGGAGAGCTAGTTCTTGGGCGATAGTCATGGGATTATATTTATAAACTTTTTGCCAGATCCAAGAGACTTTCAGATTGTTGATGCCAATCTTTAGTTTCTTGACTATTATCTCCCTGGGATATCAACTGAGAAGTTTTTAAATAATAGGCGGCGTAAGATGCTCGAATTAGCACGGGGAGTGAATCAATTTCAGCGGAAGAAAGCGGATGAAAATCCAGATAAACGTCAATAACCTCCGTCATTATTTGTGAACGGTTGTGCCAATTATCTTCACTTAAACAAAACCAAGCTAAATAGGTAGATAAATCAACGACTTTTAAATCATGACTCATGCAACCAAAATCTAAAATACAATACTGTCCCGCTAAATTACGCAAAACATGTTTGCGTTGCATATCGCCGTGAATGACACTTTTAGAAAAATTGCTGGTGTCAAGGTTGCGTAATTCGTTATCCACGATAGCCACTTTTTCTTTAACTATGAGGGATATATCTGCCGAGGAAGCATCAAATTCTTTAGCAAGATTTTTGTTCCCCCAATCATCGTAAGCTTCTGTCACCGGAAAAGTTAGGGTATTTAAACGGGCTAAGTACTCAGAAATTTCTTTCATTTCTTCAAGCTGAGGGGTGCGGTATTTATAATCTTCTCCATTCCAAAAACGTGTTAAGTAATAAGGGATGGCGGTTAAATCATGATACTGACTGAAGTAGTCACCATGAGAATTAGGAATTAACTCAAGCACCGGCACACCTACCTTAGGAGCTTCAACTAGGATCTTAATCAAGTCGGATATGTTTTCTTTTTGCCGATTTGATTCAAAAATCTTGAGTACATAATTGCCGTTTTCACAAATGAGGACAAAGTTAGCTGCTTCGTACCCTTCAACAATTGGCTTGACCGATTGAATAGCTCCAATCTTTGAGTAAGTGCTAATTAGCGAATTTAAAAAGTCGGAAAATGATGCCGTTAGCGCGGTTCGGCGTAGGAGCTGATCAACTTCTTTGCTATTAGCAAACATAATTGAAGTTTAGCATTAACTTTTCAATAATTATCGTTATGTTATCAATAATAATAAAATATAAGAATAATAATCCAAAGAATTTTGATTGATAATTTATATTGCATCGTTTTTATAGTATTGATAGTATATCCCCTATTTATCATCTAAATCTATACTAATTGTTCTCAGCAAGATATAATTACGAAAATAATTAACGGATATATATGAGCAAAAAGGTAAAAACATCCGAAGCTAAGAATTATGAATCCAAAAAGTTAAGAAATGTTCCTGATGATGAAAATTCTATGGGCAAACCTTTCTTCAAAAGTCTTTATTCACTTTGGCTAATATCTATTGTTATTTTTTTTGTATCTTTATTGATTGTGCAAACTGATAAACAAACAAATATTTGGTGGCAATTAATAGCACTTTCAGTAATAAGCGGCTTCTTATTTTTCATCGCATTAATAAGGCAACTTGATCGAAACTCTAGAAGTGAGAGTTGCTCACGCTTTAGGTATCTTTCTGTAGCTACTTTTATAGCCTTTTTTGTATTGCTCTTTAATTTTTCAGATGTGGCGGCAATGTTGGGATTTACAAACTCTAGCAACATTGAAAGCACAAGCCAAAATAAGCAAGTTGTCCCGTCATCAAAACCATCTCCCAAGTCAACTTATAAGCCGATATCATCCACCCTTCCTAAGCCTGTGCCAAAAGTTTCGCAACCAGTTAATACAAATAGCAGTTCATCAAGTCAAATTGACTGTACGGGACCTGATGGCAAGGTGTTTAAGACATCGCAAAAAGAATGTGATGACTTTAATAAGGCTTGGGGAAATGCACCACCTCCAGATCCGAATGAGGTCATTAAATGCGGTATCCATACTAATTGTGGAGGCGGATATAAAGAGATGAGAAGAGCTGATTGTGAAAAAATATTATGCTGCTCCTTGTCGAGTGGAAATATTATGACTTCAAAAAAAGATTGTAATGATAAACAAGAGCAAGAATGTATCGAAACTTCTATGGATTATGGTCTCTCCATAAGTGATGCCATCGATGTGTGTGACTAGTAGGTTGCCAAGTTAGATATTAATCAAAATAAAATGTACCCTCAATCCATTGCCATTGTCTCCTTCTTTGACAATTTGATGTAGTAGCGTATAGTAAGTAAAGCGAGGAAAGAACCTCGCTTAATTTAGGAGCTTATGGCAAAACTAAAGTTTGTGACTTTGCAAAAAATAGCCGCTCTGGCAATCAATCTAAGCTTCCTACTGCAAAATATCCTATCCCCCCTTGCGTTTTTAAGTCTGGCCAAGCCAGTTATGGCTGGGAAACTTTCAGACGTAGAAGTATCTCTCAAGCTTGATCAGAAAAAACATGAATTTGAGCTGGAATTAATTAATATTACTTCAGCTGAATATGATTTGAATTATCACTATGTTGAAGGCGATGTTATTGAAAATATTCATGACGAGCAAACCAGTGACGCTGATAAGAAAATTAGGAAAAATACTATGCTGGTGCTGAAAGTGGTGACTCAAAAATTCCATTTACCGTTTTAGATGGTGAACTCATAATTAAAGCAATTTCTTTAGATAACCAAACCTGGTTGTACCAAGAAAGTTTTGAAATTATCGATGATCAATTGGTTTTCCAATCAGAAAAAGAATTGCCAGGCTCTGATCTTGGCGCCATTCAATCACTTTCTGCTCCCATGATGATGACTTTGGCAGTGAGTAATGCAACTCCAAGTACAAACGATGCCAATAGAACTAACGGTTGGGCTCATGTGGACCAAGTCACACAAGGTGTTGGCAGTACAGAATTAGAGTTTATTAGTACAAGAAATTTTTATAGTTGTTTTGAATATCGGACAGACGGTGATACGAGTCAAAAAATAAGTGACACAAACTTTAATGCAGAAATACTTGACGGTTTATATCCATATCATTGTCAAATTAACAACTCCAGACCGAAAACCATAACCGCTAATGAGTATGTTGAGGTTCGAATGGTCTTTGGAGCGGAAAAAGATGAGCGCTTCGATTGGACCCGTTTTGATGTGTATAAATTGGATGTACCCGAACAACTTGGTTACAACCTAAAAGATACAAATACTCCCCCAGGGCAAACTCCTCCTAACCTGAGTTGCAATAACAGCGTTACTAATATCAATGGTGCTTCTGTGGTTTGGACGGATGAAAATACCGATTCCAATATTAAGTATCAGAGACAGTATTCACTTAATGGTGGCCAATCATGGTCAGGCAATGAAATCTATACCAGTAAATTTACAAACTTTAGACCTTTTGGTAATAGTGCTGGTATGGATATGAAAGTTAGTTCCAGAGTCCGTGCTTTCTATGACTTAAATACAGATGGAAAATTAAATAATGACGAACCTGCATCAGATTGGAGCAACGTCTGTGATATTACATTTGATGCAACGACTCCAACTATTGAACTTACCAATCCTTCAAGCGGATTTGTAAATAATGTAGTTGATATTAGAGCTTCTGTTCAGGATGCTAACCCTCACCATTATTGGTTAGCTGCGTATAAGAAAAACGGGTCAGAAATATTCTCAAAAGTTCAAAATCATAGCGAGTCATTCTCTGATACTTCTATATATTCTTGGGATACAACTCTCGTAGAAGATGGCGAATACATAATTAAATTTGCTGAACGAGATGCTGCTGGAAATCGTACCTCTGACATTAGCGTTGAGGTTACAGTCGACAACCATGGTCCAGACGCACCAATAATTTCGTTCCCAGGAAATGAGCAATACTTCAAAGCTGCTCCCATTTTAAATCAATGGTCTTCAGTTACTGATCCTGCCGGTATAAAAGAGTATCGAGTTGAATATGTCTATGATGATCTACACGATTTTTCCGATGCTCCATACCGCATTGTGACTGGCACTTCACGAAATCACAGTCCAGGCAATTCTGAACAGGGTGGTGTGACCATTCGTGTCCAAGCTTTTGACAATCTAGGAAACGAAGGTGCTTGGAGTGAGGCAGTTCACTATTATTATGATTCGGTAGCACCTGACGCACCAACACTAAAGAGTCCTGAAGATGGTTTTATTACCCAAGGTGTAAAGTTCGTCCAAACCTGGGAAGCAGTTGCTGGTGCAGTCAAGTATAACTATCGCAGCTGCCAAAACGATCCTACAACCGAGACCTGCCAGTTGAAATATAGTGATTCCTACACAAATCCAGTTAAAACCGTGAGTGCAGGTCAACCTGACAGTCACTTCTGGTGGCAAGTCCAGGCCATTGACGCGGCTGGAAATATTTCACCCTGGAGTGATGCATGGGAAATGACAATCGATAATACTGCGCCAGAAGGTACTATCGATTCAGTCAAGTACTCCAATGGCAAAGTGTCTGACAAATTCGTAACGAACTTTAACACTCCAGTGATTGTTGGAACTTTCCTTAGCGATGATGTTGAATCTGCCGTTCTAAGTGTCAATGGTCATGATTATTCAGTTAGCATTAATTCTTCTGACTGGGAAGCAACGATCACTGATGCCATTCCAGATGGGGATAATGAACTCACGCTGACCGTGACTGACAAAGCTGGCAATTCAAAGTCATTCGACAAAAACATCTTTATAGACACCAAAGCGCCGTCAGCTACGCATACATATTACAAAAATGGTGAGGCTGTTACTGATTCGATTGCCTACGCTAATAATATCTCTGAGCTAACTTTTACCGGCAATTATGAAGATCAAACACCTTCAGCCGGTTTATATTGGGATTCATTTGTAATCTTCCAGGCTCAAGATGATGGATCTTTCCGATTCGCTGCTAATGGCAAGAAATCATATTGTGGCTGGAGAAGCTCACCAAACTTGATCAACCTATCCGGATCAAGTTTCTCTCTTGCGACTCCTGCTCCGTTTTCGGACTGTGTCTCAAGTCTGGAAAATGGTGAGTATTATTTAGCCCACCAGATTTTCGACAATGCGACCAGAAAAGATATTCCTTCAATTAATCAATTTAGGGATGTTTTAGGGCTGCATTTTGTCATCGACAACACCATCCCCACCAGCGCCATAACCGCTCCCATTACCTCGACTACAAATGAAACCTATATCACTAATGACTGGAACGGCTATCTCGCTGGCACAGCCGCTGATGTCGGTAGTCATGTGACTGAGGTTAAACTCTCAATTAAGCGCAATAATGGCGACTATTGGGATAAAGATAGCGCGAGCTGGATCTCCGATCCTGGCAATGAAGTTCTCTTCAACGCCGATGGCACGAATAACTGGACCTACACCCTTCCTAGTCACGACCCTGACACCTACACCGTTAGGTCGCACGCGGTGGATGCCGCCGGTAATCAGGAAAACACAGCCGAGTTGGTCATCATTTATGACCAGACCATTCCTGAAGTAAAGTTAACCATTAATCCAGATCAGGCGGATGGACAAAACAATTGGTATGTGACTAAACCTACGGTTACTTTAGATCCTTCTGATGAGAATGGTATTAAATTAATCGAATACCAATGGGATAACACCTCGAATTGGACTCAATACACTCAGCCAATTCAACCTCCAAGTGAAGGTTCTCATCTGCTGACTTATCGAGCCTTTGATCAGGCGAGTAACCCAAGCAAAGAAGGTGTTAGAACTATTCTCTACGACTCTACCGCACCTGGTCAGCCAGACATCAGCTTCAACCAGAACCCCACCAAGAAAAAAGAGGTGATGGTTATGTGGTCAGCCTCCCAGGATAACGTCGGCATTGTCCGCTACGATATCAGCTGGTCTGAGAAAGATGGCGACCGCTCATTTAGTAAATCCGTTGGCGGTGATGTCCTGGAAACCGAAATTGACGAACTGCGCGAAGGCAAGTGGACCGTTAAAGTCAAAGCTTATGATGACGCTGGTCACTCGACAGAATCAACCAGGACTCTGACCGTCGACACTTCTGCCCCACATGCTCCAGATTTAAAACTGGATAGCTATGTTGGTGGCACCGTTGAACTCAGCTGGGATAAAGTTGAGGATGGCGATGACTATGTTGTGCTCTACGGCACCAGTTCTGGCGACTATCCTTTCGCCAAGCGGGTCGGTAATGTTGACTCCGTCACAATCAAAGATCTTAATGCCGGTCCCTACTACTTTGTGGTCAAAGCTGAGGACAAGGCCAACAATGTTAGTAAAGCCTCTAATGAAGTCACCACTGCCCCAGATACGGCTGTTTTAGGCACGTCTGAGGTTGGCGGAGCTGATATTGCCTTAGTTCCGGCGGCTGGTTTTGCACCAACCGAGGAAGTGCTTGGTGACGATACCCAAGATGAAAAAGCTGGCAATATTTTGTCTGGCTCAGATGAATCAGAAACTCCAGGTGAAGTCTTGGGCGCGACGGACACCAACTCCTTTAACTGGTGGTGGTTGTCCTTGATCATCTACGTCATCATGATGCTAATTACCTATGTCATGGCAGCGGAAAGCCGATCACTGCGCATTGTCGGTAACGTTATCGCTACCGCCATTGCCAGTTACTTGCTCTACCGCTGGCTGCCCCAGCCGCTAGTTTGGATTGGCGGATTGGTGGTCTTAAGCGCGATTATCGAAACATTGGTCTGGCTAAAATTTCCTGGCCAGGCAGTAATTAGCGTAACCAATAAGCCGACTGGCAGGTTCAAGCAAAATAGCTGATACTACAACTACCTTAAATGACCTTTATTTGGAGGGATTTGTATGCAGAGGATACTTGTAACTGGAGCGTTTGGATTAGTTGGCAGTGAGCTGGTGCCTGCCCTACAAGCTATTTATGGTCAAGACAATGTGATTGCCCTCGCCCGCCAGACGGCGGATGACAACTTTGTCGGTATTTTAGAGCGTGGCGATGTCAGTGATTTTCTAACTCTTAAAAATTTGATCAAAAAGTATGAAATTACGCAGGTTTACCATCTGGCCGGCCTTCTCTCTGCTGGTGGCGAGAAAAATCCGGACTTAGCCTGGAATGTAAATATTAACGGTTTGCGCAATGTCCTGGAACTTGCCCGTGAATTCAAGTTAAAGGTCTTTTGGCCCAGCTCGATTGCTGTTTTTGGTTCATCTACGCCTAAGCAAAACGTACCTCAGCACACTGTGCTTGAGCCGAGCACTATGTATGGCGTGACCAAGGTGGCGGGAGAACTTTTGTGCCAATACTATGCTCAGCGTTATCACGTGGATGTGCGAAGTTTGCGCTATCCCGGCTTAAATGGCTGGAAGGCCGCGCCTGGCGATGGCACCACCGAGTACGCCATTCACATTTTTTACGGTGCCTTGCGTGATAACGCTTACACTTGCTTTTTAAAGCCTGACGCCCGCTTGCCCATGATGTATCTGGATGACGCCATTCGTGGCACCATTGAATTGATGGAAGCTGACGAGAGCCAAATTTCCATCCGTACCAGTTACAATTTTGGCGCTATTTCCTTTACCCCCGCTGAACTGGTGGCGGAAATAACTAAACTTTCCCCTGGTTTTACAGTTAAGTATGAGCCGGATTTTAGACAGGCTATTGCCGAGTCCTGGCCGCAAAGCATTGATGACTCGACTGCCCGCCATGACTGGGGTTGGCAGCCAAAATATGAACTAGCAGAAATGGCTAAGGATTTGTATCAGAATATTGGAAAAAAGCTGGCAGAATAAGTATAAAGTTAGCAGAATAAGTATAAGATTAATATTTTTTTCCCCAAGAGTTGAGTTAAGTTTCATTCTATGCTTATAATGGCACTATAAATAGTTAATGTTTGGTGTTGCCAGGGGTGTCATCTATCAAAAGACTGAATTCATGATTAGTAAATTAAACATTCTAAACCATACAATTAATCGACTGCCTAAAATTGGTAAAGTTTTCTCGATAACGCTACTTGCCTTAACTTTAGGAGTCTTATTTTCAAGTTCAATTTCACAAGTAAAAGCCGAGCCATTAGTAGGTGAACTATCTTTTGACTCTACCGCTATAAATGTGACCGAAGGTGCGAATAACACCTATAGTATAGTCTTATTAAGCCAGCCAGTTAGTGATGTAGTTGTAACCTTAAGTCATGATGGCGAAATTTCGGTAGACAAAGACTCTGTGACCTTTACTGATTCTAATTGGGGAACGCCACAGATCATAACGGTCACAGGTACTACTGATAATAAAGTTGAAGGGTCACACGATAGCACTATCACTCATTCTATTGCCACCGATACCGAAGTGGCCGAAGTCGTGGTTACAATTGCAGATGCTACAGAAGCTGGTTATACGATACCAACCTCCAACTTTGAATTGGCCGAAAATAATCAAAGTGTCACTCGTGAAGTTGTATTGACCGCACAACCAATTAATGACGTGGTATTTTCACTTACCTCTACCAATCCAGATAGGGTTATTGTAACGCCAGCAACTCTAACCTTTACAAATGCTAATTGGAGCATCCAGCAAGAAATTTCTATTGCTTCTGTGGATGATTATATTCAGCAAACTTCTCCCGTAACAGCTGATATAAGTATTGGAATTGACGATGATAATAGTGATCCACTTTGGGCGGATTTAACAGATAGTTCTTTTACCGTAACTCTCACCGATAACGATACCGCCGGCGTGACCGTTTCACCCACCTCCGTAAGTACCACTGAAGGTGGCGACACCGACGAGTACACAGTTAAACTGGACTCCCAGCCAACTGGCAACGTGGTAATTAACGTCATCCCAGACGGCCAAAGCTCCACCGATAAGTCAACGCTAACCTTTACCGCTGGCAATTGGGACTCCGACCAGACGGTTACGGTAACTGCGGTGGATGACACTTTAATTGAAGGCAACCACGCCTCCACCATTACCCATGAAATTAACACCGCCTCTACCGATGACGCTCTTTATGACTCTTTAGACTCTCTAACGATTGTGACTAATAATATTTCAGATAACGACAATCCTGGCTTTTCTTTAAGCACGAAAAATTTGTCCGTAGAGGAAAATGGTGGCACCAATACTTTCTCCGTAGTTTTGTCCGCCCAGCCACAAGGCACCGTTAACTTTGCTTTAGTTAGCAGTAGTACTGATGAGGCGACCGTTTCTCCGACCTCCATAACTTTTACTAACGCTAACTGGGATGAGGCGCAAGTTGTGACCGTGACCGGCGTAGATGATGACCACCTCGGTAATGACACTGCCCAAATTAGCGTTAGCGTTGACAGTTCTGGATCTGACGCTAACTGGGACTCACTACCCACAGACTCAGTTGATATTTTGCTCCTAAATAATGACGAGGCCGGCGTGACCGTTTCACCCACCTCCGTAAGTACCACTGAAGGTGGCGACACCGACGAGTACACCTTGGTCTTAACTGCCCAACCCTCGTCGGAGGTAATAATTGATATCTCCCCAGACGACCAAAGCTTAGTAGATCCTAACCAAGTTACCTTTACTACTGGCAACTGGAACATAGCCCAAACCATTACCGTATCTGCAAATGATGACACGCTTCTGGAGCCGACTCACTCTAGTACTATTTCTCACAGTCTAAGTGGTGACACTGACTTTAGTGAAGTTTCCATTAGTAGCGTTACTAACACCATTACAGACAATGACCAAGGTGCCATTGAAGTAGAAAGCACGTCTTTAGTTGTTGGTGAAAATGGTGGTGAAGGCTCGATTGCAGTTCGTCTAACTCAGCCTCCCACCGCTAGCGTGGTCGTCCAAGCGGTTTCTACTGACACTAGTGAGGCAACTGTTTCTCCTAGTGAACTCACCTTTACCACGGACAATTGGCAAGATTACCAGAACTTTTTAGTTGTGGGTGTAGATGACAATATTGACCGCAACGACAGCACCACTATTTCCTTAAACATTGATGAAACCCGTTCTCCAGAAGAGTGGCAAGGCACGGACAGTGTCCAAGTAGAGATCTCTCTCACCGATAACGATACCGCCGGCGTGACCGTTTCACCCACCTCCGTAAGTACCACTGAAGGTGGCGACACCGACGAGTACACAGTTAAACTGGACTCCCAGCCAACTGGCAACGTGGTAATTAACGTCATCCCAGACGGCCAAAGCTCCACCGATAAGTCAACGCTAACCTTTACCGCTGGCAATTGGGACTCCGACCAGACGGTTACGGTAACTGCGGTGGATGATGTAACGGTAGAAGGCACACATAGTAGTACTATCAATCACGAAATTAATACCAGCGACACTGAAGATTCTGTCTATTTAGAACTAGGTTCGTTATCTCAAGTAGCCAATAACATTACGGATAATGATAGTCCTGCTTACACTCTGTCAGATGAATCTACTTCAATTACTGAAGGGAGTTCTCAAGTTATAAGTATTAATTTGCAAACCCGCCCAACTTCAACTGATTCACCAATAAAACTAGAAATAAATTCTTCAGATACTAATGAAGCAAGTGTTGACCCCTCATTTGTTGAGTTTACCTATGACAATTGGAACACGCCAAAAAACTTTACGATTTATAGTATCGAAGACTACGTAGTACGTAGTGATACGGCTACTATTTCCATCTCACCAGCTGAGACTAATCCGACTAGCTGGAAAGGGGATCAGCTAGCTGATAAACAAATTAATGTCAGTTTTATTGACAATGACGTGCCTGCTTTTAGCGTTAGCCAGTTAGATGTGGGTATAGCTGAAGGAGATTCAGATACGGTTGAAGTTATGCTTGATGTAGCTCCGGAAAACCAAGTTGCATTGACTGTAGCTAGCAGTAATCCTTCATTAGCTACGGTATCACCGAACTCACTTATATTTACCAACGCTAATTGGGACACGCCACAAGTAGTTACCTTAGAGGCCGTAGAAAATGATGTTGTAGGAAATAGTACTTCGGAAATTTCTCTTTCCATTGACACTTCTAATTCTGATGCAGCCTGGCATGGATTAATGGTAGAAACTGTATCGCTCATGATTCAAGACAATGATTCTCCTCAAGTATTATTGTCTCCGACTGATATCGAACTTGAAGAAGGTAGTTCAGGCGCAGTCAGCTTGAGATTAGGTTCCCAACCCCAGACAGACTCTGTTGTGGTAATTGAGCTAATTCCAAACACGACTGAGTTGGATTTAGGTAATGGATTTGCTTCCAATATGACAGTTAGTTTTGATAGCACCAATTGGAATGTAAATCAACAAGTGCCAATTATGGTTCAGGATAACTCTTTAGTCGATGACAATCGGATGGCTGAAATAAGAGCCAATATAAGCGTTATTGAAACTACTGATCCAGATTATCTTGACCTAGTCTGGGATGAAATTATTTATGTACAAATTCTTAATAATGATGATCCAGAAATTCCTGTGCCAGAAGAACCAACGCCAGAAGAGCCAACACCGCCCAAGAAAAGCAGTAAAAAACCCAAGAGCGAGTCAGAAAACAGAAGCAAAGCTTGCACTAACAGCAGCCCAACCGGAAAGCCATATTTGTTTCAAATTAAGATGCAGGGATCTTCAGCAGAACTATTCTTTGCTCCTACCCAAAACACAACTGACTACTTAGTTATGTATAACGTTGTCAATAATGATCAACAACACTCAATGAAGTTTGCCCATAAAGATAATTCGGGAGTTGTGTCAACGACCATCAATGATCTGGCTACAAATACGCAGTATAGTTTTAGTGTGCGCTCATTCAATGAGTGCCAACCAGGTGAGTGGAGCAATGAAATGGTTGTCAAAACCAGTGCAAGCACCACGGCTACCCTATTTTATGCCGGTGGCGAATCCGAAGCGGCGGGCGGATCATCGGCGAATACTGACCTTGTCGGATCTGAACTTTCAACTGTGGATAATAATGAATCTGTATTACTTGAAGCTTCACCTGATGATTTTGTAGCCGATAAAGCAAATAACGACCCAACTAGCAATGATCGTGACGATGGTGAAAATGCGGACAATTCTCATCAACTTAGTGGAGCAACTAATTCAGTCGGCAATAATGAACAACCAAACAAATCTTGGTTAAGACGAGTTTGGGATACATTTACCAATATATTTTCCAGGTAAGAATTGATTGAGCAATTAACCGGTTGACCGGAGATAAAGTTAAAATATATCGTTAGGCATAAGGAGACGCAATTATATAGATAGGTCGCGAAACACATACGACCCATACAATGGTAGTGAAAATCATTTATATCGTGCTACAATTCATCTAATGCAAAACTTAAACCTGCACCACCATGCTTGGTATTTTAACCTTTCTGGGAGAGGCGCGTTTTTGGCATAACAAAAAATAAATTAAAACAGCACAACCTCCCAGACGGGAGGTTTTTTGTTTTAGTAAAGAAAGAGGTGAATATGCTTACTCAAAAGCAGTTTATACAACAGTTAACTAAATTAGTCGAGTTTCCGTCTTTGACCGGAGACGTTGAGGTGAATGGTCAGGCCTTGGATTATATTGAATCTTTGATTTCCCCAATGGCTAAAGTTCAGCGTCTGACCAATGGGCAAGCTGAGATATTGCTAGCCAGTAATACCGATAGCTTGGAGCCTGAATTTGGTTATATGGTGCACGTAGATGTAGTGGCTGGTTCGGATAGTATGTTTAAGTTAAGACAGGACGGCGATCTTGTTTTTGGCCGCGGCGTGAGCGACATGAAGTTTTCCATTCCGATCGGTATTGCCTTGCTCAATGAGTTATTGGAAGCCAAGAGTACAACCAGCTTCACCTTGGCCATTACTACAGATGAAGAAGTGGGCGGTTTTGAGGGTGCGGCCTTTTTGGCCAAGAGTATTAACTGGAGGCCAAAAGCTTTAATTGTGCCGGATGGCGGTGATAATTTACAGTTTGTTGAAAAGGCTAAAGGCGTTGCGCAGTTTGAGATTACGTCTAAAGGGACTTCAGCGCACGCCTCTAGGCCATGGATGGGCAAAAATGCCCTCCCCTCTTTGGGCAAACTAGTCGCCAAGTTAGATGAGCGGTACGGACAAAATAATCTAGCAGAAAGTTGGGAGACGACCCTTAACTTTGGCCAATTAGTTGGTGGGATTTCTACTAACCAAGTTTGTGACTCGGCGGTGCTTAGGATTGATTTCCGTTATCCGGAAACTAACTCACTTGAACGCATTGAGAACGAAGTTAGGAATTTGATTGAGGAAATTGACCCAGCCCTGGAATCACTGACAATGAAGAAGTTGTCGACTGGTCTGCCGACTTTTACGGATGTGCGTTTGCCAGTCGTTAAGCGTTTTTTAAGCACTTTGGAAGCTGAGTATGGTCAGTCGATCAAGATTGCGCCAACGTTTGGCGCGTCAGATGCTCGTCACTTTGCAGCCTTCAACATTCCAGTTTTAATGATCAAACCGCTTGGCGGTGATATCCACATGGAAAGCGAATACTTAGATGTGCCATCGACCATGACATTTTATGAGGCGTTGAGGAAGTTTGTGCAGGCGAGGTAATATTAATGATTTCAATATCAAGCTAACAAAGGACTGTGCCCTCTAAATCAATCCCGCCAGAAGTAGAATCCACACGGCGGCCGTGAAAACGGCAAAAACGCCAACGGTACGGATAAATAGGTTAACAGCCTGCTTTTTCTGCCCCTCAATAAAAAGTAGTAATGGCTGATAAAAAAACAGGTACGCCATAACGGCCGCTGACAAGGTAAAAAGGGACAAAAAGGCGACCGGCGCAAAAGCGGTGTCCGGTTTATCGCTTTGTGTCTGCGACACAAAATTTAACAGGCTAACAACCAGCGCAATATAACCTGAGGCGCCAAGGGCGTTGAGAATAGGGTTTTTGGACATAGGTTGATTATATATCAGTCTAAATTAACTCGATATATCCTTTTAGATCAGTAGAATAAATTCCTGGATCACCTGCTTAACATCAATAATACTTGCCAAGTCTACCCATTCTTTATCCTCATGTAGTTGCCCACCAATCGGCCCAAAAACTACAGCGGGAATTTTGCGATTAGTAAAGTGCCTGGCATCAGAGCTACCAAATTCTCTGCCAAAAATTGGTTCGATAGCTTGAGTTTCGACTGCATGGGCTAATTTTTGTAGATGTTGATCATCTTGTATAGTAAAAATTGGTGATTCGTTGCGGACGACCTCCACTTGAGAACCCTTAAATAATGATTTCATATTTACCACAATCTTTGCCGGTTCATCACTAGGCTCATAGCGCACATCGCACCACAATTCACACTTGTCAGGCACCTGGTTTATAGCATTTCCTCCCTGTATTTGCGACCAGTTGTAGGTAGTAGACCAAGTCTCATTGACAGGATCTGGATGTTTGCTTAGAAACTTATTCAATTGTTTTGTCTGCTTAATAATAGCGTTGTCTCCTTGCCAAAGCCGTGAACCATGAGCATTGGAACCATTAGTAGTTATTTTAATTTGCATAATACCTTTAGCTAAATGTTTAAGTTCCAGGTTAGTTGGCTCACCAAATAGACCAAACTCAATTTTAGGTAATTTTTCAACCATCACCTTGGTTGTGTCACCACCAATTTCTTCATCACTAACCAATACAAATCTGATGCCTTTTTTAGTGGCTTGTTCGACTTCAGTTTTAGAAAGTGACAAAAAAACAGCGCACATTGCTTTAGTGTCGGCTGTACCCCTACCGAGTAGTTTGCCATCAATCTCCTTCGGCACAAAGCAGAAGTCAGGAGCCGGAACGACGTCGATATGAGTATTGAACAACACCTTAGCAGATTGTGATGTTGCTCCCCACTCTAGTGATGGGTGATCGGTATGCCAGTGGATTTTGGATTTGATGCCTTTAGCCTTCAGATAATACTGACAAAATTGCAGAGCTTTAAGATTACCGGGTATATCGGTAGATAGGTTTTTCATTTTTACCAAATCTATTAGCAAAGATTTCATCTCCATATCTGACTTGATTTTATTGACTGTCATACTTATTTCCTTCCTTTCTTTCTAAAACTCCGGTCAATCTCACGCAAGGCTTGATGGGTTGGTTTACTAAAAGCACCATCTAAAAATCTAGTTGGTGCCAGCAGGACCTGAGAACGCAATCGACCTAAAAGCAAGACTGGATGGCCAGTTGGTCCAGGGTTACGGTCAACTCCACATGGCAACCAATTATCAGACAAGCATTTAAGAATTAAACCAGCATTATCAGAAGTCATCTCAATCGGGAGCAAAATAAAGCGACTTTTTTCTAGCCCCTCTGTCGTCACCTTTTCTAAAGACGACCCCTTTATTTCAGGAACAGCCAAGGCAAATGGCTCTGTTTGGACTAGTTCAAAACCCTCATTATTTAAGCCTTGTTCATTTTTTGATTTTGCCTTGATTTGGTTGTCAAACAAATTGTTACTTAAAACTAAAGCAGGCCTAATGATTTTTTTAGCTGATTTGTTGTCCGGAATGAACGCCTGTTCCGTATTTTGTTTTGGTTGTGAACTAGCTAAAGCAAACATTTCCTGACGTACCGGCTCGCCATGACTGAACATTGGAGCTAAAGCGTGAGGAGTTAAGCCAATCTGATTAAATGAAATGTTTTGAGTAGCCATTCCGGATGGTACTCCGGCAAAATTATCAGCTACTCTAACTTCCGCTACGATTGGATTACTGTTCTCATCCATATGATCTATACAAGCGCGCATAATAGCGATGCTGCCTAAACCCAGACCAGGATTAAGAGCTACAGCTCGGCCTATTTCCACTGAACCATCGGCTTGTTTGATTAAGGCGGCCATCGCTACTGGTTTACCTTCTTCCAATACAAACCAACAACGGCATTGACCAGAGGCAATACTTTCGACAACTGCAGAAGGATTCTTAGCGATTCCATGCTGAGAGTAGACTTGACTTAACAGGTCTATCATCCAGTTGGCCTGTTGGTTGGCAGGAACGCCATCAATTGGCGTGACCAGTTTAGTAGTTCCATTTAAGCCTTGTTCTTTTTGTTGTATTTTTTGTTTAATTATTTCTTTATTCATAATTTCTTTCTTGATTTTTTTTGTAAATTTGCCAATCAGGTTGATTCTTAATAAGACCTCTCGGCCAGCTCCTGACGGCATAAAAAAACCTCCGGCGGAGGTTGAAATGTAGTTGTTTTTTATTTGTGAAAATTTAGCAATACATAGCCACCTCCGCCTTGGTATAGGAGGCGTAATATACGCTGGCGAAGATAGATTTGGCTATCATGTTGGAGTGATTATACACCAATTTAGAAATTGACAAGGATTGATTAGAAATTAATAATCCTATTTCCCATACTGCTTTTTTAACGAGTCGCCGGACACGGTCTGGCTGGTAGCGCGGATACCACCGCCGGATGAGTCCCAGTTTTCCTGGTTAGATTCCCAACTGCCACCCATGCCGGTAACATATTTTTTGTAATCATCTTCATTATAAAAAGCCATTTTGACACTGCCCAAATTGCCGCTGTCATATTTAACAATATCAAAATAAACATAGACAATTCGGCCTTTGTCGTCAGTGGTTTTAACATCCGGTTCGCCCAGGTATTTTTCGACATTGGTGATATCTTTCAGTTCTCCGCTCTCATCTAGTTCGTTGTACTCGCTAATGTGCATGGCTGAACCAGACTCACCAGAGTTAGCTTGATCAGCGTTAGCCTGTTTGCGTAATGAACCAGATGGCGCAAAGCCACCCATGTATTCTTGGCCTGGCTCAATTACTTCTTCACCAATGACCATTTTAGTTAAAACTAATGAACTACTATTTACCTTAAACTCATAGTGACCGAGTGCTTCATCCTCACCAAAGAGTTTGACCACGTCGCCTTCCTGCTTCCAATTTTTGAAGTTATTGCCACTAACGGTGCCGTCACTATTTAAGACAAATTCAAACTCAGTGCTTTGTTCTTCGTTGTTGCCACCAGACACACTCTGCAATGAACCTTTCCAGGTTATGCCAGTAAAGTTATTTTCCGGAGAATCGCCATCATTTTTTCCGTCAGCCTGATTGTTTGACTCATTTTTGTTTTGGTCTGCCGACTTTTTTTGCTCTTCTTGCTGAGGTGCTTCAACTGGTTCGGTAGAGGCTAAAAATTCTTTTATTTCTGCCTCAGTCATGGGGACATATTTTTTATTAAGGCTGGCTAACCAGGCCTCAACTTCTGCCTTTTCCATTTCAGCCGCTGAGACTGCTCCCGGATATTTGGCTTGGCGGATTCTTTGGAATGGTTTTTGATATTCAAAATTAGTTAAATCAACACCGACTACTTTGCCTTCTTGGGCGGATTCTCTAAAACTCTCCAAACCAACCATGACGGAGTCAAATTTTCCAAAGCCCGTTCCCAGGCTGGCCGGTATATTGGTAATTGTCATGACATTGGCAATTGGCTCTGTTACGGTTCTGACATCGCCTACAAAAGAAGAGATTTTATTTTTATCGCCTAAGGCGATTTGCGCGCCATCTTCGGTGACCTCTAAAGCCAAATCAACGCCGGTAACCACGATGGTTGCTTTGGTCAATACACCAGCTGTAGCAATGCCAGCTGTGCCACCAGTTAAAACCACGCCACCTACAAAACCAACCACCTTGCAACCATCCTTAACGACGATAGCTTGATGCTCTAAATTTTCAAATGCATCGCCTTCTTCAATAAATATATCAGCTGAAGTCTCATCCTGAACTTGATTCAGAATTAGCTGAGCCCTTTTGGCATCCACTCCCAAATGTTTAGCCAAAGTGGCAATACCTTTGAATTTCGGCGCTTTGTCATAGATATCATTAATTTCCTTGGCCGTATACGCATTGGCCGTGTCCACTAAATTAAAATTTAAGGCGGTCGACTCGGATTCTTGAGCCGCCTCCTCTTCTAATGACTTGACCTTATTTTCATACTCGTTCCAAGCCTTAATAAGCTCCGACATGTCCTTGTCCCAACTGGCATGGTCTGGATAGCTTTCAGCATTTATCAAAATGTTATCAGTTTGCTGACGCAGTAGCAGATATTCCTTGGAGAGATAATAGGTAGACTCCAGAACCTGTTCTTCAGAACGGTCCCGCGACATGAAAAGACTAATCCCTAAGATTCCGATGGCGATGATGAACGCAATAACGATTAAGGGTTTAATTTTCATGAACCTTTTCATGAGCTGATCATACTCAAAAATGGCTTATATAACAAGAAGAAGTATTGTTATTTAATAGTTGATTAGCATAATCATAATTTTCCTGTAACTTTTTATTCAAAGCTATCGTGACAACACCAACTACCTAAAATAACCCACCACCTCGTCATGCATCAGGCCGTTAGTGGCAATAATTGAATGCGAGCTTTTGGTGATGGTATTTCCTTGCAAGTCTGTAACTATTCCGCCGGCTTCTTCCACAATTATTGAAGCAGCCGCTATGTCCCAAATTTTGGTTGCGGCCTCAACCATAACCTCGATTTTTCCTTCGGCCAGTAGATGGTAGCTCCAAAAATCACCAATACCGCGGTGGCCTTGTGTGGAAGCTTCAAGATTGATTAAGTTATCCAGAAGATTATTTCGCTTAAAATAACCAAGACCGCCATAACTCAGATAGGCTTGGTCAAGTTTTAAAACATCAGAAACCGTTATTCTTTTGTCATTTAGGAAAGCGCCCTCCCCTTTTTCAGCCCAGATCAGTTCATTTATAGCCGGAGCGTTAGAGACACCTAGAATTATTTCGTCGCCTCTCATGAGGGCCAGCTGAGTGGCGAACAAGGGAATTTGGCGCAGATAATGTTTGGTGCCATCAATGGGGTCAATGATCCAAGTGTATTCTGAGCCAGTCGTGGTACTGCCTGACTCCTCGCCTAAAAAGGCGTGATCTGGAAAAGCAGTAGAAATGATGTTTTTAATGGCCTCTTCCGCTTCTTGGTCAGCGATAGTAACTGGGGACTGATCTTGTTTCAGGGTTGCCCGGACGCCTGACTGATAATATTTATTGATTATTCCCTGGGCAGCCGAGACAGCTTGAAGCGCGATTTGCAAAAAAAGAGATTTATTCATGCTGTTGATAATTTAGCATGAAAGCGTGAGGTGGGTGGTGGTTCGGACATGCGAATTGGGTATGATTATGGCACAATTGGAACTTAAAACTAGGGAATAGGATGTCTTAATATGAACAAAAATTATTCAAATCTCTTACTTCCTGGATATGTTCCGATCGAACTTCATCATTATTGCAATTGAGATTAATTAAGGCATTATAGATATTGTCTCGTTGTTCAAATGTGTAGATATACTGCTTAAATTTGAGCATGGTGTCTAATAGCTGCTTAATGTTGCCAGCCTGAGAAGGATCTGTTCCCACGATTTTGTTAGCATTGGGAAAAACGACATAAGGAATGATGGGGGATTTTAATTGTGATCTTAAAGCAAGTTCCAAAGCTTGAGTGTGGGCATAGTTCTGTCTCATTGGATTGTAAAAACTGTTTCGGTATTTATAGATAATCTGAACCCATTTATCTTGTTTAGAATTTCCATAGATCCATCCCTTATTAGCTTTTGTTTCAATACAAAAAATTCCATAATTAGAAACAACAACATGGTCTATTTGAGTGTATTTAGTCTTACCATGAGAAGGTATCATTAGATTGTTTATGACCTTATAAACTGCATTTGGAAGTTTCAGCAGATGACTTGATACCTGTAGCTCGGCAATTTCTCCAATATAAGTAGGAGATCTTCTATTTGTTAAGTTGGGTAGAGAAAAGAAAAATTCCAAAAATGACATACTATCCCTAGAAGTTAAAGATGTTTAGTATCAAAGCGAAAATCATATATACCTAACTATTCCGGATAACATCCCCAATTTTCGTACCAATTGTACCCTTCTAAGTTTTGGGTACAGCAATCTACGTCGTTACCAGCTGAACACTCGGTTGGGCATATTCCATCAGATTCAGCACTACAGCTGGCCATTGATTTGGGATAACATCCCCAGTTTTCAAACCAATGGTAATCGGAAAGTTTTTGGTCACAGCAATCAGCATCGTTACCGGCTGAACAATACCAGTGGCAAATTCCGTCTGCTTGAGCAGAGCATAATAGCTCCTTGGGATAGCACCCCCAATTTTCATACCATTTATAGTCTGATCTGTTTGAGCAACAATCATTATCGTTTCCAGCGGTGCAGTTGCTAGGACAAATGCCATCACTAACAGCTGAGCACTTTTGTATAGGTGTTGGAATGACTACTGGCTTTGATGTTGGTTTGCGAGTCGGTTCTGAGACAGGAACAAGTGGTGCTGAGTATGGTTTTTGAGTAGTTGCGGGTTTTGGTTCCGGTGCGGCTGGTTTAGGTGCGGTTGGAGTATTTCCTCCCCCATGACAATGTCGTTCATTCCAAGGTACGCCCCATTCGTCACAATTTGTCCGACAGTAGTGACAGCCATCCGAGGCCGTCCTGCCAGGATGGGCCAAAGTAGATGTTGAAAACGTAAACAAGAAAGCTAAAACTGCAAGATATATAAGGATAATCTTAGTCACTATGGTTTTAGTATAACCTGAAATACCCAAGTCACAAGGATTTGATGGAAAGATGGGGTTAATTTATTGGGTAGCGTTGCTCACAAATAGAAATTTCCTGGCTCAGATTTCTTTCAATAATTTTCATGGAAGTCTCATATGCGCTACTATCTAAGGCACCGAGACTTCTTAGCTTATTCCTAATAGCAAGACTTTCTTGTCTATAATCATCTCTTGCGTCTTGTATACATTTTGAATTTTCGTAAGTGTAATCTATTTGCTCTTGTATGTTTAATTCATTTGCTTCGTAAAGTTCTGCAAAGAATTGTTGACTCTCTAGGTCTCTTTTTTTACTTGACTCACAGTTTTGTGGAGAAAGCTTATAAGTACCATAACTCAGCTCACAATCAACTGTTTCGTACTTTGGTGCAGTGAAGTTGTAATATGCGTCGTCTGGTTTTTTAGTTGGAGTGAAAGTTGCTACTGGTTTTTTCTCCCAAGCTGCATTAAATTCATCACACACTTTTTGTGTAGTCTGAAATTGTTTTCCGTCAGGTCCAGTACAAGTTATTTGGGATGAGGTATTTGCTTTGGGAGCTGGCGCCTGGGGTGTAGACTTAGCTGAGGGTTTTGGCGTGGATTTAAAATTACGATTGATTACTTTTTCAACAGCAGGGCTTGGTGAAGGCTGTGCTTGAGGTGAAGTATTATCTAGTCCACTAGTGATAATAATACTAGAAGCTATTGCGACAATGAATGTAATTATTAATCCAGGCATTATTCCTTTTTGTTATTATATCAAACAAATTCTGGCATACATAAGATCGTTAATTGATAAGGGGGAGTATCTATCAAGACCAACGTCCTATTTTACGTATTGAGCTAAAAACTGGATTTCTTCTTTGTACACTTGTTGAGCAACGTCAAATTCCCAAGGGCTATGATCTTGTCCGGGTAAAATCATGTAAGGCTGCCCTTTTGCTTTGACTTGCTCAATTGTTTTCTCTCTTAGCTCTTTTGAAATATATCTATCATTTTCTCCATAAACTAAATGAATACCGCCATTATATTTTTCCATCGCGCCCAAGAAATCAGCGGCGCTCGCTTCAGTCCAAAACTTACCCTTATATATTTGCCCGCCCTCTTCGTATGTCTGTTCAGGATTCACGCTTGTATTACTCTTGGCATCGGGCACCCACAGAATGACGCACGGAACTCGATTTTTTAGATGATCTTTCCCAGCCACCACCATTGTAGTTGTAGCTCCCATGCTCTGACCAAGCAGAGCCACCTGATAACCCAGGTCTAGATACTTCTCAGCCAGATATGAAGTCGTTTCTAGCCACTCATTAAAAGAAGAATCAATATAATTGCCTTCGGAGTTGCCGCCGCAAGGCTGGTCAAATCGTAAAACCGAGAACCCTTCCTTGAGGAGTAATTTCTCAAAAACAACAAAAGATCTAGCCGGTCCAATGGAACTTCCACGAAAACCATGGCTCATGATCACCATTTTCTTTTGGCTAGGTTCTGGCTCAGTCAGAATGCAGAAAACCTGTTTGTTATTTATGGTTTCAAAAAAAGTTGATTTCATATCATTTATTCTCTCATACTTATTGCCATGGTCGGTTAGGGAGTGGCTTATAACATATTTCTTAAATAATTTTCTCACCCGTGATCATATCTAGTTGATTTCTCTCTCGCAACAATAGTAGTATGAATTATATGTTAGAGATTTTATCCATTTTGCTCGAATGCATAATTGTAATTTTGGCTCTGCTGATTGCCTACAAACATAAACGCCCCTACGGCTGCACGCTGGCTCTTACTTTTGGCTTATATGTCGCTTTTGACGCGGCCCGTAGGTTCCAGTTAGGTGTCTCAGCTGAGCTACTGAACTTGTTATTCTTTGTGGCTTCGCTGTCGGCTTTGTGGTCGGTGTGGAGCATTTATCAAGAAGGAAAGGGAAAAAGATAATGACACTTGTCGGACTTGCCCTGATAGTATTAGCCTGGATAATTCAGCTAAAGGGCAAAAAGCCCGCCGTGCTGGTCAAGGAGTTTCTACTGCTGTATGCCACCGGTGCTTTATTGCTGGCTGTGGATGGCGCCAATAGTAGCTTGTGGGCGATGTCACTACTTAATGCAACCACTGCTATGTTGGTGCTGTTGGTATTGAAGAGGCAGAAGAAGTAGAAGAAGTAGTAGTAGGTAAATCGCCTAGTTGAATTTTTACGCTCTGTTCTCCCCTTCAACTTCAACTTGAAAGCCACCGTAAGCCATCCGTTTCATGTCAAAAGGCATTGCCATGTCTTTATATTTATCTGCCTGATTATTCATTTCTGCCATGACTTTTGCATTAACCTCGTCTCGATGAGCTTTTGATTTAAAGACAATAAAAGAAAACCAAACTGTTTCATCAAGTGTGGCGCCAGCCATTTCAGGGAATGCCCGAGCTTTTTCGCCACCCATTTCCTGAGGGATCAGATCATCACCACGGCATTCATAGTATTCAAGCGCACCATTTTTCAGCCACGTATCACGGCCGTCTTCTGCCATTTTCTTATATGCTTCAGCTTTGTCATTGGGAACTACTAAAACAAATCCATCTACATATTTGGTCATACAAACCTCCGCCTCATAAGTGTCTTCTAAATTCAGCATAGGTTATTAAAGAGAAAGAATAATAAGAATCAGCTAAGAAATGAGTAAGTAGAGTCAGACCGTACATGCACAACAATAATATGGCGAATTACTGAGGACGACTATGACAAATATGACAGTCAGTTCCGTGATGAGCTGGCTGATATAGACGCACGACTCAGAATGTTACAAGAAGCTGACGATCAGTTCTTTGTCTCGGCTAAATACATTCTTGAGCTTTCCAAAAGAGCGAAAGAATTATTCGAAAGTTCGAAAATCGAGCAAAGACGCCAAATTATCAAACTGGTACTTTCGAACCTAACATTAGAGGGTAAAAAATTGCGATATGAAGCCGTTAAACCATTCGACACAATCTTAAATTGTGCTGATGGTCAACGATGGCTCCCCCGCGAGGATTCGAACCTCGAACCTTGAAGTTAACAGCTTCCTGCTCTACCATTGAGCTACAGGGGATCGGTTGTTAATGAACAGGCCTAATTATACCCAATTTAGTCAGGTTTCCAAATGGGGATTTGTTTCTTCAAAGTTTGAATTAATTTTGTCTATCAATTATCTTTCTCCACTTCTTCTCTAAAAAATTACTGACCTCCAACTCCGCCAGCAGGCGGCGCACAATTATCTTCCCCCATCCTCTAGCCCCGCTAGCAGGCGGCGCAAGCCTTCAGCACTATTGGAGGTCAGATCACCTGACTGCATCGGCAAATATTCCCGATATGCCGTAATGACCATGCTCACCCAATAGCCGCCGGTATGCTGGTTTAGGTATTTGGCCAGGTTGGGATTGCTCAGATCAATGCCCTGCCGCTGAGCCATGAATTCAACTTGGTCATTGGCGCTATTTAGAATAGCCAGAGGATGATACTGCATGGCAAAGTAGGCGGAGCGCAAGGCTAACATTTGTTTAGAACTGCCCCAAACCGGGTGCTGGGCGATTAATTCGTGAATGTGCTCTTGTTTTTCTGGCACAACAGTTAGGCGCCCCTCAGCTGACAATAGTTCTTGGTACAAATACTCAAAAAAACTATGATCATTGACACGATTATTGCCAATTCGGACGTAGCGATTTCTGGTTGGCAAGATGGTGTCCTGGAGATTACCCTTTTGCAAGACCTGAATGGTGTCATCTTTGGTCAATCCAGCATAAAAACCGGCTAAGATGGCAAATCCCGCCCCATAATCCCGGGCAACCTGACGTAAGGTTCGTTCCCGATGTTTCCTATCCAGCTGAGCTAACTCTTGGCCAAAGACCGGCCAAATGGCTTGTTTTTGGTGAGTATTTAGAGGCTGCTGAGTAGTAATTGCCAGACGTCTGGATGGCAGTTGGCGGCTTTCACGCACGACATCCGAAAACTCGGCTGTTATATTGAGAGGATTTTGCCTTAGTTCACGAATCAGGTCGCCAAGCACATCTTCATACACTCGATGCTGAGCGCCATGGGCGGAATAAGTTCGCGGATCCTGAATATCCTTGGCATTTTCAAATATCTGAATAAGTAAAGGGTTAAGCAGCTGCCGCTTGGAAAACCTAACGTGAGGAATTTCACGGTTTTGGTACTTAGCCAGAATGGTTCTATTTAACAACGGAAACATCTGCTCTAACTGCTCCATAATTGGCAGAATCAGCTCCTGAAATCTAGTTTCCTCTTCCGTGGGACGTGGTCTCATGCAAAAATTTTGCAACCAGAGTGTAAAAGTTGGGTAAAAGTATTTTTTGTCGTATATACTGAAATTATGAAGAATGCAAAAGCTGAACACCAATCCCCTATTGATGTGGATGACATAGAAACCAAAGGTTTCGATAGCCCAGAAACACAAAGAGATCATGCCTTAACAAGGCCCATGATTGATGTAAGGGGCAATCTTGCTCTTCCTAGTAGGCAAGAGGTTCACAGACTTTCGGTTCGGCAAATTGTAAAAAAATATCTGATAATAAAGAAGAAATTAAGAAGGCGTTTAAAAGTAAAAAGGAATTTCAACAAGCCATTGCAGAACTTTGGAGAAAACGCGGATTGGTTTTAAAGGATCTTGAGCCTCTTATTGATGCCTGGGATGAAGAAGTTAAAGAGGCAGAAGTATTTGACATACATATTGAGAGCCCACTGAGATTGGCTCATGAAATTAGACCAATACTCGATAAAATTAAATCTAGATCCGAAGTAATCCATCTCGATAAATCAAAATATCGTGGATCTAACGATGAAAAACAAGAATTAATTTTACGATTAGATGAAGTAATTAAACAAATTAAGCCTGACAAATTTTCGCCTAAACAACTTGATAGGTTGAAAGATGCGGTGGAAATATTAAGACTTGAAGGTAGCTATGAGCCTCTAGAAAATTTTGTAAATAATTTAGTAAATCCTATAGAGGCAAAAGCCAGGCAAGCTCGCAATAATTAATCAGAGAAAAATTCTTCTCCATTATCGCCTGCGGTTGCCTTAAAAGCCTGCTCGTTTTCTAGCCAAAAAATCTCGGCCTCTTGGGGGTCGTCTTGGCGCAAGGTCCAGCGGGCAATTAAATCCAGATAAGTGCGGGCGACTCCTAACTCATGGGCCAAGCGAAACTCGGCCAACAAGGCCTGACTGTGGCCAAAGTCACGGGCTGACCGGTCTTTGTGGCGGCGGGACCTCAGACCATATTGACTGATGTCGCTCCAGGCTTCAGCAATTTCATGCTCCTGCGTGATGCAGATGAGATCAGTATTGTCTTTACCATCAAGTTGAAAAACTGCCTGGTTGATGAAAAGTTGTGGATCTTTAATAAAAATACGGCCGTTTTTGGTTTCAATATCGTAATTAACCCAGGCAATCGAAAATTCACCGGAAGTGTCAAATAAATCTAAATCTTCTGGTGGAATGACAATCGTGTGATTGCGGAAAAACTCGTAAAACTTGGCTTTGCTGGCAGCTGAAAAATCAGTCAGCACCAGCGTAGTGGTCTGATCACTTAGTGTTTCCGAATTGGTCTGGGCGGCTAAAGACATGAAGGGTATTTAACCACACTAAATCGTAATAGTTGGGCTAATTTAAATAGATAGGAAAAGACTTATGCTAGATCGAAATATTTCGTCTTACTCTAAAAAGTCTTGCAGGCGTTTGCGCATGCTGGGGTGGCGGAGTTTGCGCAAGGCCTTGGCCTCAATTTGACGAATTCGTTCACGAGTGACGCCAAACTTTTTGCCAACTTCTTCTAAGGTCATCGGGCGGGAGCTGTTTAAGCCAAACCTCATCCGCACCACCTTGGCTTCGCGGTCGGTCAGGGTTTGCAAAACGCGTTCAATGTCTTCTTTGAGCATGCGATTGGCCGTTGAGTCATAAGGCGAGAGCTGAGTTTCATCAGCTATAAAGTCACCTAGATAACTGTCGCCATCTTCACCGATTGGGGTTTCCAATGAAGTGGTCTTTTGGGAGATCTTGAGGATTTCACGGACGCGATCAGGCTCGATCTCCATGGCTGAGGCAATCTCTTCCGGTAATGGCTCGCGGCCAAGTTCCTGCATCAGCTGACGCGAAATCCGCATCAGCTTATTAATGGTTTCAACCATGTGTACCGGAATACGAATCGTACGGGCTTGGTCAGCAATAGCGCGGGTAATCGCCTGACGAATCCACCAGGTAGCGTAGGTACTGAACTTGAAGCCTTTGCGCCAATTGTATTTTTCAACCGCGCGGATTAAACCTTTATTGCCCTCCTGAATCAGATCCAGGAAAGTCATGCCGCGGCCAATATACTTTTTAGCAATGGACACAACCAAGCGCAAGTTAGCGTCAATCAGATGTTGTTTAGCCTTGGCATCAGCGGCTTCATTGCGCTGAGCCAGGTCAATTTCTTCCGTCCGGTTAAGTAGAGGAATCCGACCAATTTCTTTAAGATACATTCGGACCGGGTCAGAAATATTGCTGCTCTCCAAAGAGGCGAGCACTTCCAGTTCCTGCTCCATGTCGGTGAGCTCTTTGTCTTCATCAGCTTTGCCACTAGTGGAAACACTTTCAAAAACGTCGATACTTTCTTGGTCCAGGGTGTGGTAAAAATCGTCAAGTTTATCCAAACTATTTTCAGGCTCAGTAAAAACAGCCAGCACATCTTCCTGGGCAATAAAGCCCTGTTTACGGGCTTTTTCTAATAATTGCTGAACCAGCTTATCAGCGGTTGTGAGTGAGGGCATTAGGCTGATCCTTTCGCGTAGTGAAGAGCTTTTGTGTTCATTTCAAATTCAGAAGTATAATTATACTTGGTCAATCTGGTTTTGCAATGATTTGGTCAGTTTCATGTGCTCAGCGAAGAGAGTCTGCTGTTGTGTTTCCTGCTCCTGACTTAGTGTTTCCAGCTGATCGAACTCCTTTAGTTTTTGACTAATCTCCTGAAGGCGCTGGCGATACTGGCGTATTTGAATCTGCCCCAACGTGTCCTGCCAAATTTTGGCGATTTGATCTTCTGGAAAATCTTTATTGATGACATAAAGTCTGGTGACGATGTCGGTTAGTTCGCCTGGAATTGACTTGGCAAAATCAGACATGGCAAATTGTTTGTGATTTTTTAGGAATTTTTGAAGTTCATTTTGTAGTTTAGTGAGTAGCGGATCGGTGAAATTTAGCTTGGTTAGTTCCTGGACGGTTTGATTGGGATCTGGATGCTGCCAGGCTAATTGCCAGATGGTTTCTTCAAGTTTGTCGGTGGGAGTGGCGGTTTCTTCTTGATCTGAGTTGTTGTTTGTATTTGGCGAGTCATTTAGCGACTTGGCTGACTGATTTCCAGCTTGGGCTGACTGGCCATGGCTAGCGTAGCGGGCACGCTTACCAGTAGAAATTTCCTGTTTACGCTGCAGGCGATTTAGCTGATCTTCCAACACGTGGACTGGCGTGCTTAGGGTCTCACCCAATTTTTGCAAGTAGAAATTGCGCTCCACCGGATGCTCCACTTTTAAAACCAACCCCAACAATTCATCCGACACCGCGCGCTGGCCGGCGGCAGATTTTAGATCATGCTGTTTGCTGACCTGTACCAGGAGGTAATCAAAGGCGGCCTGGTGTTGCTTGACCAGTTCGCGCCACTGGGCGGGGTTTTGCCGGGCTAGGTCGTCTGGGTCCTTGCCGCCGGCCACGGGGATGACCCGCAAGGCAATCTCAAAGCCTTGGACGGCCTCAATCGCCCGTTTGGTGGCTTCGATACCGGCTGAGTCAGCGTCCAGCGACAGATAAATAGTTTTAGCCACTCGGCTTAACAAGCGGATTTGTTCAGTCGCCAAAGCTGAGCCTTTAACGGCCACCACGTTTTTGACATGCGCTTGCATGGAACTGAGCACATCAAACTCTCCCTCAACGACAATAGCGGCTTCCTTTTCCCGAATGGCGTTTAGGTTTTGCGTGTAGCCAAACAGCAAGTTGCGTTTGTGATATACCATGGTTTCCGGCGAATTAATGTACTTGGCTTCCTTGACGTCGGCGGCCAGCGTCCGTCCGCTAAAGCCCACCACCCTACCCCGATGGTCATGCAACGGGAACATCACGCGGTTACGAAAGCGGTCATAAACTCGGTTGTTTTTGCCCTCAATGACCAGGCCGGCCGCGATTAATTCCTCTGTGGTGAACTTTTTCTTTTTGGTGAGATAAGTGGTGAGGTGATCCCAGCCGTCGGCGGCAAATCCCAGGCCAAAATTCTTAATGGTGGAGGCGGTAGTTTGGCGGTTTTTAAGATAAGCGCGGCCGGCCTCGCCCACTTTATGTTCATTTAGCAGATAGGCAAAATACTTCTGAGCCGCATCTAGAGCAGCCAGGACCCGCTGACGCATTTGCTCCTGCGGATCAAAGGTATCATTAATTAGTTCGATACCGACTTTCTTAGCCAGTAACTCCAAGCCCTCACGGAAAGTCAGTCGCTCATATTCTTCCAAAAAGGTGAAAACGTCGCCCTGCTTGCCGCAGCCAAAACATTTAAAGGTCTGCAAATCTGGCGAGACAAAAAATGACGGCGACTTTTCACTGTGAAATGGACAGAGACCACGATAATTTTTGCCACTGCGTTGCAGTTTCACCCGCTCGCCGACAATCTCAACTAGATCAACTCGTTCTTTTATTTCTTGTATTTGGGACATGTTCGGTTTAAGGCTAGTATAACGTAAAAAATGCAGGGTGAAGGATCATCCTTGCCCCTTCTCTTGCCTGGAAGGATCATCCTAGGATGATCCTTCTTGAGGAAACTAACCGCAAGGATGATCCTTCTATAGCAAAAATAGCATAAGTCTTATTAAAAAAGAGTTAAGAAACAACTTCAACAAATTTAAACAAGATTAGTCAGGCTGTCTATTTAAATCGCCCGAACACATTACGTCTCAAAGTATTTAAAGTCTGCCTGCAATCGGCTTCAGCTAAACGCACCTGTTGAACCAGGTGAATCATTATCCCACCAACTAAATAAAGTTCCGCCAGTTCTTCCCAGGCGACATATTTCCAGGGACCATGATTGCGTCTCAACCAGACATAAAGCACGATCATGGCAAAATTTATAAACAGATACCCACTTGGAATAAATAATTTTACTCGGTTGGCAATGATGCCCTTTTTGGGCAGTAATTCAGTCGCCAACCACTTGGGAATCCAGGCCAGCATGCCATATAGTCCAATCAGCAAATAGCCAGTGTAAACATACGGCCAGACGATTTCCGAATTATGTAAATTAATTTCACTTTGCCGATTTTGTTCTGCGATAATGGCGGGAGTTTGAAACTCAAAAATCCGTTGTCCCCAGGAAATTTCTTCACCTCCCACAACAAAAAAAGCTATTCCGGCCAATAAAAACAAATATTGAAACAAGTACTTTTCCCACTTTTTAGTACCCCATTTTTCCGCGTAACGGCTGAGCCAAACAGACAAGCCAGCACTGGCAAAATAACCAAGAGCGGTTAAGTTTTCAATTAATCCATCTTCAGCTCTGATAGTTTTAAATAATTGAGGATTCTGCAGATGAAGGTAACCTGCCCAGAGCAAGAGTCCGAGTAAGCCGTAGAAATAAAACATTTTTAGGCGTTTTTTTAGCCAGTTCGCAGGCGCATGGCTTAAGCCAAACATGATGATGATTAAAGTTAAGGGAAAAAGTCCGGCGTAATGAAATCTAAAATTCACAAAAAAGTAGTTTGGGAACATGGGGCCATATTCTTCCAGGCAAAATAGCAAGGCCGGTAGGATGCCTAAGACCGGTGCCACAAAGGACAAGCTCACTTTGGCAAAACTTTTAGGTAAGTGATAATGATGCGTTAAACGAATAAGTAGATGAATCACCGCCGCCACTGCGCCCAGCATCAAAGGAGAAAATTTCAAGTGATTTTGAACTACACCGTTATAAACAATAATGTCAACCAAAGCTAAAGCAATAACACCCAGATAAGAAAGTTTGATGGCCAAGGGAAACCATTTGGGAAGAGGTTTTTTGGGAGATTTGCCAATAAAGGGTGCGTCCATAATTACACCAGAGGTTGATATTGAAGCAGTGTCAGTCTTACGGTTTTATCCATTTTGGTCAATGTTTGACGCAATTTTTCTAAATCGGTATTTGACTTGGGTTTAACCAGAAACATCATAACTTGTTCCTTTTCCTGAGATAGACGAATAAGTTTAATTTGATGGCAGTGACTTTCTAACACCTTAAGGACTTCTGGAAGTGGTTGTGGCTGCGCAAAGACAATCTCCAGGTGAAGTGAGTCCTTGTCAGTAAATAAGCGGCTCAGTTGTCGTCTCAGCAGGGCTTGTCCTAAAATTACCGTCATAATTACCCCAAAAAAGATCAGCGTAATTATTGGTTGATTGGCACCAAAACCTAGGCCCAAAGCAATTGTCAGGAAAATATAAGCCAGTTCTTCCGGATCCTTGATGGCGGAACGGAAACGCACGATCGACAAAGCACCAACGAGGCCTAGTGACAAAGCCAAAGAAGATTGAATAATCGAAATAATCAACATGGTAGTCAAGGACATCAGCGGCAAGATGACAGCTAACCGGCTACGGTTGGATAAGGAATTGCCCAAATAATAATAGGTGATGGCGACCAGGCTGGATAAAGCAATTAAAATCAAAGAATAGATAAAAGTTTGACCTGGGTCAAAAGTTCCGCTAACTGAAAAATATTCGCGAAGTAAATCTAGCTGCATAACCAAATAAGTATAGCATTGGTTATCTTAATTATTGAGTAACGGTATTAGCTTGAGTGAAGAAATCTTGCGAGTGCTGTGTGAAGGCGGCCGGCCTGGCCCTGAGGTAGTCCTTTAACAGTTCTACTCGCCTCTCCCACTCTTCCACCGAAGCCACGCTTGGCACCGGCGCAGAGTAGCTACCCAGATGGCTGAGCGCTTCTTGATCTACTAATTCCGATTGACCGTTCTGGCCGGCCGCCGATTCTTGATCCATTCCAGCCTGGCTGGCAAGATCCGCCGACTCACTGGCCTTTACTCCGCCCCAGCGTTCCACTTGACGCGGCATTTCTGGTCTAATTTCTTCAGCCAAGCGGTCAACCGTAGCCGTCATATTATCGCCGCTCAAAGTAGTTTGAGTTAGCTCGGCCAGTCGCTCAGTCCACTGTTTTTGGAATGGCCGGTTAAAAAACAAGTTGCGGAATGGAAATTCATGATCCTCAAAATTAGTAAAAGGATTGCCATTGGCTGACTTGATCATTCTTTCGGTTGAGTCGTTACTGCCACCCATTGATACGTCTAGATCAAACAATAGCCAGCGCCAGCGGCCATCTAATTCCGGCACCATTTGGGATTCAACGGGCGCGGCAATTTCTGTCCGGTAACGCCAAGCCTTGGTGTTGTTATAAGGCCAGTCAATGTTGGCAAAAAAGAATTCAAAAAGCAGATAGTCTAGCAAATTATTGATATCACTCAGGCTATTAACATGACTGTAACTTGCACAATGGGTACAAGCTCTGATATCAGATAAAAGACGGTTATAAAGTGCCGCCTCCCCTTCCATTTGCTTGGTGTCGCCAACAGCCCGACCACGGTTCACGCCATTGTCTAAAGGTATATCAACTACCGCCAAGGCTTCCGGATCTACTCGATATTTTTCCTCAAAGTAAGTTTCGTCAAAGCGCTCGCGGACATAATAAAGTCCCCAGTACTCACCATTCAGATACAGGACGACTGGCCTGGCTGCTTGGGCGTCCAACGTAGAATCACTTTGTTCAACTAACTCCGCCGCCAAGCGATCACGCATAAAGGCGTTTTGGGCATCACCGCCACCATTTCTTAAAATTAATGAAGAATGTTGTCGGTTGCCCTCCTCGCCAAAAATTGGATAAGTAAGTTTTTCTTCTCGGCCATTTTCATCCTGAATGTAAATGCGAAATGATTTCTGAGCCATGCCACGCATGGCATTTCCATGTAATCTCAGGCCAATGGTATGCTCAAAACCAATCTTCTGATCTGGTTCATACCAACGCATCATGGCCGGCCGTTCCCACTTATCGCCACTTTGACGATGATTGTTGTTGTTGCCTTCGATGTAAATACCAATCTCTGGATCCCAGAGTGAAGCCGGCGGCAAATTAATCGAAATAATCGGTAGAGTGTGTTCAGTACCGATAAAGAAATCCTGACGCTGGGGTTTGGTCAGTACTTGCCCATTTTGATCGGTAATCGTAGTTTGCAACACCACAGTTTTATTAATCTCAACTGGCTCTCTATAAATTAGTGAATCCGATCCAGGTGACGACCCATCAAGAGTGTAGCGAATATCACCATTAATCGGTGAGCTCAAACTAACGGAAATTGGCTCCTTAAAAAATTGACCGCGCGGTGAGATCGCCACCGGCTCAGACAGTAAATTTCTAAGCAAAAAATTGGACTGCCAAAACGCTAAAACCACGAGTAATAAAACTCCAAAAACCAGCCCAAACAGCCGACTATTTTGAGAAATTGGACTAACACGATAAAGCTGCATGCTAATGGTAGTATACGTCGTTGGGATGACACTGTTGCATCCCCATCACGAATTTTGATGACTTGCTGACCCTTAAGGGCAGTCCCTGAGCCAAGCTTGGTAGTTTTGTATCGTCTGAGATGGGATATTTGGCTTCCAATATGGTAATCGGGAGTTGTCGGGTGGTCAGATTATTTTCCCAATCGGTAATAGTGGAAAAGTGCAGATCACTATCAATGGTTATCCTTAAATCATTTTGCGCCGAGGTGAAATAGCGGCGTTGGTAGTGATTTAATAGGGCGGGTTGCAAAATTCCACTCTCTTCTAAATGAGTCTCAAGCTGTTGTCGGACCAAGTCAGTTAGCTCAGCTAAGGAAAGATCTTTTATAGTGGTTTGAAACGGATAAGTAAGTTTGAGCATGACCTCGCCATCGCGACGTTTTAACTCAATTTGAAGCTTATCCAACTTATTGTCTTTGTCTGAATACCATCTGACACGCGCCTTGACCCGTTGCGGTTGGCCTAAAAGATTTTGCTGATAATACTCATATTCTGGCGTATCAAAGTACAGAGTCCAAATTTGACGCGGTACAAAAGCCGGCCGGAAAATATCCGGGTGCATTAAAAGACGCTGTTCCAACTGGTCGGGATCGTAAACGTCACTCAAATATTTGCGCTCATAGCGGTAGACGGTCAAAGGAGCTGTAGATGATGTGCCAGAGCCTGAATTCATAAAAGAAGGCATAACTTCCATAGTATACGTAAGTTTAAGCTAAAATAAGTTATACTTTGGCTATGCAATTACCAATCAAGAATTCCGCCCATCCCCGACTTATTAATATTCTTTATGGTTCTTTGGTTGGCGGCGGATTAGCTATTTTTGGACTTTATCTCTTGGAAGCCATATTTTACCCTGGCGCCGTAGCAGCTCGTTTGGGAATTAGTCTCCTGCCAGTCACGATTTTGTATCTATTATTTCTAGCGATGGTTAAGTTTATTGAACCGCCTAATTTAATAAAACAAGCAGCGACCAGCACACTGCTCTATTTTTCGCCAGCGCTCGCCATGAGTTCCTTATTTTTAGATTTTGCCAATGACGTTTTATTTGATAATTTTAGTTTCAGCACATTTCATCTTCATCCGGTTCAGCTGCATTTAGCCGGAATGTTTTTAGCTCTTTTTTGCTTATTTTTAGCTGATTGGCGCCGGCTTTTGGCTAATTGGCAGCGTTGGTTATTTGGTTCTAGTTTAATTGTGTTTACCTTGGTTGCTTATCTTAAACGAGTTTATTTGGCCACTTGGTTTCATACTTTGAGGGCAGAGGACGGATTGTTTGAATATTTTACCGCCATTGGATTTTTTATTGGCGGTGTAATCATGTTAAGAATTGCTCGTCATCTTTGGCAAACAAAAAACTATAACTGGAGAAATGTTCTACTGCCTTTTTGCGTCTTGGTGGGTTTGGCATTATGCGTAATTGCGATGGAAGAAATATCCTGGGGTCAAAGAATATTCAACTTCCAGACTCCACAATTTATTGCTGATAGTAATACTCAAGATGAAATTACGATTCACAATAACGAGGCTATTTTGCCCTATGTTTATTATGGTTACTTCATTGTGTCTTTATATGGATTCATATCACCGCTCATTAAGCTGGTGATTAAACGCTATAAATTATTAGCTGATAAATTTAAAATCTGGCTGGAATTCATCATGCCCGACTGGTATTCCATTCCTTTATTTTTGCCGACTTTATATTACACATCTTATCGCCTGACCATTGGTTGGGAATATTATGAGATCGGCCAATGGGAAGAAACGACCGAAATGTTTTTAGGAGCGGCCGCCGCCGTTTTTGCTTTAGGTTTATACAACAAGGTTGTCAGGCAGATTAGAAGCTGAAATAACTATATTCACCAAAATTTCTTCTCACCTAAACTCAGCTAAAGCCATTACTCATAAAGATTGATACACTTATTAAATATGAATTTTCTAAATTGGAATGAATTTTCTCGATATGCTACTTATTTTGTGCTGATATTTGTCTTATTACTAACCTTGATATTTAGATTTTGGCAGCTTGAGTTGATACCCAGCGGCTTAAATTGGGATGAAGCAGCTTATGGTTATAACTCTTATAGTTTGCTTTTAACCGGAAATGACGAATGGGGTGTTAGCTGGCCAATTTTTCTTAGGTCATTTGGTGATTTCAAACCGGCTCTACTAAGCTATCTGCAAATACCTCTGATTTATTTTAATGGTTTAACAACAAATTCATTGCGTATTCCAGTTGCCCTATTGGGAGTGATTAGCTTGATAAGCTGGTGGACGATCCAAAATAAGTTGGAGCTATTTTCAACCAAAAATATTCCAAATTAATGCCGCTAATTGGTTTGTTACTATTAGCTACCTCTCCTTGGCATATTCATTACAGCCGGTCAGCCATGGACCCGATTGTTTCATTTGCTTTTTTAATGATGGGATACGCTTTATTTATTCAAAAACAGGCAGCGCTTAGATGGTTTGGCGTAGCCTCCCTAATTTTATCCATGTATACCTACAATTCAGCTCGCCTGTTTGTACCCATATTACTTTTACTGCACTTAATAATTTTTGAATTGCCCATTATCCAAAAATATAGGAAGAACCTATATCGGCTTTGGCAATTCGTTGTCATCTGGCTTAGTTGTTTATTAATTTTAGCTGCGACTTTATTTACTGAGGTGGGGTCACGCGCCCAATCTGTCTTTATTTTGAATAAACCGCAAATCCAGGATCAAACTAATGAGTCTATTTATCGTTCAACTGCCCTGGGAATGAAAGGCTTAAGGTTTTACAGCAACAAGGCCATAACCGCCACTTATGAAGTCACAAAAAATTACATTTCGCACTTTGATCCGCTCTTTTTATACTTTGATCACAATTTAAGTGCCCGCCACGGATTTAGTCGGCATGGCAATCTTTTACTTATTACTTTACCGTTTTTAGTTTGGGGATTATTTTCCGCCAATGTAAAAAATCCAAGCGAAATTTGTTTTTTTTGTTATGGCTGATTTTGGCACCAATTCCTTCAGCTTTAAGCGATGATGTACCCCACTCCGGACGAACCTTAATTATGCTGCCAGCAATAATTTATTTTATCTCAATGGGCATGGAAAAGTTTTTCCTAATGGCTGACAGCGTAAAATTACGACTTCATAAAAAGTTGCCTAATTATCTTCTACCAATGTTGGTTGTTGTCGGATTGTCATTAAATGCTGGTCTATACTTTGTAGATTTGTACCGTTACTTTCCTGAAGATTCCTACTTTGATTGGCAAGGTGATGCCCACACAATTGTTGAATTAATTAAGGAAATAGATACCGAGGAAGATGAATCAATTGTTGTCACTAATGAACTCCTGGAATCCTATATTTTCTATGCCTTTTATACTCAGCTTGATCCTAAAGTGTTGCAGGCTCAGCATAATGCGGTTGATTTAAACACATATGGAGAAGTATCTATTGATGATGTAGATGTTTGCACCTTACTTAAACCAAATACCTTGGTTATAACCACGCAAGACTACACTTTGAGTTTGCCAAAAGCTGTATTAGATGAAAATGAAAAATTATACTCAGAAACAATCTGGCCCTTTAACCGATTCTCACAGGGGAAACCCTTAGGTTATGTGTATAGATCAAACCTCATAACTCCGAAAGCGCAGGCGGCAATTGAGGGATTGTGCGAGGTAGATTAATAGGGTGCGGAGGGAGTGGTCACTCGTCAGGCATGACTCGTGACATTAGCCACGCTCGCCTACGGCATGAGCTTGGCGGAGGGAGTGGGATTCGGACCCACGGTATCTTGCGATACGGCGGTTTAGTAAACCGCTGCACTAGACCACTATGCGATCCCTCCAAATATATGCGAGTTGATTTCTTAAATACCCATATCAGGATGTTTAAATATCAAACGTAAAGATATTATAAGTCAGTCTAAGCCAAAACTAGTCACAAAAAACTAATCAAATCTATTTTAAATATCTTAACTAGAATCCCAAGTCTTCTTCAACCAATATAATATGAACTTTTCTACCAGAGTAAGGATTCTCATTTTTAAATATTACGATTTTATTGAGTGAAGTATCAGAACCATAAGCTGATTGACTACGTGTGTTTTCCAACGGGACTACGTGTTTTTCTAAGCGATCAAAACCGGCATCCATGGTTGCAACAATCTTTTTGGTGCTGACAACTAAAATTAAGTTTTTGGCATTGTAGACCAAGCTAGGCAGTTGATTACCGGTGTTGGAAGCGACAATAAATTCACCATTCGTGATAAGCGCGTGCACACTGCCTAAATAGTAATCTGCCAAACTAGCCTGCCGACGCAGATTTCTTTGTTTTTCGATATCTTTCTCTGCCAAAATTTCAGCTTGCAGGTTTCTCCATTCATGTTGACCTGACTTTAAAAGATCCGTAAATCCGATTTGTTTTAAGGAGTATGAAGTGCCGCTAATCACTGAAGCATCAGTTGGAACTATCTCTTTTATTTTGGCAAGAGCACCGGCACCATTAGGAACTTTATGTACCTGATATTGCTTTTTAGTCAGAGCTTTAATGGTAACTTCCAGATTGGTTGGTGAGGCAAGTGCGTTGTAGTCCATGTGTTTCATCATACCTAATTTAAAATTAAGATGCCAGTCAATGGGAAAAGTGATACAGTCGAATTATGAGCCTAGTTGATGCAGAAGAAGCAAATAATTCGGTTGAATCCACAACTCCCAGTAATAATCGGTGGGAAAAGGCTAATAGATTTTCTATTTAATAGCACTAGTCTGATGGAATTACTAGCAATGCTATATGACTCTTTTCCTGATCAGATATCAAATTGGCCAATCCCTGAGGCGAAACTAGATGATGACGATCTTAATACTTCTTTTCCATTTGAGATCGCCCAAAATCTAAATTTATTATTACAAAAAATTAATTCATCAGATGAAGCTAAAGAATTTCCATTTTCGATTCTATCTGTTCTAAGTGGTGGTGAATTAAATCTAAATGAATTACGTAATTTATATAAAGCAGATGAGGCCGACTTACTTAAATCAAGAGTGGTTGAATTTGATCCGACTTTAGCTCAAATGGCAATCAATGAAGTTGCTGCAGATGATGTTCTAAATGCTTTTGTACTTTGTCACACTCATCCAGGCTTGCCAGCCGAAGAAACTCAGGACACTATCGCCGCTCAACTTGGTGACGAAATCAAACAAACATATAAAATTAAGCCACCCGGTCTAAACTTATCTGCTCAAGATTTGTATCAGTTGGTCACTGTACATGAGCAACTCAAAGACAAAATGACCGTTTATTTAGGTGTGTTGATGTTTGATGGAAAATTGGTTTTAGTCAGGATTAAAGATAACAAATTTGTTAAAACAGAGATTAAAATTCCAGTAAATAATGACACCTCTGTTCAAGCTGACAGTAATTAATTAACTCTCCTTAATCATCACAAGCATCATCTTAAAAGCTTGATTAGCCTTTAAAGCGTGGGGCTTGCCAGCCGGCATCATCAGCATCTCGCCAGTCTTGACCAAATGTTTGTCGCCAGCAACCGTAATTTCCGCTGTGCCATCAATGATTATCGCCAGGGCAGAAAAAGGCGCGGTGTGCTCACTCAAACCTTGATCCTGATCAAAGGCAAACAACGTCACCGTGCCACCGGATTGTTTAACAATTTCCTTACTAACCACTGCTCCATTTTGATAATTTATAGCTTGGTTGAGATTTTGGACTTCGGTCATAATAGATTGAGTTTAGCAGATCATCGCGACTGGGTTGAAAAATCCAATCTATGGCGAGTTAAATATATTTATCCAGCAAAGCAAATGCTAGAATGTCTTTCTATGACGCAAAAATATGGTTGAGTTATGAGCCAAAGCATTATTGCCAGTGATTTAAAGCTAGACTTTACTATTACACGCAAACAACCTGGTTTGCAGGGGGCGGTGCGCAACATTTTTTCTCCACTTAAGACAACCTATACGGCGGTTGATGAAGTGAATTTCTCCATTGGTTCAGGTGAACTGGTTGGTTTTATTGGTCCAAACGGAGCTGGCAAGACTACAACGCTTAAAATGCTGTCCGGTTTATTGGCGCCAACAAGCGGTTCAGTCAGCGTACTTGGCTATAAGCCGTTTGATCGTCACTATGACTTTTTAAAACAAATATCTCTAGTGATGGGTCAAAAAAATCAACTGATGTGGGATCTGCCCGCCACCGATACTTTTCTGCTAAATAAAGCGATCTATGATTTGCCAGATAAAGAATATAAGCAAATGTTTGATGATTTAGTTGATCTAATGGGTGTGAGTGAGCAATTGCAGATCCCAGCACGCAAGCTGTCGCTTGGTCAGCGGATGAAAATGGAGTTGATTGCCGCCCTGCTCCACCGGCCCAAAATATTATATTTGGATGAACCGACCATTGGGCTAGATGTGGTGGTACAGCGCAATCTGCGTGATTTTATCCGTGAATACAACCGAAGCCAGGAAGCAACGGTTTTACTTACTAGTCACTATATGGGCGATGTTCAGGAACTTTGTTCACGAGTGATTATTATCTCGCATGGCAAAATTATGTTTGATGGACGCCTGCAGGCCTTGATTAACCGTTATTCTCCCAATCGGGTGATTCGGTTCACCATACGCAAAGATTTAAATCGGGCCAAGCTGGCCAAATTAGGTGAAATTCAGGACTGGAATCCGCCCAATATTTCCTTGTTGGTTAAGCGAGATCAGGCTACCAAACAGGCGGCTAAACTTTTGCAAGTTTTTGACTTGACTGATCTGACCATTGAGGAAACGCCGATTGAAGACACGATTCGGGCGATTTTCCATGAGGACTAAGAGGACTAATATGAGTTTTCCCAGGTCAACCTTCCAGAATATCGGAGTTAAATTTCCCCGATTCAGTCGCCACTTGGATATCTTTAAAATTCGCATGATTGAGGTTTTTAATTATCGTCTGCGCGCTTTGGTTTGGTTCGCAGTTGGGCTAGTTAATACTTTAGTGTTACTGTTTTTCTGGTGGGCGGCCTTGTCCGGCGGTGATTCAGCTAACACCAACACCACGCTTACTATTCCGGCTATCACGACCTACTACCTATTAATGACTTCACTAGCTACGACCACAATCTGTCATCAGGAAGAGGATATTTCCAACCGAGATATTTATAAAGGCAATCTGTATGGCTATTTACTTCAGCCTTACCCCTATTTATTAGCAAAGTTTCAAGAAGAAATAGTTTGGCGCTTATTAGGTGGTTTTTGGGCACTGCTGACCATAATTATTGTTTCAGCTTTAGGTTTTAATTTGACTATCTCTGCCTCTCCGTTTGTCTGGCTGCTGACTTTTTTAAGTGCCTCCATGGGCATAATGGTTTCCTACTTTTGGAAATCAATTCTGGGATTATTGGCAATTTGGCTGACTAATTTACAGGGCTTGCTGGATTTGGAAGGCATCTTTCAAATAATTCTGGCTGGTTTTATTTTGCCACTTAATTTACTGCCTCAACCATTACAAAATATTGCCTTATTTTCACCCTGGGCGGCTCCAGTCTATTACCCAATCGCCATCTTAACGCAGTCATTGCCAATGGGCACAATAATAACTTTTTTTGCCATGCAGTTATTTTGGATGATTGTTTTTGGCGCCACTTCTAAGCTGGTTTTCAAAAAGGGTCTTATAGCTTACACCGGAGTCAGCCAATGAAACGCAATTTTGTAGTCTTGCGCCAGCTGTTAATTTCATATTTGGCCATAGCCCTAACCTACCGTGCCGATTTTATTCAGAGCGTGTTGGCTAGTGTGCTTTGGAGTGCCTTTAGCTTTTTATCTGCCTATTTAGTCACCAGTCAAACTCCAGCTATTTTTGGACTAACCAGGGCGGATCTCTTGCTGTTAGCGTCCACTTATGGCATCATTGTCGGAATTCATCATTGGTTATTTACCAGAGGTTTTCATGGAGTTTGGCACGTTATTCATCGGGGTGAATTAGATGGTTATCTGTTGAGACCTTTTAATACGCTGACATTTTTATCTTTAAGAAGCATTGCCTGGGGAAGTGTGTTCAGAGTCGCCGGATCGGTTCTGACCACTGCCTGGATAATTAATCACTACGGCATAATAGTTGAGTGGTGGCAAGTGGTTTTATTTAGTGCACTGACCATTCCGGCCATCTTAGCGATTTATGCATTTTATTCCATCAGTGTCACGGTGCTTATCTGGCATCCATACTTATCCAACTTGTTAGATTTGATGGGCGTGACGGTGAGTACGGCGCGTTATCCACTGGATATAGTCAGGTATACACCAATTTGGTTTGTTGGTTGGATTGTGCCGTTTTTAGCGGTGGTAAATATGCCTACCAGAGCCTTGACTAATCGCTTGGGCGTGGCTGATGGCCTGGTTTTTGTTGGATTTTGCGTTGGCTTATGGTTATTTTCCCGCTGGTTTTGGCGCTACGCCTTAAAGTTTTACACCAGTGCGAGTGGGTAGAGGCTCCTCAACGGAATCCTGCTCAATTTCCTTAGGCAGTAAATCAATGACACTCGTTAATATTTGCAATTGAGCCGATACTTCAACTGTAGTTGGTAAGATATTCTGTAATATTGATGGAACTTCTCTAAACAATTCCAGATTTCCTGGCCAATGGCGATGATGAGTAGTAGTAGCGGCTATGTCAGCGTATCTAAACTGAAACAGGAGGGTGAAAAATCTCACGATAAGATCAGGTCTATTTTCCGGTAATGTTGGTAGTAGAACATTAGCAATTTCCGTTTTAAGCCAGTTGGTTAAAGAACCATTTTTATCAGAACCTTTAAAAATAAAGTCGTGATGATGCATAATGACATTTAGTAATAGATGTGACTGATCCTCAGTGAGTTGCTGGGTTGAATTGTTTTGCTTGATGTAATCTAAAAGTTTTTTTGTAATAACTGTGCCGATTAAAGAATGACTTGGATGGGTATGTTTGCCATCGTTTTTATACTCCTCTTGCAATTTGCTTCTGAGATCTAGGTCATAGACGGCGTCAGTCGGCAAGAAATTTACCCCTGCCATTTTGCCGATATCATGTAGCCATGGTAATATTTGGGCTACAATTATGTCTTCGTAATATATTGGTAATTCAATATAATTGTTCGCCACACGGCTAATATGATCAAAGGGTGTGACCTTATTTCCTGGCTGTGACAACTGTTCTTTTGAGACAATTATTGAAGTGGAACCTAAAGCTTGAAAAAGTGGGGACTGACTCAATATTTTAGTAATATTCCCTATTTCTGAGTCAGAAAGTTTTGTGCTGGATTTTGTTCTTAAGTATTTTAATAGATAAGCAAGAGTTTCGCTGTCTTGTTCTAAACTTTCCCAATCTAAGTTTATAGTTTGCTCACCGTTTTCTAGGTCACAGTTAAATTTGAAGAAAGCAGGTTGACCTTGTTTTTCGGCAACCAGCATATCAAGGGCGGCCTTTTGTTTTTCGACCAAAATACGCATGATGATCCAAGTTAAATCAGTCTCAGTTAAAGGTCTCGATGGATAAAATTCAGAAATTTCTACATCTGGCATAAATGGGATCATAACATGTCAAAAATGAAAATAGGAGAGGGTGGACACTCGTAAGGTATAACTCGTGACATTAGTCACGCTCGCCTACGGCATGGGTTTGGTGGTGGGATTCCCCGACTCGACCTGATTTCATCAGGGCTCGCTGGACTAGTCAATTGTTCGCAATAAATTGCTCACCTTTGCCGTCGGAACATAGGCTTCGCTCCGTTACACCATCAGTATACCAAAAAAGACGTATGTATACGTCTTTTTTAGTATGCGGAGGTGGTGGGATTCGAACCCACGGAGCCCGAAGGCTCACGCTTTCCAGGCGTGTGCAATTGACCACTATGCGACACCTCCTTATTTTCGCGTCCCCTAAAACGCCAAATAAACAGCCGCGAACTCAATAATTATACAAGGCTTGGCTATTATTCTCAGGAGGAGTTGCACGTGGCTAAAAATTATTCAGTTAGAAATTATTTCTTGTAATCAAAAGCTTTTTTAATTTCGTCAAATTCAGCCATAAGAGATGAAAATCTAGCTTCAAGCATGCCAGCTTTTTCGCCGGTGAAGGCGCCAATCGGCATGTCGGTGGCGGCAGAAATAGCCTGCATTTGCGTGATCGATGGTTCTACGCGCCCAACTTCTAGTGCTGAGACGCTTTTATCGGATATACCAATAATCTCAGCTAATTCACTTTGGGTAAGTCCCCTAGCCTGTCTAGCCTCGCGAATTCGTTTGCCGACATTTGGTAGATTTTGTTTGAAATACTCAACAGTTTTGTTATCTGCCATATAGCCTACCTTCCTTTATCATTGTACTGATAGAGTCTATCTAATCAAGCCCACTTATATCATTATAAGTTTGTAAGAATATAGTAAGTATTAACTGTTAGTCTGCAGAGGTGAGAAACATTAAATCTCAGGCTCGTGCGGCTCAGCCTAGGGAAAAATTGATGCATTTTGGTGCTGGACAGTTAAGCTTGGCAGAGTTATGGATGTGCGTTTTGGGACATGGTACATCTGGAAAACCGGTGCAAGTGTTGGCACAGGAGCTTACTGCCATTTTACAGCAGGCAAATATTAAAACTTTGAAACCGGAGACATTACACATGCTTAGTCGTCTGCTAAGCCGGGCACAGTTAGTCAGAGTTCTTGCGGTACTTGAGTTGTGGCAAAGGTGGACTCAGCATGAACAGCGGGTATTTCGCTCTCCCAAGGATGCTTTGCTACTTTTGCATGATCTGGCTACAGCGGCTCAGGAGCGAGTAGTGTGTTTGTACTTGTCGGCTAGTGCACAAATACTTCTGCAGGAGACGTTGGCGATTGGTAGTTGGAACACAGCTCTCTTACAGCCCAGGGAGATATTTTTTCCGATCCGTTACTTGCCGGTAGATGCTTTGGTTTTGTGCCACAACCATCCGTCTGGAAAATTATTGCCATCTGATCAGGATAAGCGGTTTACCAAGCGCGTTCAGGCGGCGGCAAACATATTAGGAATTCAGTTTTATGACCATCTAATTTTGGCCGAAACAGGATATTTCTCATTCAGAGAAGCGAATCTGCTTAACTAAGAAACAATTAAAATCAAAAACAAAACACCTGACATACCGGATATTATTCCGATTGAGGCGGGTAAATTGACTGGCGATGTTCACCGTTATTTTCAGCTAAACCAGAATAGGGAGAACTTTGAATAGTAGTTTCTTCTTTAACTAAAACTTTATCCTTGCCCTGAGAATCTACAGCCCGAACCTCTGACAATAAAAAGCCCTCACAATTAATACCTTTATCTTTGAAATATTGAGACAGATCCTGCTGAACTCTTTGCTCAATCTCGGTGCGATGTGAAGTAATCTCATCAATTGTCAGCTTGGAAAAAGCGGCCGAAATCCGTGAGCGTGAAACTGGGCGAACAACTTTAGAGACAAATCTCTCGCCGATATTTTCCCAGAGCTCAGGCGCATTATGCCGATCTATTCTGAATAAAACGGAACCTTCAATGGAAATTGTCTGATTGTCAGAAGTTTGGGTAATGATTGGCTCGTCACCTAGATTTTCACGATTATGAGTTGATTCAAAGCCGCGGCGAATAGCGTATTCCAGAATTTGAGCGTTAAAAAGCTTTGCCACCTGCCAAAAAGGGATCTTAAGATGCAGGCCAGGTCCCCAGGTTTTATTGAGGACTCCCCTGCCCCGGTCATAAACACAGGCTATGTGTCCCGGAGGTACGGAGATAAAAAATCCACCCACAATTTCATCAACTAAAAAGCCCACAACGAGGCGATCGAATTCCATTCTTTCAATTATAGCAATGAATGAGGTTATAATCACCTAATGGCTGTTCATACTAATAATTTACGTCGACTAGCGATTCTCTATTGGCGTCATTCTAAGGATGACAAGGAGAATTCCTGGACCAAGGAGCTCTATGAGGCTCTGATTTATGATGATGAGTTGCGGATTCGCCAAAGATATGACACTGAATTTATCTTTGCCAATGTTAATCGCCGGACTGAAAGCTACATTCAAAACAAGGATGTTGTGGAAGCACTTCGGCGCCACAAGGAGCGTTATCATCCCTTGGTTTATATGGATCTAGTTTTCCCCAACGAGCGCGGTAGCCGTGAAGAAATCAGAATTATTTATAGCCAGAATGATATCCGCGAAGTTATTAAACGGATAAAGTACTACATTATTGAGTACGAAAAGTAATTTTTAAGAGCCTTTTTAGATTTAGTTGCCGAAAGTTGGCGGTTTTGGTGGCTGAAGCCCGGCTGGTGCGGCTGGCTGGATGTCTTGTCCAGTGGTTGGTTGGGCAGGAAGTTGTTCAGAGGTTGGCTGAGTAGGAGGCTGTTCGTCTGCCTGAGGTCCGACTGGCGAATTAACTGTTGGCTGGGTTACATCCTGTGAATCAACTGGTGGTTGTGTTGTTGTTGATTCAACCGATTGAGGCATATTTGGCGGTGTCAAAGCTGAGTCTGTTGATAAAGTCTCATTAAAAGAAACATTTGAGGGATAGGTGGGGGCGGATGAAGGCATAGCTGATGGTGCTGGCGTACCGGTAACCGGCGCATCTGAGCTGGATCCGGTCTCAGTAGATGGTACTGTTTGAACTGCCTCGGCTCCTTGGCTGGAGTCCTCTAATGGAGACATTTCATCATCTGAAAGAACCACTGGAATGTCTTGAACCATTTGTACTAGTTCATTCAAGCTATCTTGAACCTCATCTGCATTGTCAGGGATTTCAAGGGTTTCAGGGGACTGGGTTGGTGCAGGTGTAGGACTGGATGTTGGCGCGGGAGTTGTTTCATCTGCTCCCATTTTGCTTAATTCTTGATTCCCTGGCTGTTCTGGCTCAGAAAATACTTCAGCTGGCGTAAAATCTGTCCCCTGATCTGAAGATTCGTTATTTTCGATTGACAAATCAAGAGTTGGAGTTGAGGTTTGAGCAGGCGTTGATGCCTGGGCAGGAGCAGGTGTAGGTGTTGGTGCGGAAGTTCGCATAGGTGCTGGTGCCGAAGCAGGTTCTTGCGTTGGCGTTGGCACTGAATCTGCTGTCGGTGTTTGTGATAAATCTGGCACTGGCTTAATAGATGGCATTGCATTTGGCATAGCCGATGTTGGCGTTGAAATTGGTGCCTCTGCCGGCAGAGGAGTTGGTTCTGATGAAGGTGAACTATTTACCTCAGCATTGGGCTGTGGTTGAGCATTGGGCTGTGGTTCAACATTTGGTGGGGTTTGAGCTACCTGATCTGTTGGCGTTGTATCTGACATAGCAATACTTTCTAAGTTTGTTGGGTCTTGAGACATTGGGCTAGGTTGAGGTGTGGAAATAGGTGCTTGAGCAGGAACTGGCTCAGTTGCCGGAGCTGGCATTTGGGCTGTTTGATTAGAAGGCTCAGGCTGAGAAGCAGGATAAGTCGGAGAAGTTGGAGCAGTTTGCATAGCAGGTTGTGTGGAAGCCATCAGAATTTCTTCAATTCTTAAAAGCCGATTATATTTAACGACTCTTTCACCTCTGGATGGGGCGCCAAATTTAACGTAATCAGTTCCAATGCCGACGGCAATATCTGCTAAAACGTCATCAGTAGTTTCGCTAGAACGGTGCGACATGATGGTGTGCCAGCCGGCTTGCTTGGCAATACTGGCTACTTCAATAGCTTCCGTAATAGTTCCAATCCGGTTAGGCTTAATGACCAAAGCATTGCAGGCCTTTTCTTCAATTGCTTTCATGAGTAACGTTTTGTTGGTGGCGATCAGGTCATCAGCGATAATCATTGCTGTCTCGCCCATCTCACCAGTAATAAATTTCCAATCACTCCAGGCTTCCGGTACTAATGGATCCTCAAAAGCGAAAACCCGATATTGTTCATGCAGTTTTTTAAGATACTTGGCAAAATCCTTGCCACTCATTGGCTGAGATTGATCTTTAATGGTGTATTTGCCGCTTTTATGGAAGTTATCTGAGCCGACATCAATTCCTAAAAAGGCATCCTTAGAAATGGTGTAGTTAGCGGCTTTAGCGGCTTCGGCAAAAATTTCCAAGGCATCTGTATTGGTAGCCAGGTTAGGTGCAAAACCACCCTCCAGACCAACATTGGTTAGAGCACCCTTTTGTTTGAGCACTTCCTCAATTGACATGAACATCTCCACACCAATTTTTAGAGCTTGGTTGTATGGTAGATGGCTGGCAGGAACAAGTTGGAACTCCTGGAAATCCAAGGTGCCGCCACCATGGCGGCCGCCATTAATTAAATTAAAAATGGGTGAAGGAATGCGGAAAGCATCGATTAATTGGTATTTTTCTTTAACATAGACAAACAGCGGCAAACGCAAGGAAGCCGCGGCCGCCTTCATCACTGCCTGGGAAACCGCCAGAATCGTATTAGAGCCTAAGCGTGATTTATTTTTGGTACCGTCTAGATCCACCAGCAGCTGGTCAATCTTAGTCTGGTAAAGTGGATCTTGCCCGGCTAGTTTTTGGTTGATTTCCACATTTATCAAAGCGACTGCTTTTGAGACGCCCAGGCCAAAATACTCAGTTGGCACATGATCGCGCAGCTCAACCGCCTCCACTTGCTCATTGCTTATGTTACCTGAGGGAACCGATGAAGTCGCAATGGTGCCATCGGACAGGGTGACGGTAGCCTCAACCGTTGGGCGTCCTCTGGAATCAAGTATTTGACGGGCGGTGATAAGTTGAATATTTGACATGGCAAGTTATTATTACTTTTTAATTCTGGCTTCGGTGTCGGCAATTAACTGCCTGGCAGTATAAATGGCGTCCGGTGTAACCGAAACCGAGGTCACTCCCCACTCTACCAATTTTTCCAGCATGGTGTGATGGGTAGTTGGTGCTTGTCCACAAACTGAGATAGTAACATTGTGCTGTCTGGCTTTACGCACCAGGCGTTCCAAAGCCCACATTACTGATGGATGTGTTTCATCATAAGCGGGTGCGACATTTTCATTATCGCGGTCGGTTCCCAACATCAGCATGGTTAAGTCATTAGTACCCACTGAAATGCCGTCAATACCGGCTTTGATGTAGTCTTCGATCATCAGCACATTTTCCGGGATTTCCGCCATCATCCAGAGCTTAAAGGTGGAGCTTCGGCGAATACCAGCTTTATAAATTAGTTCCTTAGCCGCTTCCAGTTCCTGGACGGAGCGGATAAAGGGAATCATCATCCACAGGTTTTTGTGTTTTTCTCTGACTTTTTTGATCGCCTCGAGTTCCAAATTGAATACCTTGGCGTCATGAATATAGCGGAAACAACCCCGGTAACCAATCATGGGATTTTCCTCATGAGGCTCATACTCTTCACCGCCAATTAAGTGACGATATTCATTAGTTTTGAAATCAGTTGCCCGGTAAACCACGGGTCGGTCACCAAAAGCTTCACAAAACGTAGATATACCAGCCGCCAGTTCTTTAACAAAAACTTTTTCACGCTTTTTAGCCAGTAAGGCGCGGGGGTGGTGGCCTAATTCGGCAATCATAAACTCTGCGCGTAAAAGTCCAACTCCATCAACATGTAAACCAGCTACTTTTTCTGATAAATCTGGTTCGGCTAAATTAACATAAACTTTAGTTTTGGTTTTCAGTTTTTCTGAGGTATCTTGAGCGGTGGCCGCCTCAAATTCAGCCAAAACTTCTTCCGCAATTTCACCCTCATAGACTTCACCGGTTTGACCATTAAGAGTCACTAACTGACCATTTTTTAATTTCTTAGAGGCACTGCCAGTACCGACCACACAGGGCAAACCAAGTTCACGCGACACAATAGCGGCATGAGAGGTTTGTCCACCTTTATCGGTTACCAAGCCGCCGGCTTTTTTCATGGCTGGGACAAAATCTGGCGTGGTCATGGCCGTGACCATAATTTCGCCGACTTCCAGCTTATGAATCTCACTAGGTGTTTTAATGTGCTTAACTTTGCCGGAAATGATACCTGGCGATGCTGGCTCACCATCCAGAATTTTAGTCATTTTACTAAGCATTGACTGCATCTGGTCATTAACTTCAGCTTTATCATTAATAGTTTTTATGGTGGTAATTGGGCGGGTTTGGACGATATAAATTTTGTCGTCTTCAATTGCCCACTCAATATCTTGCGGATGATTGTAATGCTCCTGAAGTTTGACAGCTAATTTGGCCAAATCGGCGGCTTGTTTATCGGTGAGCTTACGCTTTTCCTGACGTGATTTAGGAACTTTGTAATTTTTAGTACGGCCAAGTTTACGAACCATCTCAATATTTTGTTTAACCTTTTGCGCTTTGGTAACTTCCCAGTCTTTCTTTCTGACTACGTAATGATCTGGCGTAACTGTTCCCTGGACAATATTTTCACCCAGACCCCAAATTGCTTCAACAATGACAAAATCATCATTATTATTGATTGGATTAATTGAAAACATGATGCCGGAAACATCAGACTGCACCATTTTTTGGACTGGCACGGCAATTCCCACTTTAAAATGGTCAAAACCCTGATTTACCCGATAAAAAATTGCTCTAGCTTCAAACAGTGAAGCCCAAGCGGCTTGGGTATATTTGAGTACTTTTTTATCTTTATGAATATTAAGAAAAGTAGCCTGCTGTCCCGCAAAAGACGCTTCCGGCAGATCCTCTGCCGTGGCTGATGAACGGATGGCTACATTTACATTTTTACCCAGCTTGTGATAAGCCGTAATAATATTGGTTGCCAGCTCATCTGGCATTTTGGCCTTAAGAATAATTTCCTGAACCTGCTTAGCGGCCTTTTGGAGTTTTTGGGAATTATTAACATCCAACGGTTCCAAAATCGCACGAACTTTGTCTTCGAGATTATTAGCCTTGATAAAACGAAAATATGCCTGGGCAGTAATAACAAAACCGTCCGGCACCGGAAAACCGGATTGGACCATTTCTCCCAAGTTGGCACCTTTGCCACCAACTTCGGCACCGCTCTTTCGGTCTATTTCTTTGAACCACAAAACATCGGTCGGGGCAGATTTCGACATATACTTTAGTATGCAGATTTAAGCGTAGAAACGCAACCCACTTAACTTGACTGAGGGATGGATATACTGGCAAATATTGCAATTGTCGTCAGTTTATTGCCAACTTTGGTTAAGTTTTATTAATAGATCAAATGGTGAAAAAAGTTGAAAAAGGCAGCAAGCCAATTTTCACAAGGCTGGAATTTAAATAAGCGAAAAAGCCAATCTGCCGTTACAATACACTTACTGCGCTAGCCGAGTCTAAGTTAAATATACTGACTAAGTAGCGTTTAATGCCCAGGTGGCGGAATTGGTATACGCGCACGGCTTAGAACCGTGTGGAGCAATCCTTGGAGGTTCGAGTCCTCTCCTGGGCACAAATATGTTCTGGCATTTATCTTGCGCAATTATGCCAAGCTCATATTTCTTAAATGAATGCTTAGGTTAAATCTTCTATTGAGTATGGAAAAAGATCTTGACGCCTCTTTATCAAGGTACTTTTTTCATAGCCTTCAGGTAAATCATCTATTACTATTTGCATATAACGGTAAATTTCTTGATTTTCAGGCATGATTGAATGGGCGTCTGCAAGTAAATTGAATGATTCAGTATGATTCATGATTTCTCCACCTATGGCTTGATTAATTAACCACTTAACCTCTCGTTGTTTGCGTAATTCTTTGTCTTTAGGATCGGGCTGCTGATAATTAGGTGGTGGCTCGACGAAAGTTATGGGAGTTGCTTCAACAGGACTGTCTTGACCATCCAACTCTTCTAGATCGTCGGGCTCGTTAGCTAATTCATCAAAAGCATCCCAGTCATAAGGTGCATCATCAGGATTATCACCAGGGGGATTGGGTGGTATTACCTCAGCAATTGGCGCAGACCTTGCCTGTTGTTCTTAAAAGTCTTCATCTACTTCGGCTTGATGCTCTTTTAAAGTTTTATCATAATCTTCATTATTTACTTGAAGATCTTTAAGCCTTAATTTCAAAACATTGATCTTGTCTTGATTTGATATGCCTTTAACTAAGTAAAAATACTCAATATAACGTTTATCTTTTTTTGCATCATATTGAATAGCCGGCAAGACAATAGTGTCAAAATCAAGTTTTCCAGTGTTTAAGTCTGCAAGGATTTCTTCGTACAACGAAATGAGCTTGATTTTGGCTGATAAGTAATTGGTTTTAAACAATTCTACGATTTCATCACCCTCATCAGCATAATGTTTTTGAAGAATTTTTAAATTCTCTTTCCTTTTCTGTGATTGATCATTTGATTCTGTGCGTCTTAACAAACGCTTCCACCATTTCTTTTTTGGTACATTATTGTCTGGTTCTTGATTATTGGGAAATATTGGCCGAGGATCGTTATTACCTTCACGAACTTCTTTATGGTCGCTTGTGCCGAGATGGGGCGTTTCTTCTGGTTTGTTCTTGAATAGAGATCTGTACTTAGGATCTGCAAAAACTCGTTGGACTGCATTCCAAAAACTAAAAGGCGTTGTTATGTCAAAATTATATATTTCAGCTAATATTTCAAGTGGAATATTGTTGGCTGTTAATTCATTACCATTAGACAACCTTAATGTTATGCCTTTATCTTTATAGCTCTTAATTACTTGATTAAACGTATTGAGCGCATCTTCAGGAGAAATTTTATCGGCGTGCGACTGTAAAAATTCCTCTACTGTTTGAGGTTGTGGGGATTGATTGGGTTTTCGCTCTGAATTAATTGCACTAGTTGGTCTTGTGTCGTCATCTGATATTGGTGGCTCGTCAATAGTAGGTTGGTTTACAGGGGTGATCGGAGTAGTAATCTCAGGAGATGAGTCAGCATTTACAACACCAGTACTTATAGGTTCATCTGATGGTTGATCTTCATTTAACCATTCTTGAAGCCAATTCGGTGCACTTTCTTCCTTTGCGGGATCGGATATCGGTTCGGGATTCTGACTGTCAGTGACGACAGTTGGGCTTGGCTCTACTGATTCAGGTTGAACAACTGACTCGATCGGGTTGACAAGGCTATCAAGCCTGCTTGAAGCATCATCAGAAGGTACAGATTTAGTTGGAGCTTGCGATGTTGGTTGAGTTGTTGCAAGACTTTCAGGTTCACCAGCGCCTTCTGCTTCTAAGCTTGGGTTTGTATCTAGTGATACATGAAGCTCTTGACGTTTTTTAATCTCTTCCTTAGAAACTTCTGGTCCTGGACCAGTATCCACCCCTTTTGCCCTAAGCTGTTTTTGTAGCTTGGCTATCCTGGCCTCTGAATTATCAAGATAATTACTAACCAATGTTTTTTCTAAACTTGCAGCCTCATCTCGTAGCTGTTTAATTTGATCAAGATTATCATTTACCATCTTTAAAATCTCATCTTGTCTAGTTTGTGCCTCGGCAAATGCTTGCTGAGCTTCTTTTAGTAAAAACTCTGCTGTTTGGAAATCATTCATTTTTGCAACGTGTTCATCAGAAAGAATTTCCTCTTCTTCTGGATCGAATTCATTGTTGGATTTAAGTATTGTTTCCTGTTCGTCTCGGATCTGAAAAGCGGTTTTAATTTCGCTTGTAGCATGGGCTAGGGAGATATGCGCATCTCTGGCATCAGGAAATAAAGATTTATTAGCTTGGCTCAGTTCTTCAATTGCAGATCTTATTTGAGACAATCTTTCATGGGAAGCTTGAAACTCAGCTTTTTTTCGTGCATTTTTAGCCTGTTGCTCACGGTAAGCTTGCTTGGCATCTTCGTATAGTTTGATAGTTTCAATGTTTCTAGTCTCAAGACCTTGATACATTCCAAGCTCAATGGCCAGTGCCTCTCTCACTTTCTCATTACCCGCTTCCTCAATACGTTTTTCTAGATCAGCGATAATTGAGCTGAAATCAACTTTACTTCGATCTTTTATTTCTTTATCCAAATCTTTGACAAAAGCATGTCCGGTCTCTTCTAGAGCATCTTCACGGACAGCAGTATTAGCAACTCTTAGATTTCGATCAAGATCATGCCCAAGTTGCTCAGAAAAATCGTGAGGAAGATCTTGTGAGCGCAAACCACTTGGAAATTCAGGGTTATTCTTTAATTTATCATCTAGCTGTTGTCTAAATTCTGCCTCTGAGGCAATGTGAAAGGGTTCATCTATTGTTTCATTAGGTTGAGTTGTTTGGTCAGATACTTCTTGTCGATTTGCAGTCATATTTTCCTTAATCTTCCTTTATATTCTCTCAAAGTTTTTAATCCGTAACAACAGCTATTATCCCAATCCTGGCAGATTTAATATTGTTACGCCAATATATTCTAGGATGATGATTGAAAAGATGATGAAAAGTAGTCCACTAATAGCCGCTGTTATTAACTCTTTAGCTTGTTTAACTTTACCTGATTCACCACGTGAGGTGGTGAAGATAAAGGAAGAGGCCAAAATTGATAGGAATGAAGCCATACCAGCGACCCCTAATAATATCTTGATTAAACTGGCGGCAAAGACGTTAAATTTTCCATCTTGAGCTACCTGAATACACCCAACCGCGGTAAAGATATACTCGCCTTCTATTCCTTTATTAACACAAGCTTGACAAGCTCCTCTTTGAGTTGAAGGGTCATTAATATCTCCAGGAACTTGATTGCAGTAGTCGAATGGAATTCCCGCTGTTGATTGTTTTACTTCGCAAGCATAAGAACTTTCACAGCACCATCGACTGTCGTAAGATGATGTTTCTACATCTTGAGTACAAAAGGATCCTCCAGCTTTGGCGCAAAACTCTCGTGCTGATGTATCAGTTGGAAATTCAGTGTGAGATAAATCTAAGCATCCTTCAGTAACTCGACATACGCCATCTGACGCACAAGAACCTCTTAAGCATTCGGAGTCATTCTTGCACGCGCCTCCTAGGTCAGATAAGCGTCCGGCAGAGAAGCACTCGCAAACTGATAGACCACCGCCAGATACTGTCTTTTTTCCTTCAAAACACCAAGCGGCTGACGGGAAATCACCAAGCTCTGAATCATAGCAACAATATTGTCCGTAGCCACCACAGTTGGGAAAAGCTGATCTATCACTAGGATCTTTGCAGATTCCACTAAAGCCTGAGCCAAGGTCATTTCTCTCACAAAATAATCCAGGAGCACATCCGCTATCTAGTTTGGTGTAATCACAGGATTCTCCAGCTGCTATTTGAGCTTTGACACTAGATTGGAAGAAAAAGAAATAAAATAATACTAATAATAGTAAAGTAATCCTTTTCACCTGGTTATTCTATCATTTACCTTATTTGAAAAGGAATAATTCTCTACTCCCCCGTATATTCCAGTAAATCGTTGTTTTTGCGGTCTTCACGGGCGCGGTCGCGGTCGTTGTATTCCATTTCCACAATCCACTGATTGACGGAAAATGCCCAGGAGCCATTGCTGGAGGGGGTGTATTTGGTCATGATCTCTTCTGGTGTAGTGAGGCCGATATCGATGTAGCGCTCCTTGATTTCCCGGGCGGCGCGGTCAAAGCCAGCTTCGTAGTTTTCAAAACCTAAGGTGCCACGAGCGTGCACACCAAAGCCTAAGCAATTATAAGAACCAGGTGGAATTGATTTGCAGAGGTTGCTTTCCTGCATCATGATGGCTGGCAGTAAGCGGTAGTCAAGATCATAGCGGTCAGCTGTTTCTACTAAGACTCGGCCAAAGTGATCATAGGGTTCCAGGGGTGAGCTATGGCGTTCCAGGAAATTGGCCACAATAAAAGTTCGGGCATCAGCGGTTTGAACAGCAGTCTTTAAGCCGGTGTCGCTTAGAGGAATAGGGATCGTGCGTTCGGAGGTGGTGCCGTCTGAGGTGGCAATAGTCACACCTGTACCTGGTTCTGGCTTTAATTCAATTGTTCGCATTCGCCAGGCGCTAATGCTTAGCAAACTAAACAACAACACTGGAGCCAAAGACAAAAATAATCCACTGACAATATAACGCCACGCTGACATCCTTTATCATCCTAGCGATTTTTTCACTTGGCTACAAGCTATAGTCAAGACACTGAAAATTTACAGACGCCTGACGAGCTTTTTGGAACTACTTGATTGGGTTGACCTAGTCTTAAGGGCTGACTTGCGTTTCGGCATTGTTTGCTCACGAATCAACCGGAACAGTATTCCCAGGCCGGCTAGACTCGAGACATAAGCCGAGCCCCCATAAGAAACCAAAGGCAAGGGAATGCCAGTTAATGGCAGAAGGGCGACCATAGCCGCCAGATTAATTAATATCTGCATGGCAAACCAAGTCGTGATGCCCGCCGCCACTAAAAATTGAAACGGTTCCTTTTGTGATTTAGCAACTTCTACCCCAGTGCCAAGTAATAAGACGTACAGACCAATCAAAAATAGAGAGCCAATAAAGCCGGTTTCTTCAGCGTAAACGGCAAAAATAGAGTCATTAGCGGCTTCAGGAATGTAGTGTTGTTTTTGTTTAGACAGACCTATACCCTGCCCCAACCAACCTCCCCGGCCTAAAGCAATGGTTATTTGTCTGATGTGGTAAGACTTGACCAAAGGGTCGCTGGCCGGATTTATAAACGTCATCAAGCGTTCGCGCCGGTATTCAGCCCCAAAAATTAAAGCAATTCCCGCCACCAAAGAAATAGCTAAAAACACAAAGAGTGGTTTAAGATTGCCGCCAGCCAAAAAATACATGACGGCGCCAATGGAAAATAAGATGACGGCCGTACTCATGTTGGGTTGTGCGAGGATCAGCGTGGAAATTAAGGCAGAAAAAAACAAAAAAGGTGCAAAACGTTGATGTCTGGAAAGCCAGGACGCAAAAAAGACTATTAGCGCCAGTTTAGTAATTTCAGCTGGCTGAATGGGAATATCGCCAAGCATAATCCAACGTTGAGCGCCTTGTAGACGAACTCCCACGCCAGGGATCAAGACAATGAATAATAGAAGCACCGCCATTCCAAAAAGCCAGGGCGCGGCCTTTTGCCAAAATTGAGACGGAATCGTGCCTAAAAATAAATAAACAGTTAAGCCTATCGCCAGCCAGACGCTATGTCGGGCGGCAAAATGCCAGGAATTTCCATATGTCCGCAGACTGTCGGGTACCGAGGCGTCAAAGATAAATAGCAATCCAAACAAGGAAAAAAAGATTACAAACCAGGTAAATGGCCAAGGATGATTCAGCCATTCCAAAATATTGCGATGGGTGGGCAGTTGGCGGGTTCTTTTCATGCTATTCCGGAAGCTGGCGGACTAGTTCGTTAAATTGTTCGCCACGGTCAAATTCATTCGTAAACATTTCAAATGAGGTAAAGCCAGGTGAAAGTAGCACGGCTTCAGCTTTAAAATCTTGAGCCAGTTGACTAGCTTTTTGCACAGCCTCGGCTAATGATTCAGCCAAAAAAAGTTGAGTTGGCGCCAAGTTCTGTTGATTGAAAGCCGTTTGAATTTCCTGTTGTCCGCTACCGCGCAGAAGAATAAGGGCGGTTGGCTGATTAGCTAGCTGGTTAATTAATTCGGGTGAAAGCGGCAGGTGTTTGGTGGCACCGCCAGCAATTAGGATAATTTTCTGATTTTTATAGGCATCTAGCGCTTTTTCCAAGGCGGTTGGCGTGGTGGCGGTAGTATCGTTGATATAGGTTACGCCTTGCTTGACGGCAATTGTCTCCAAGCGAAATGGCACGCCGTTAAAAGTTGCCATAGCCGACTGAATTTGCTCATTAGTAAGACCAAAAGACTGTACAGCCTGAATCGCTAAGGCAATATTTTCCCAATTGTGATCGCCTGGCAAGTTTGTTTGATATTGCTGACGTAGATCAGTAATCATTTCTTGAGTTATCTGATAAATATTAACCTCATCAGCTAGAGCATCTTCTAGCCAGGGAGACCAATCACGATCAGCTTGATAAATGGCAGTATCTCCAGGTTTTTGATAAGAAAATAAATCGGTTTTGGCTTGTAGATAAGCCGACCAGTCTTGGTAACGGTTGAGATGATCTGGATAAATACTGGTGATGACGGCAATTTGCGCTGATGTTTTTGTGTATCGCAATGACTCAATTTGGAATGAAGAAATCTCAACTACTGTCCAGGTTTGATCATCTAGATTTATTAGCTGAGGTAATAGTGGACTGCCTGGAATATTGCCGGCTAAGACATGAGGAATATTAGCTGTTTGCAGAAAGTGAGAAATCAAGTGAGCGGTTGTGGTTTTTCCCCTGGTACCGGTCACCGCAATACTGTGGTCACGCAGATAGGTTAAAGCCAAAGCGGTTTCACCTACGACTGGTTTGGACAGCTCCAAAGCGGTTTGAATTAGTGGGTGCTCATATGGCACGCCTGGATTTTTTATTACATACTCAGCCCAGTCGATGTCTTCAGGCGGATGTGAACCAGTGTGAACTTCAATTGCTGGATTAAGTTGGTTTAGAGAATCTGTTAGTTCCGATTCTGTCTTTTGATCAGAAACGCGAACTTGAGCTCCTGCCGCTAAAAAAGTATTGGCAACTTGCACTCCTCCACCCTGTAAACCTAAACCAAAAATTAAAACTTTTTTATTTTGAAAATCCTGACAAAATTCAGCCCAATAACTCATAACTGCATCTTACAACAGCGCCAGCCAGACACCGACAGCCGTTAAGATTATGCCGGTCATCCAAGCGCGCATCACGATCTTTGGTTCTTCCCAGCCTATTAGTTGGAACCATAAATGGAAAGGCGCGACTGGAAAAGCTTTTTTACCTAAGAAACGCTTAGAAGTTAATTGCAGAGCGCTGGAAAAGATTTCAGCTATAAAAATGCCGCCAATCACCAATAGAGCGATGGTTTTGCCAAGTAGCAATCCCATCACGGCCAAGCTAGCACCAAAAGCTAAAGCGCCAACATCACCCATAAAAATACGGGCTGGATAGATATTAAAGTATAAGAAGGCAATCAAAGAGCCAATCGATAAAGCTACAAAAATGGAGAGCGTGGTATCCAAGATAGATGCCGATAAGACCCACAAACCAAACAGGCAAAATAACAGTAAGCCGGCGGCTAGGCCATCCAAACCATCGGTAATGTTGACGGCGTTGGCAAAGGCGACAATTACAAAGGCGGCGTAAAAAATAAATAACGGACCCAAGAAAATGTGCCCCAGGAACGGAATATTCAGAAAATCTATACCTAGCCAGAAGTACATCATTAAACCAATTGCCATACCACTTAATAGTTGTAAAATTAATTTGTGCCGCAGGCGTAGGCCAAAAAACTTACTTTGCCGGATGCCAAAAAACTTCTTAATATCGTCATAAAGGCCGATTGCCCCAAAAGAAATTAGTGAAAAGAAAATAATCGTTATTTCTGGCACAATCGGATAGACATTAGTTATAACGATGCCCAGATATTTCAGAATTGGAAAAATGGCGGCAAAAACAAAAGCAATAATGGCAATCAACAGCATTCCGCCGCCAACCGGAACACCAACCTTGTGGCCATGAAAATGGTCGAATATTTTAGTTCGCTTGCCAAAGGCATCTTTGGTAACTTGGTCTTGCCGTTGGAACTTAAGTCGATAAAGAAAATTAATAAACGGCACAATTAAGGCACTGGTTAAGCAGAAGGAAAAGATTAAGAGTCCTAAAACTAATGACATATTCTTTTACTATTCTACTGTGTTGGACCTACAAGGTACACCGCTTTCCACGGTTGATACACACTGCGGAAGGTTTTATTGAAGGTAGCCGCCCCGGATGCGGTCTTAACTTCGTAGTCAAAACTGGCAGTTCCGCCTGGGGCGGCCCAATCAATTTGCTTGGTGGTTCCAGGCGGCAAGCTGGGGTCTTCCTGGTATAAAGGTGGCGGCGCTGGCCGTTGATTGCCAAAATAATAATTTTTAATTTCAGCTTGCCGCCCGTCACTAGTCCCCCAAATCTCTACCCGCAAAAAGCGGTTGGCGGTATCGGCATAACTGCCAATTAACAGATGATGGCCGGTATCATTTAAAAATCTAAAGTCAGTGCTGGGTGAGTAAACGGTAGCATCGTAGCCTGGCTGATTGCCTTGCTCGTAATAACCAACACGGTAACTATGTGCTTTCCAGGCGGTTATTGGCATGCCGGCGTCCAAAGCCGCTCTAAAAATTGTGGTGCTCACCTGGCAAACACCGCCGCCATCACCTAATTCCGTTCGGCCGTTGCGGATAATGTAGGCGCTGCGGTAGCCAGTCCGGGAACTGACTTCGCCCACTGATCGGTTAAAGGAAAATTCTTCGCCAGGAGCAACTAAAGTTGCATGCATGCGTCTACTAGTTAAATCAACGTTGTAAACGCGATTGGCAATTGAACCAAAATAGGTGGAAGTTCCTAGACCAATTAGCTCTTTAATCCCCAGGTTATTGGTTTTTTCCAGCGGAATTTCGGGCTCCACCGTTATAAAGCTGAAGGCGATGGTGGCGGAATCGGGTCCCGGTTCTTGATTTTCCAGTTTGGCTAAAGTATCGGTAAATTGGGCTAGCGTATTGCCTTGATCCAAGGCTCGGCCGTTTTGGTGCGGTTCAAACTCAGTTATTTCCTGATCAGGAGTAATCTCAAGTTTAGCGTTGCGAGGTGGCCGCTCGTAGGCAGTGTTCCAGGCGGTTATTTGGTCAAGCAATTTGTCTCGGTTTATTCCCTGCGGAAGTTCAAGCCAAGGAAAATAATCCTGAGGGATTAATGTGAAAGTTGGCTCCATTTCCGAAACTTCAACTAATATATTCTTGCGCCATAATTTTTGGAGTCTAGTCTCACTCTCTGCTAATTGTTGTTCATTGAGCGGATGATTAACTTCTATCATCGGCAAATTAAATTTTGCTTGCTTGGGATTATGCAAGATAAGTGAAATAAGTTGGGATTGATCAACTATAGTGCCAAGTTCGCCTGGATCAATACTGTAATCGTAAGTAGTGGCCGTGGCTTGCGGCGGCCGGCCTGGGTTGTCAATCTGGGCAGAAACAGAAGCCACCCACTTTGAGACCAACTCTTCATTTAAATGATGAGGAATTTCAATGACAATCGGATCCCAAATCATCTGAAAACGCTTTGATAGCTGATGAAAGTTATTTCCCTGGCGACCAATTTTCTGAGCCTGGCTGATCGCCGTATTTAAATCTCGATCCCAGCCTAGGTTGGCAGAACTAGTCGCCCATTGCTGAGTTTGTTCAGACTCGTTAACTAGAACAATTTCAAATTCTTCTAACGGTTCCAGTTGTTGATTTAATTTCTCATGAGTTTCGGTTGGATTAAGTCGATCAACTTGCACATTGGCAATCCGAACACCTGGCACAATTGCCGTTGGTTCGAGTAAAATCCAAGCATATGACAACCACCAAACTGCCAGAAAGACCAAGACCAGTAAAGTCAGGCTTATCAAACCAATTGCCACCGCTGGTAGCTTTTGCATTGTGTTCATCAGATTTCCTCATTATACTGGGATAATACGTTATGGACTCTACGCAATTACCGCCACCAACCCTGCCCAATGAACCTCAGGCAAATCCGCCAGCAAACCCGGCAGTAAACTCAACAGCAACTCCGGCAGTCAATCCAGTGGCGAATACGTCTGTTAATCCGCCAGCCAATCAATCTTCCTATCCACCAGCAACTTCACCAGTAACTCAGGCGGTTAATCCGCCAGCCAAGCCGCCAGTCAATCCATCACAAGTCAATCCACAGCCACTCAGTCCTCAGCTATCTGCCAGCCGGCCGCCTGAGACAGATAATTCAGAGGAGCCGGTTTTTCATAGTCCTATTATTGAAGGTCTTCAGCAAATGCAGAGTGAACCTTTCCAATCTCCGGTTGTACCAGCTAAGCCAGTTGGTGAGATGAATGTGGAATCCGATCAAAAGTCGGCGAATGATACTCCGGTTGAGTCGTTTTCGATGACAAAAGAACAGCCATCAGCGGCAAATATTCCACCTTCTAAGCCAACACTTTCTAACGGCAGGGATAATGGTTCTGGCGCCAAGCCGCCCGCCAAACCACCAGCTAAAGTTGAAGGCTCAATGTTTGGTAAGAAATGGTTCCTTGGTTTAATGGTGGGCATTATAGTCGTAGCCGCTGGTGTCTTTGGCTGGTTCTTCTGGCAAAATCTAAATTCAAATACCAATAATTCCAACACAGATAGTCCGGCTGGTGGACAAGTTACGTTAACCTATTGGGGTTTGTGGGAAGAAGATCAGATAATTGAGCCGCTGATTGCCAAGTATGAATCATTAAATCCTGATATCAAGATTAATTACGAGCACATGAATCACCGGCAGTACCGGAGTCGCTTACAGGCCGATATAGCACAAGGCAAGGGACCTGATATTTTCCGTTATCACAATACTTGGTTGCCAATGTTGCAGGACAATTTGGCGACAGCACCAAGTGGCACCATCACCGCTCAGGAAATTAAGGATAAGTTTTATCCTACTGTGGCCAAGGACGTAGTGAGAGGAAATCAAACCTATGGGGTTCCGCTGATGTATGACGGTTTGGCTTTGGTCTACAACGAGTCAATGTTAGAGACAGCTAATGCCCTGCCGCCGCGCGACTGGAAAACTCTGCGCGAGGTGGCGGCAAATTTGACGGTGCGTAATGAAGCTCGCCTGGAGCGCGGCGGCATCGCCATGGGAACAGCTGACAATATAGATCATTTTTCTGACATTCTTGGCTTATTGATGTTGCAGAATGGTGCCTCGGCGGCCGACCCAACCAGCGCGCAGGTTCAAACGGTGCTGGATTTTTTCACCATGTTTAGCCGGACTGATAATGATTGGGATGCCACGATGGCTCAGTCAACGCTGGCCTTTGCCAATGAGCAGGTGGCGATGATTTTTGTTCCTTCCTGGAGAATTCACGAAATCCGCAACCTGAATCCAAATTTGCGGTTTGGTGTGACCACGGTGCCTCAGCTCAGTGACACTCGGATTACTTGGTCTACCTATTGGGTAGAAGGAGTGAGTAAAAAATCCAGACACAGCAAGGAAGCTTGGGAATTTCTTACCTGGCTATCTCAGCCAGAACAGCTGAGACAGTTATATGCTGAAGCCACTAAGTATCGAGGTTTTGGTGAGATATATCCGCGTGTAGAAATGGCCAATGAACTTCAGTCCGACCCAGATTTAGCACCATATCTTCAGGATGCCCTTTACGCTCAAAGCTGGTATTTGGCCGGCGCTACCCATGATGAAGGCGTTAACGACCAAATAATTGCCTACTATAAGGATGCAGTCAATGAAACAAATAAAAATGGCCGTAGCGCTAAAGCATTAGAAGCAATTGCTCCAGGCATCAAAACTGTTTTATCTAAATTTGGTATAGCAGTTGGCCGATAAACGCTGATTATCAGGTAAACTATGGCTGATGAGCCGTAGGCAGAAACTTAGATTAGCCGTACTTCAAACTTTAGCTTACGCCGAGGTATTTTCCGCAAGGCTTGAAGCCTGGCAGCTCCAACGCTACCCAATTTCACCAGAAACCTTTTCGCCAGATGAGTTAGTGCAGGATTGGCAAGAAATCTTGGCTCAGCCAGAGCTAAAACAGGTATTGCCTCATCAATTTTCACACCATCACAATTCAGATCAGATAAGCCAGGCAAAATGGCGAGAGGTTCAGCGCGCAGTTGCTTATTTACGCTGGATTCCTTGGATTGAAAGCATTTGGGTGACCGGCGGTTTGGCGATTGGCAACGTTCAAGCTGATGATGATATCGATTTTTTGATCGTGACTAAACCAGGATGTCTATGGTCTAGCCGCGCATTGGTTTCTGTGGTCGGGCAGTTGCTAAGGAAATTACGCCGGCGCCATCATCAGGGAAAACAGCTAAAAGATAAATGGTGTTGTAATGTTTGGCTGGAAAGCACTTCTTTAGCCTTGAAAACTGATCAAAATGATTTATATTCTGCTCGTGAGTTGGTTCAGGCAAGACCGGTTTATAATGCCCAGTCTGGCGAGGCGAGAAAGTTTATTATAGCTAATCGTTGGGTTAAATATTACTCGCTTCAAGGTTGGCTTAACGCTGATGTTCAATCTGGTAATTTGCCTAGCCGGCAGTTTTTGTTATGGTACTTTCCCGGACTTAAAACTTTTGTTACTAATCTGGGTCAAATAATTAATCCGATCCTTTTTCAAGCACAATGGCAATTGATGAAAAACCATATTAATCAGGAAAATGTGTCCCTGAACAGTGCCTATTTTCATCCATTATTACGCTCCCCACTAATTCAGCAAGAGTATGAGAGAATAAAGTTTGCTTTAATAAAAATGTTCTATGCCTAATCACCGAGCCAAAACCATCGCCAAATATCAATTTCCGATTGATTGGATCCCGGCTGAATCACAAGCATGGCTGGCAGTTGCCAACAAAGTTCAAAACGCTAAAGATGAAATGAAAACAGTGGTGTTGGTAACCGGGGTTTTTGATTTACTTCATGAAGAGCACCGAAAGTTTTTACGGAAATCCAGAGCGATTGGTAATTTTTTAGTGGTGGGTATCGAGTCGGATCAGCGGGTTAGGGAGTTAAAAGGTCCAGACAGACCAGTGGAGGCTCAGGCAATTAGAGCCAACAATGTTTTTGATACAGGCGTAGTTGATGTTGTTGAAATTCTGCCTGAGGCTTTTAGCCGACCGGAACACCACCGAAGTTTACTAGGTCTATTGCGCCCACATTTATTAGCTGTTTCCAGCAATTCACCATTTATGGAAGCCAAACGCCAACTGATGGAGCTGTTTGGTGGTGAGTTACGCGTCGTCCTAGAACACAATCCAAATGTCTCTACCACTAAGATACTTAAAAAGCGTACACTCACTAAGTCATGATTGAAATTTTCGTTACGTATTTGTACCAGCCCTTCCTTAACCTATTGGTTCTTTTTTATTGGTTATTAGGTCAGACACCAATTGGTTTTGACATGGGTTTTGCAGTGATAATGTTAACCCTTTTAGTGCGGTTTATTCTATTGCCACTAAGTCTGGCCAGTCACCGCACGGAAGCCGAACGTCGGGAAATCTCAAATAAAGTGAAGGAAGTAGAGGCTCACTATCAGCATGATCCCATAGCCAAAAAGAAAGCGATCAAGCGAGTATTAAGGGACAAGCCTAGAATAATCATTTCTGAAGTTAGTAACATTGCCATCCAGACCATAATTGCTTTAACTTTATGGCGTGTATTTGCTCAAGGTTTAGTGGGAGATGATCTACATTTGCTTTACGATTGGATGCCCACCATTGAACAGCCATTCAATCTAACCTTTATAGGCAGATTTGATTTAACGCACCCTGACTGGATTCTTAATATCATTCAAGCTTTGCTGATATTTGTTATAGAAACTATTAAGGTGATTTCCGCGCCTTATTACGTGAGCAGAGAAGAAGTAATTAGGGTTCAGTTTATTTTGCCGGTAATTTCATTTCTATTTTTTGCCTTTATGCCCGCCGGAAAAAAGTTATTTGTTATCACGACGCTAATTTTTAGTTTGATTTTGATGTTCCTGCGGATGCTGGTGCGGACTTACCGTAAATTTACTAAATCATCTGATTTAGATGCCGAAATTGAAATTGATGAATCTGAAGCAGAATCTGATCCGGCCATTTCCTAGTCTAGCTTAAGCTTGGCAGTTAGTGAGCATTACGCTACGCTAGAGTTAGATGTCTGCCCAGTCGGAAGCCGATGCTCTTTCAATACGTCGGCATATTATCAGAATGCTTGAACAAGCCAAGTCTGGTCATGCCGGTGGTGCGCTTGGACTGGCCGACGTCATGGCTGTTTTGTACCGTGAGGTAATTAATCATCGGTCAACTGAGCCACGCTGGCCAGGCCGTGATCGCTTAGTTTTGTCAAACGGCCATGTTTGTCCAGTTCTCTACTCTGCTCTGGCTCTACACGGTTATTTTCCGGAAAAGGAATTACTTCGTTTGCGTCAAATTGATTCCGCTTTGGAGGGGCACCCTAAGGCTAATCTGGATATGGGAATTGAAGTTAGTTCCGGACCATTGGGGCAAGGAATTTCCCAAGCGGTGGGTATGGCTCTGGCCGGCAGATACCAGGGGCGATCTCATCACATATATGCAATTACTAGTGATGGCGAACATCAGGAAGGCCAAACATGGGAAGCTTATCTAGCAGGCTCAAAATACAAATTAGATAATTTAACGGTCATTGTTGATCGCAACTTTATTCAGATTTCTGGTGTGACTGAGCAAATTATGCCGCTTGAATCATTGCCTGAAAAATTGAAAGCTTTTGGTTGGCGGGTTTATGAAGTTGATGGACATGATCATGGTGAACTTAAATCAGTCCTGTTGGCGGCGCGCGATGACAGCCAGCCATCAGTGGTAGTGGCCTACACTGAGCCGGGTCGAGGTGTTGATTTTATGGAAGGCAAATATTCCTGGCACGGCTCTCCGCCTTCACCAGAGGAAGCGAGCCGAGCCTTGCGCCAACTGAATAGTTTGTCGGGCAGTTTGGAGACAGATTATGATTGATCGCGAAACTTGGTTACACGCACCTCAGCAGTCAATTCGCGATGGTTTTGGCCAGGCTTTGGTAGATATAGCCAAGGACGATGAGCGGATCGTGGCAGTTAGTGCAGATCTAAGTAACTCAATTCGAATGCAGTCGTTTGCGGAGACTTTTCCGAGTCGTTACTTCGAAGTTGGCGTAGCTGAGCAAAACCTAATTGGCGTGGCCGCTGGTTTGGCCAAGGAAGGCTTGATTGCTTTTGCTGGCAGTTATGCGGTGTTTTCGCCTGGTAGGACGCATGATCAGATTAGAGTGAGCGTTTGCTACTCGGATTTTCCAGTGGTGGTGGTGGGCGGCCACGCTGGCCTCAGCGTGGGTCCGGACGGTGCCACACATCAAGCCTTGGAAGATATTGCTATGATGCGCGTCTTGCCGAACATGCAGGTGTTGGTTCCCAGTGATTATCAAAGCGCTTACGATTTTACGGTGGCCATTGCTCAAGCTGGTAAGCCAGCCTATTTACGGCTGTCGCGCATTAAAACCAAGACTTTGCCGGTTAATCAGCCATATCGGATTGGACAGTCACAAATTCTACATCAAGGTCATGATCTTACCTTAATCAGTTGCGGTGTGATGGTTGATCGGGCGTTAGAACTAGCTTTTACCCTGGAAGAACAATATAGGTTGTCAGTCAGAGTGATAAACATGCCCAGTATTAAACCACTCGACACCAAAGTTTTGCAGTCGGCGGCGATAGAAACTAAGCAAATTGTGACGATTGAAGAACATCAAGAGGCTGGAGGGCTGGGTAGTGCCGTTGCCGAATGGCTAATTCAAAATCAGCCGGTATCAATGAAAATTATTGGGGTTAAGGATAGGTTTGGTCATTCAGGTCAGGCTGAGGAGCTGATGGACGCCTATGGTTTTTCAATTGAGCAGATGACGCGTGAGATTCTCACTCTGCCGGGTATTCAACTGCCTTAAAATGACGCCTAACTCGTTTACCTTCAACTGTGATGACGTCAATTCTAGCTGGCTTATTATAGATATCTGACAAACTAAGCAGTGATTTAACCAATCGTGAATACTTTAAAGCACTAAGAGCAAGTTCAGCGGGCAAATCGCTGGGTTTAGTTCTAGATTTCACCTCGACGCAGATGTACTCACCGTTTTGTCTGGCCAAGATGTCAATTTCACCAAATGGGGTATAGAGGTTACGCTGAAGAATTGTGTAACCGCGGTGAGATAAATACAAACTAGCTATCTCCTCAGCCGTCCGGCCTTTATGAGTGGTTGAGTCTTTTGAGAAGACTGAGTTTTTAGGCAAAGTTAAGTCTTTATGTTTGGTTAAGGTAGTTGAGACTTTCGTAAAAGACGACATTTCTCTACCCTGCCATGAAAAATTATCAGAAAACTAACAATTTTTGGCAAAAAAGTTGCATTAAGGCAAAAAAATTTAAAAGATAAATAAAAAACCCGCTTGTTAGCGGGCTTTTCAATTATAGTTGCTAAATCGGTTAAAACGGAAAATTAAGAGGTTAAAAATTATCTTGATTTTTCGGAAATTTTCTTACGGACATTCATAGCTGCTTTGCCGATGCGGTCACGTAGATAATAAAGTTTAGCGCGACGAACTTCACCCAGCTGAACACGTTCAATTTTCTCAATTGAGGGAGTGTGCAGAGGGAAAATACGCTCTACACCAATGCCGCCAGCTCCAAATTTGCGAACGATAAAAGATTTACCGCTTTCCCGATTTTTAATCGAGATTACGAGACCCTCAAAGATTTGAGTACGGGTTTTGTCATTTTCACGGATTTTCTGGTGAACACGGATAGTGTCGCCCACCGAGAAGCTTACGCCGTTTACTGATAAGTGTTGTGCCATAGAGCAGTGATTATATCAGAAAATTTAGTAAACGACGCCTCAAGTACGCGTTTTTTACTTTTGTAAACCTAAGGCCGCCTGGAAAAACGCCACAAATAACGGATGTGGATTAAGCGGTCGGGATTTATATTCCGGATGACCTTGAGTGGCCACAAAAAATGGATGATCTTCCTTGGGAAGTTCGATAAATTCAACCAAGTTCTCCATCACAGAGCGTCCAGCAATAACCAGGCCGGCTTTTTCCAGCTGATCAGCGTATTCATCATTAAATTCATAACGATGGCGATGTCGTTCCGCAATTATTCTTTTTTTCTTATCTTTTAGGTGAGATGATTTTTTATAAATTTCATAAGTTTGCGATCCCGATTTTAATTGGCAATCCCAGCTTCCCAGACGCATGGTGCCGCCATAGGCGCGTGATTCCAGGTTACGAGTCTGCTCTGGAATAATATGAATAACTGGGTGGGCGGTATCAGGATCTACTTCGGTAGTATGAGCTGAAGTCAAACCTAAAACATGGCGGGCATACTCTACTACAGCTAACTGCATGCCATAGCACAATCCCAAATAAGGAATCTTATTTTCTCTGGCGTATTTAATGCCGGCAATTTTGCCTTCTACACCACGCTCACCCCAGCCTATTGGAACGATAATGGCCTGGAGACCTCTCAGCATTTGGCCTGGATCTCCGGCTTTTTCTAAAGCTTCACTATTAATCCAGACAATCTCCGGATCGCAATCAGTGGCAATGCCAGTGTGATTAAGGGCATCCAGTAAAGCGGCGTAGCTATCGCGCAGTTCATATTCGCCAGTAGTGAAATATTTACCGATGATACCGATTTTTAGAGTTTTAGACTTTGGTTTTTTAATCTTTTCAATCAGATCTTCCCACTCTTTTAAATTGAGTTTTTTGACCGGCAAGTTAAGGGCGCGCAATAATTTGGCGTCGAATTCTTGCTCATTAAAGATAGTTGGAATTTCATATACGCTGTCCACATCTGGGCTATCAATCACATTTTCATACTTAACGTGGCAAAATAAAGCGAAACGCTCACGTCGGCGCTCATCCATTGGTTGTTCAGCTCGCGCCACAATAAAATCCGGCTGAATACCCATGTAATTCAAGTGACGAACAGAAAGTTGAGTCGGTTTAGTTTTTGGCTCGCCAATATGAGGTGGAGTTGGCAGATAACTTACGTGAACATGGACTACTTTACGGTCATGAATGTAATCCAAAATGCGGGAAGCTTCATAATAAAGTGCATTCTGGTACTCACCAGCGGTGCCGCCCAATTCCACAATAATAATTTCTGCGTTATCTTTTTGGCCAGCAAAGTTAATTCGTTCAATAATTTCATCAGTAATATGGGGAACAGCCTCAACATCTTCGCCGCCATAGCCAAAAGCCCGCTCACGGTCAATTACTGCCTTATAAATTTGGCCCATGGTTACGAAATTGTGGCGACCTAAGTTCTGATGCAGATGTTTTTCGTAGGTGCCAAGATCCATGTCTGCTTCGGTGCCGTCCTCGCACAGGAAAGCGTCGCCATGCTCAATTGGATTAATTAAACCGGCATCAATGTTTAGATAATTTTCACATTTAACAATAGTGACGCGATAACCACGCTGTTTTAACAGTAGAGCAATAGAAGCAGTGGTGGTGCCTTTGCCAAGCGATGACAAGACGCCTCCAGATACAAAAATGTAACCAGGTGAATATTTTGACTTTTTTTCCCCATGAACGCTCATGGGAGTTGATTATACCCGCTTAATGGTTAAGAAAGAAATATTGATTTAATTTCAAAAGTTTTTTACAATGAATATCCCTATAATTTCCCTTAAAGGTTATTTATATTTTTTCATATATTAGTTAGCTGAGAATATTTAGCCTGTGAGTCTAATGAATCGTTAGTAATTTGAAAGCTTAATTTATTCTCCCAAAAACTCTTTGTCCAAATATGGGCGGAGAACCTTAGGCACACGGATGCGACTGTCTTTGGTCTGATAATTTTCAGCAATAGCCGCCAGAATACGCGGACTAGCTACCACTGTATTATTGATAGTGTAAACGTATTTTAGAGTTCCATCTTTAGCTTGGTAACGGATATTGAGCCGGCGAGCTTGAAAATCATTGAAGTAGCTATCCGAATGGGTTTCGCGATATTGCTGTTGTCCGGGGAACCAAACTTCCAGATCATACTTGCGGCGCTGGCCAGCGCCCATATCACCGGTGCACATTAACAAAACTTGATAGGGCAATTCTAAGTCCTGTAAAAGTTTCTCTGCGTAACCTAGCATTTTCTCGTGCCACTGTCTGGTGACTTCTTCATCCGCTACGGTGTAAACCACCTGCTCCAGCTTAGTAAAATTATGGACACGAAAAATACCCGAAGTATCTTTGCCATAACTGCCCACTTCGCGACGGAAACAAGGACTTAAACCGACCATTTTTACCGGCAGATCTTCTTCACGCAGGACTTCGTCTTGGTGATAGGCGGTCAATGGGACCTCAGCCGTGCCGATCAAGCCCTCACCATCCTGAGTCCAGAAAATATCATCCATGCCCCAAGGGCCGTAGCCGGTGTTGGTAAAGGCATCGCGACGGACTAAGACCGGGACGCTTAAAGGTGTAAAGCCTTCAGCAGTCATCATTTTAAGGGCATGTTGAAAGATTGCCTGTTCTAAAAGCATTAAGTCACCCTTGAGAAAATAGGCGCGACTGCCAGCCACTTTAACCGCCCGCTTAAGATCAAGAAGACCTTGATCTAACAGTAAGTTGTCGTGTGTTTTTGGAGTGAAATCAAAATTTGGCAGTTGGCCTTCCTGGCGGACTACTTGATTACCGTCTTCATTTTGGCCAACTGGCACGTCGGCGGCGGCTGGATTAGGTACAGCGTACATCAATAGATTAAAAGCCTCTTCAACTTGCCTTAGCTGAGGCTCAATTGCCTTGAGTTTTTCTTTCAAGTCTTTGCCTTGGGAAATTTCTTCTGGCGTAGGTTTGCGGCCTTTAATACTGCGTTGTAATTCATTGCTTTGGCGGCGGATTTCTTCAACCTGAGGGATAAATTCGCGTCTTTGATTGTCCAGGGTCAGCAATTCATCCACCACTGAGGGGTCGAGCTGTTTGTCAGCGATTGCTTGTTTAAGTTGATCGGGGTTGTCCCGGATAAACTGAATATCTAACATCTGCGGGCATAATAGCAAAGAAAGACTTAATTTGCCAGAGAAAACCGGCTTGTTTTTGCCTGGTATTTCGCCCGGTATTTCGCCAGGTATGGTCAACAATCTAAGCCTAAAGCTTTAAGAAGCCAGACACAATTAAATCTTGAGCTGTTTGAAGATTTAATCCTCGGCTTTGGAGGTAAAAAAGCTGTTCTTCGGGAATGGATGAAACAGTGGCGGCGTGTGAGCACTTGACTTCATCGGTTTGGATTTCCAGATTGGGAATGGCGTCGGCTCGTGCGCCTTCATTAAGCAATAAAATATTTTCAGTTAAAAAAGCATTGGTTTGCTTGGCTGACGGTTCGACTCTAATGGTGCCAATCAGTTTTAGCTGAGCCTGATCGCGGGCAACGCCCCTGAGTAATGTGTTTGAAGTAGTATGCTGTGCCAAATGAGCAATTTGCACCTGAACTTCAACAGTTTCTTGTTCTTTGGCCTGAAAGGCTCCTTTAATATTAACCTCTACCCCCTCGCCGGCCAGCTCAATTTGGTAATGGCCAGGCTTGGTCAGTTCTAGATCAATTGGCTGATCGTCAGGCAGATTTTCATAGCGGTAAGTGATAACGGAGTCAGACATATTAGCCAATTGAGCCTTCCATCTCCATATCAATTAAGCGGTTCATTTCCACGGCGTATTCCAGGGGAAGTTTGCGGATCAGCGGAGCGACAAAACCTTGGACAATCATTTTGCTGGCGGCTTCTTCACTGAGTCCGCGAGTCATCAGATAAAAAAGCTGTTCTTCGCCGATTTTGCTGACGGTGGCTTCATGCTCTAGTTGGACATCATGCGTTAAAACTCGCTCAGTAGGATAAGTATTGGAAACACTAGCTGGATCTAAAAGCAAGGCGTCGCACACGACCTTGTTTTTGCTTTTTACTGCCTGAGGGGCAACTTGCACCAAACCGCGATAGGTGGCGATGCCGCCGCCCTGGCTGATGGATTTAGAGATGATGGTTGATTTTGTATGAGGAGCTAGGTGGATAGCCTTACTACCGGTATCGAGGTGTTGGCCGGCGCCAGCTACAGCCATGGAGAGAGTTTCGCCGCGCGCGCCGGCGCCGGCTAGGATAAACCCTGGGTATTTCATAGTGACCTTACTGCCCATATTAAAGTCAGTCCAGATCATCTCGCCTTCTTCTTCTACCCGCGCCCGCTTGGTGACCAAGTTGTAAACGGTTTTGTACCAATTTTGGACGGTAGTGTACTGACAGCGGGCGCCTTTTTTGACAAATATTTCAACCACAGCCGCGTGTAGTGACTGACTGCTGTAAGCTGGCGCGGTACAGCCTTCAATGTAGTGAACACTGGCGCCTTCATCGACTATGATCAAGGTGCGCTCAAATTGACCGGCATTTTCTGAGTTGATTCGGAAATAAGTCTGCAGAGGCATGGAAACATGAACGCCAGGTGGAACATAAACAAAGGAGCCGCCGCTCCAGACCGCCGTATTTAAAGCGGAAAATTTATTGTCGCCAACCGAGATAACCTTGCCAAAATATTCTTTGACTAAGTCTGGATATTTAGCCAAACCCTCATCCATGGAGAGGAAGATTACGCCGTCCTTTTCCCACTGTGACTTGAGGGAGCCATAAACTACTTCACTGTCGTACTGCATTTTGACGCCAGCCAAGTACTCGCGCTCAGCTTGAGGGACACCGATTCGTTCAAAGGTGGTTTTAATGTCGTCAGGCACATCCGCCCAGGTTTTTGCCGTGTCGTTAAGCGGTCGTAAATAGTAATGAATCGAGTCAAAATCAATTTGGCTTAAGTCGGCACCCCAGGTTGGCATGGGACGAGATTCAAAAATGGCTAAAGCCTGAAGTCGAAGTTTAAGCATCCAGGCAGGCTCGGATTTATGATGAGCAATCAGCTGAACAATTTTTTTGTTCAGACCTGGCTGGCTAATTATGGCGTAATCATCAGTTGAAAAGGAAAAACCATGCTGATAATCGCTCTCCGCTGGAGCCGCCACCCACTGCTTATTGGTTTCAGTAGTTTTGCTGGATGACTTAAGTGGTGCAAATCGAGCCATAATTTATTGGAAGGCTAACCGAACCATCTTGGGAATGAAATCGGCATAGCCAAAATCATATTGATCAAGCTGGTCTGGTGTTGTCCAAACAAACTCAGTGTGTTCAGAACTTAAAGTTATTTCTGGCTTAGTACCGTTTAGGTTTTGTCGCCAGCCGCAGATAATGCAAAAGATGTTTTTCTCTGGTTCAAATGTAGTATCGAAATGTACCAGATCCCGCTGAAAAACCGCTTCTGGGTCAATAACAATGCCTGTTTCTTCCATGATTTCCCTGACTAAATCCTGGCGATGAAGGCCACGAGTAAATTCAGTCAGTTGATCTGGCCACTCCGAGTTTCCGCCTGGTAAATCCCAGCAATTTGGTCGTGTAGCGGCATTAGATTGTCGCTTGAGCAGTAAAAATTTATCGTTATGAATGATGACAGCTTTTTGAAGCAGTTTGCAGTTGGCTGTTAGCTGGTGGGCTAGTTTAGTGGTCATGTTTCCTCTCTGTTTTCACAGTGATTTATTTATATTATTTTTTGGTAGGCACGTTAGACTCGCGACTGTTTTTAGATTCTTCTCCATATTGGTGGTAGCCGGTTTCTTCCAGCTGATCAGCTAATTCTGGCCCACCACTTTCCTGAATTTTGCCATCAATCATGATATGAACATAATCAGGTCTTAGGTGTTCCAACAGGCGACGATAATGAGTAATCACTAGTAGGCCGGTTTGGTTTTCCTTGGCGGCTTGACTTGCGCCTTGGGCAACAATTTTTAAAGCATCGATATCGAGTCCGGAGTCAGTCTCATCTAAAATGGCATACTCTGGCTTAAAAATACTGAGTTGCAGAATTTCTAGGCGCTTGCGTTCGCCGCCAGAAAAACCTTCATTTAAGTTGCGCTTGAGGAGGGCGGCCGGCATCTGTAATTCCTGAGCCTTAGTGTTTAAATAATCGCGAAACTCCAAAACGCTTTTAAACGGTGAGCCGGCCGCCTTCAGCGATCCAAATCTAGCCTCCCACATGGCCCGCAAAAAGTTCTGAACCGAAACGCCACTTACCTCAATTGGATACTGAAAAGCTAAAAACAGCCCGGCTTTGGCCCGCTCATCTGGGGTCATCGTCAGTAAATCTTGATCATTAAGGGTGACTTTTGAACCTTGTTCCACGGTGTATCCAGGGTGACCAGCCAGCGTATAGGCCAAGGTGGACTTGCCACTGCCATTTGGCCCCATTATCGCATGAATCTCGCCAGGTTTAATTTTTAAATTTATACCGCGCAGGATTGCTTTAGTATTAACGGAAACTTGTAGATTTCTAACAGCAAATTCGGCCATGGGTAAGTATTGTACCAAGATTATCAGGCTTTATTTTGCTAGATGCTTATTCACCTAGATGCTTATTCACCCATCGGCAATTCGGTTGCTTTTTGCATACCGGATTTTTGTTTAGATAAGGTACCAAAATCAACCGGACCTTTTTGGGTTCCTTGGGGAACGACTATGCCGTGTTGTCGGTGTTTGGCTTCTTCTTTAGACGCATCTTTAAATGAACGCTCGGTTAAAACTAAATCTGTTTCGGCTGGGTCAGATGTAGTTCTTTGCTTTAGAGCCGAACCAGTTTTTATGTGATGCATGCCCTGAGCTTGCGATTTGATTGCCTCAATTTGTTCGCGTAGAGCTTCGGTTTTCTGCTGAGTTTGGGCTTGTTGTTTCTGCCAGACTTGTTGCTGAGCGGCAATGGCACGGTCAGTTTTTGCTTCCCGTTCCTGCTCGGCTTGTTTTTGTTGATCCGTTTCCCCTTCTCCACCTAAAATAGACTGCAGCCAGCCAAAAGGTGAAATTAAGGTAGAAATTAACTGAAATTGTTCTTTTAAATCTAAAGTTGGGCCATTGTTCTGACTACCGCCTTCGCCACCTGCCATGGCGTCACCTCCAGATAGGGCGTTGGCAAGTTGACCTGAAGAATCATCGCCTAATCCCGATCCGCCTTGATTTGAGGTTCCGCTGGCAGGATCAGATTGGCCAAAATTGTTGGAATTTCCCGTTGACTGATTGTCATCCTGATCATCTTTTTGATCATCGGCCGCGGCTTGAGCTAAAACTTCTGGCGGTACATATGAGGTTTCCACTCTTCTATTGTACACGGTTGGAATGTAAGAAAGGATCATCCTTGCCCTTAGTTTCCTCAAGAAGGATCATCCTAGGATGATCCTTCCAGGCTAGAGGCAGGGCAAGGATGATCCTTCCCCTTTTTAAAGATGATCCTCTTTCTTCCCTTGTCAAAACCACGTAATATAAAAGTAATGCCTGCCACTGCCCCTGCAGATCAGTCGAACGTTGTTTACACATCTCTAGTTGATGTGTTGGTTAGTCAGGGGAAATTAACTTCCAGTCAGGCTGATGATATCGCCCTGGAACAGGTACGTTCTAACAAGGATCCCAACCAAATCCTCGAGGAACGCCGCTTTGTTTCTGAAACAGATTTAACTCAGGCTAAGTCAATTTTTTACCATGTACCATATGCTGATCTCAGTACAATTGGCGCATCGCCAGAGGCATTAGCGCAAGTCAGTGATGGCACCGCCAAAATGTACCAGATGCTGCCGTTTGCGTTGGACCGGGCGAATGGCGAGCTGTCGATTGCCATGGCAGATCCTTTGGATCTCAGCGCTATTGAATTTGTGGAGCGCAAATCTGGATTAAAGATCAAACCCTACATTGCTCCACCATCAGAAATCGAAAAATCAATTGCGGAGCGTTACGCCCAGAGTCTATCCAATGAGGTTTCGGCGGCACTAAAGGAATCGTCAGTTGTAAACCAGGCAAATGTTTTGGTGGCTGGTCAAACCGATCAGCAAATTAGCGCTGGCGAAGTCGTCCGCGACGCCCCGATCGCCAAAATCGTGGAAACCGTTTTGACCTTTGCCCTTAAATCAAATGCCAGTGATATTCATATCGAAGCCATGGAGGATAAAACCAGGGTGCGTTACCGGATTGACGGTATCTTGCAGGAAAAACTAGTTTTACCAAAATCAATGCATGAGGCGGTGGTGTCGCGTATCAAAATTCTCTCTAACCTTAAAATTGATGAGAAACGCCAGCCTCAGGATGGCCGGTTTACTTTTAGACTTGGTGAGGAAGAAGTTGATTTGCGCGTCTCAACCTTACCCACCGTTCATGGCGAAAAGGTGGTGATGCGTCTTCTAAAAAAGAGTGAAAATGTGCCAACTTTAACTGATCTGGGTATGCGCGGTAGTGCGCTTAACCATGTGCAGAATGCGATTCAGATTCCGCACGGCATTATTTTAGTGACCGGGCCAACTGGCTCTGGTAAAACCACTACCCTTTACTCTGTGCTGGATAAAATCAATCGTCCAGAAGTTAATATTGTCACGCTGGAAGATCCGGTCGAGTACCAAATGGAAGGTATTAACCAGGTACAGGTTAATCCGCAAGCTGGTCTTACTTTTGCTTCTGGACTGCGCTCATTCTTGCGCCAAGACCCCAACATTATCATGGTCGGTGAAATTCGTGATGAGGAAACGGCCAACCTGGCGATTCAGGCGTCACTAACTGGTCACTTGGTGTTTTCCACAATTCACACTAATTCAGCGGCTGGCGCTTTACCTCGTCTATTAGATATGAATGTGGAACCGTTTTTATTGGCTTCATCAATGACTTTAGCAATGGGACAACGGGTGCCACGTAAAATTAATCCGGAAATGGTTGAGGATTATCATCCTGATGAGGCCGTGATCGCGGATATTGAAAAAGTTCTAGGACCATTTTTCAAGAAATATCTGGAAGAGAACAAGCTTACTCGCGACACAGTTACGCTCAAAAGAAAACGCTCTGACCTGCCGCCTAATCAGTCTGAGTACCGTGGGCGTACTGGCGTATTTGAAGTTTTGCCAATTAATGACCATATCAGCAAGATGATTTTGGAGAAGAAATCAGCCGCGGAAATTGAAAAGGCCGCTATGGAAGAAGGAATGCTACTGATGAAACAAGATGGGTATCTTAAAGCCCTAGAAGGAATTACAACTTTGGAAGAAGTACTTCGTGTTGCACAAATATAGTATTTATTCCTAGAATAGACATATGCCTGCCACACTCGCCCAAATGCTAGATTTATTAATTGAACATGAGGCTTCTGATTTGCATCTGGTAGCCGGTTATCCGCCCATGGTTCGGATCAACGGCTCACTTTTGCCGATTCAGAGCGAAAATCCTCTTACTGAATCACAATCTCAGGATTTGGTGTTACAGCTAATTAATGAGGAGCAAAAAGTCCGTTTAGAAGAAAAAAAGACTTTAGACTTTTCTTATCAGCATGAAAAACGCGCCCGTTTCCGTATTAATGCTTACTACCAGCGCGGGTCATTAGCCGCTTCATTACGTTTAATTCCAATGAAGATTAAGACAGTTGAAGAATTGGGCATGCCTTCTATTGTTCATGAGTTCAGTCAGTATAATCATGGCTTGGTCTTGGTTACCGGTCCAACCGGTTCCGGCAAATCATCCACTTTGGCAGCGGTAATTCAGGAAATTAATTTATCCCGCAAAGAGCACATTTTAACGATTGAAGATCCAATCGAGTTTATTTACTCCCCGGCCATGGCTACGATATCCCAACGTGAATATGGCCAAGATACTCCCGACTGGGCTGGAGCCATGAGAGTAGCTATGCGTCAGGATCCAGACGTTATTTTGGTGGGTGAAATGCGTGACCTGGAAACTATCTCAGCCGCGATCACCTTGGCTGAAACAGGTCACTTGGTCTTTGCTACTTTGCATACCAATTCCGGTCCGGAAACGGTTGACCGTATTATTGATATTTTCCCTCAACATCAACAAAATCAGGTACGCCAACAGGTGGCCGCCATTTTGCGCGCCGTTTTGGCTCAGCGTTTAATTGTATCGGCCGATGGTACTAAGCGGGTGCCGGCCGTGGAAGTAATGGTGAAAAATGGCGCCGTAGCCAACTTAATTCGCGAAGGTAAAACTCATCAATTAGACAGTATTATGCAAACCGGATCCGCTGATGGCATGATGATGCTGGAAACCCACCTGGCTTCATTGGTCTCAGCCGGAATTATTACTTACCAGGAAGCAGTTAAGCGGGCAATCAGGCCGGAAGAATTAAGCCGCCTGTTAGGGAAATAATTTATGGCTCGTTACGCTTATCAGGCTCGGGATTCACAAGGCAGGCGCTTAAAAGGTAAGGTTGAAGCTAAAAATGAGCAGTCGGCGGCCTCAATTCTGCGTGAGAAAAACTTATTAATTATTTCTTTGCATGAGAAATCAGATACTTTGCTCAATGAGCTAACGGCCAGCATGTCTAAAGTTAAGGTTGATGACATCGTCAACTTTACCCGTCAGTTGGCCACAATGATCAATGCTGGCTTGCCGCTACTTAAAGCATTTTCTATCTTGGAATCTCAGTCTAAACCAGCTATGCGGAAAGTAATTCGCAAGCTAAATCGAGAGATTGAGGGCGGTGCCAATTTTGGCGACGCTTTGGCCAAGGAAAAAGAAGTTTTTAATAGTATTTACATTTCATTAGTTCAGGCGGGTGAAGCCGCTGGTGCTCTGGATACAATCTTGGTCCGGCTGGCCGACACTTTAGAAAAACAAAAAGAATTCCGTGCTAAAACCAAAGGTGCTTTAATCTACCCGGCTATTATTATGGTGGCCATGTTGGTGGTGGCCGTAATTATGATGATCTTTGTGATTCCGCAGATGATGGAATTATATGAAGATTTTGATGCCGATTTGCCAGCCGCGACTCAAATATTAATGGATGTATCATACTTCTTTTCTTCTAAATGGTATTTATTCCTTATTGGCGGAGTAGTCGGTGGCTTTGCCTTTACTAAGTGGAAAAAAACTGAGCGTGGACGCCATAAATATGATGAATTAATTCTTAAGGTGCCCATCATTGGACCTTTGCGCCGAAAAATTATCTCAACTGAATTTGCCCGGACCATGTCGCTAATGGTTAGCGCTGGTATTTCGTTGCTGGAATCACTGCAGATTGTTGCCCGCGGTATGGATAATGTTCTCTATCGCGATGCAGTTTTAAAATCTAGAGATGATGTTGAAAAAGGCCGTCCTCTTTCAAGCTCACTCTCTCGTCAAGAAGTATTTCCCGAACTTGTTCCTCAAATGATTGCGGTAGGTGAGGAAACGGGGCGACTGGATGAAGTTTTAACCAAATTGGCCAATTACTATGAAGCCGAGTCTGAACAAGCCATTAAAGGTTTGACAACCGCGATTGAACCTCTGATTATGATAGTGTTAGGTCTAGGCGTAGGGTTTTTGATTATTGCCATTATTATGCCAATTTATGGCCTGACGTCGCAGTTTTAGCAGATTGAGAAGCAGGTCTTAATTTTATCTAGTTGCGAATACATATTTTACTATTGACATAGCCGATACTTTTGCCTTACGCTGAATATACAAAAGCACAAATTAAGGAGCTGCCCATGTTTAGCAAATTAAAATATCTGCGCAGTGCAGGTTTCACTATGATCGAACTGCTGGTTGTGATCGCCGTTATCGGTGTTCTAGCTGTAGCCGTTCTGTCTTCCATTAACCCAATCGAACAGATCAATAAAGGTCGCGACACCAGGAGCCGCTCCGACGCCGCCCAACTGATCAGCGCCGTCGACCGCTACTTTGCCATTCATGAGAAGTATCCATGGAATGAAGATGGGGTCACGGGTGTGGCGGGAACTTATGCAGATGGTTGGACTTACGATAGCGACGATGGTTTTGTAACTGCTCCAGCGGGTAGTGATACACTTGACTATAGGTCAGAATTCTTATTTTATGAGCCAGATTTAACTGCTGACGCGGATTGGGCATGGACAATACCACTGGTTAATACTGCTGAGGTAAAGGAGTCCTTTGGTAATAGGATTGCCAAAACTAGCGATAATACTGACTTTCTAGTTAAGAAGCCATCTGGCGCTAACAGGACGATGTATGTCTGTTTTAACCCGTCATCCTATGCCTTTGACTTAGAAGCAAGCAATCGCTGTGATCCTACTAAAACAGACACTTTTGACTCACAGTTAGCTGAGACGGACGTTGAGGAAGCTTGTGGAGATATTGATGAGGATGGAACGCTTTGTTATGCCAATCTAAATGACGATGACAAATGCATGATCTGTCTCCCATAACCTAAGTACATAACAATAGGACTTATGATATGCTCCCCTACATGGGGAGCATATCGTTTTGGTTGGTTTTACCAATTTTTATTTTTGGGTTGTTTGTTGGCAGTTTTATCAACGTAGTGGTTCTGCGCACTTTGCGCGGTGAGGGTTTCATCCGCGGCCGCTCGCACTGCGACACCTGTGGCCGCACTTTAGCCTGGTATGAAATGGTGCCACTGTTGTCATTTTTAGTCTTACGCGGTCGCTGTCGCACCTGTCACACTGAGATTGATATCATGCACCCGATTATTGAGTTCATGACGGCTAGTCTATTTGCCTGGTGGTGGTTAATTGGTTTTGCCTTTTTTCATCTAACCTCGACGCCGCTGTTGCAGGTGGTTCAGCCACTCTTTTGGCTCATTGTCGGATTACTGCTACTAATTATTTTTATCATTGACTTGAAAAGTTACTTTATACCAGATTGGGCAACTGCTCTGCTGTTTTGGCTGGTAATAAGCTACCGTTTACTACTAATTGTCATGGGAATTTATCAGCCAATAGATTTAGCCTGGAGTTTATTTGGTTCCCTATTATTAATGCTGTTCTTTTTATCTTTATGGCTGATTACAAAAAAACGCGGTTTTGGTTTTGGTGACGTTAAGCTGATCTTCCCACTAGCACTCTTAATGGGCTGGCCAGATATGTGGGTTGGCGTGTGGCTAGCTTTTGTAATTGGGGCGACTGTTGGCGTGGCTTTGTTAATTGCTGGCCGGAAACGGCTTGGTCAGGCAGTGCCGTTTGGCCCGTTCTTGGTTATCGGAACTTTGCTTAGTTTATTGTATGGCGAATCTTTGCTAAGCTGGTACTTAGCATTGCTATAGTACTTTATGAGATTTTTAAGACATTTTTTTAGTTTTATTTTAGTTCTGGCAATTGTGACAATTGGTGGTTGGTTTCTTTTTAGGGAAGCTTGGCTGATGTGGGCGGAAAACCAAGTTTTAGCTGATATCCGTTTTTTACAGCGTACTAATTCATGGTCAGGTACTGCCAGTAGCTGTCTTGATGAAACCGGTACACCAGCGGTAAATATTCAGTTGAGATTTTTAAATAATCAGGAATATGTGCTAGAAGTTGCCTGTGAAGATGCTCGGTATTTTGCTTGGTCTGAAGTTAAAAAATTACCCTGGAAAGTAATAAAAACTACTGGCTCAGCCGGCTTTGTGGTACCGATAGATGAGCGTACCGTTAATGGTGAGATAACTCTTTCATTTTGGGATCAAAATAAATTATTATCAGGAAGTGGTAGTGATGTTAAGGTCAAATGGGGCAAATCTAAGTTAGTTTCGGAAAGCTTGATTAGCTCTTGCATGGCTCACGGCCTAACTTGCTGTGATCTGGAGTCAGAAGTTGGTGTGGGTGACGTATTTTCCCGAGCCGTGAATGATTGTCAATCTGCCTGTTTTTCAGCTTGTTCAAGTCGTCCAAACTTGTTATTTTTCCAGAGTGATCCTCCGGCTGATGCGACTACCAGACAGGTTACCTTGGACCGGAATAACACCTTTGTCCTATTTAACTTTACAGTTGAACAATCCGATCGGCCGATTAAGCAAGTGGTTATAGATTACGGCGATGGAACTAGTGAGGTTTTTAAGACTTATCAAGGTAAAGCCACTAAGCAGTTTGATTGTGATCAACCAGAGTGCCGTTATACCGTTCAAATTACGGCTATGGATGAGGGCGGGGTGTCTTCAGCCGATCAGCGAATCAGCCAACTAGAAATAGTTATCCAATAAGGCAAAAGTGTGTATACTAAATGTATGCACAAGCGATTTCATCAATGGGGTTTCACCCTAATCGAACTTTTAGTAGTAATTTCCATCATCGGCATCCTTATTGCCTTGGGTACAGCTAGCTATACCACTGCCCAGAAAAAAGGCCGTGATGCTAAGCGGCAAGCGGACATGAAGGCGGTTCAAAGCGCTTTAGAGCAATACAACTCAATTCATGGCGTATATCCGCCCAATGATACCGAGAACGCTGACTTATTGGAAGTTTTGCCAGCGGGCTGGCCGACAGATCCCAAGACTGGCCTAGCATATCCCAAAACCTTTGATACAGCGGCCGGCAGTTACTGTATTTGCGCTCAACTAGATCAAGAAGGAACCGGTAATGCCACGGACGCCAGCTGTTCTTTTGGTCAAGGTGCAGACTCAGACTACTTTTGCGTTACTAATCTAATGTAATTATGAAAAGAATAAACGGATTTTCTTTTATCGAGCTTTTGGTAACGATTGCCATCTTGGGAATCCTGGCCACTATTGCCGCTGTCAGTTTCCGTGGGGCTAATAAAAATGCCCGCGACACTCAGCGCCGAGCGGAAATTCAGGAAATAAAAGGTGGCATTGAAGAGTATCGATTGGTATCTGGCGTCTATCCCAATGTTGATTCCAGTTCGCAAGGAATTTTGCTGAGCGCTTTACAGCCCGATTACCTGAGCCGAAATTACGTTGACCCACTAAACAAGGCCCTGAATGGGGTCAGTTATTATTATCACTACAATTATGTTGGGGTGAGCGGATGTAGTTATGCACTCTATGCCTTAATGGAAAATGATGGCAATGTTCAATTATGCCCGTCTGAATGTGGCGTGTCTTTAACTAACATTTATTGTGTAAGTGAATAATTATGAAAATATTTAAATCACAATCCGGTTTTACGTTTATAGAGGTATTAGTGGTAGCTGTATTGATCGTCGTCTTAACCACAATTGCCATGGTTTCATATCGATCAATTTCAGCTAATACCCGTGACGCGCGGCGCAAACAAGACGCAGATAATATTAGAGTTGCCTTGGAAAGCTATCGTCAGGCGAATGGAGCTTATCCGTCTGCCTTAGTTGGAGCTTTAGACACAGAAGAATACTTAATAGAAATACCAACCGATCCTTTGGATGGTAAAGACCCAAGTCATCCGGCTTATTCGTACCAACGCCTAAGCAACCTTGAATATCAGCTAACGGTTTACCTGGAAAATGATAATGATCCACTTATAAATGGTGCTAACAATGCTTATGTTCAAGAAGAACCAAAGTAATCAGCATGGTTCAGCTGGATTTACCCTGATTGAACTGCTCATCACCACTGCCCTATCGCTGGTTTTAGTGGGCGGGGCGTTGGCTTCATATAATCAATTTAATACTCAGCAAGGTCACATCCAGTCATCTAAGCAGGTAATATCTAATGTTGAACGCGCCAAGGCGCGGGCGCAATCTGGAGACAAACCGGTTGAGTGCAGTACACTAGATGGTTACCGTGTAATAACTAATGCTAACTCAACTCTCTACATGGTTTCGGCTGTCTGTAATGGTGGCTCGCTGGAAACAGCGTCGGAACAGTTTAATTTATCAAATAATTATCGGTTTGGGACTTCAATAGCGGCAGTTTTTCCGGTCCGGCCAGCAAGTGTGGCTTCAACCGACCAGATAATTGACATAGTAAGAGTTGATAACAGCCGTAGATACCGATTTGTGATCAAAATTAATGGCACCATTGAAGATCAAGGATTGGTGGACTGATGAATAAATTTGTTAATCGGCAAAGTTCGGGTCAATCAATTTTAGAAGTTTTATTTGCCACGACCGTGGTTGCCTTGGTGTTAGTGGCTGTTTTGTCGACCATAATTGCCTCACTTCGTAATGCCAGAATTTCCATGGAGCAGGCTCAGGCTACTAGTTACGCTTCGGAGGCTTTGGAGTGGTTGCGTCATCAACGCGATGGCCAAGGCTGGATTCCTTTTAAGGAGCAAGCGATAGCCGATGTTTATTGTTTGCCCTCTTTGCCAGCTGATATAACTGGTCTTAATTCAGCCGCTGGCGCTTGTGTAAACAACCCAATTCCTAACACTAGCTTTGTCCGGGAGCTGACGATTGATCACTTGCCAAATGACGAAATCCAAACCACGGTCACTGTTACCCGACCAAGCCGTTCAGGTCCCGCCGTAACTACTTTGGAAGGCAGGTTTAACCAATGGCAATAGTTTCTCGTCGTCAGCCAGGTTACACCATGATCGAATTGTTAACAGTTGTAACGATTGTTGCCATTTTGAGTTTGGCGGCGGTACAGATTTTATTGCATGGGCAATTGCGCAGTGGACAGGCCGAAGCCATTGCCAAAATCCGTCAGGAAGGCATTTTTGTAGAAGATCAAATTACTTATCAACTGCGCAATGGGCAAAGTGTCGCTTGTACAAGTCCCCAACAATTAGATCTTATGACTAGATATGGACCGATTAGTTATACCTTGAGTGCAGACGGCAAAGCAATTGCTTCAGGATCTGCTCTACTAACGACACAAGATGTTGAAGTACAGAGCTTGAATTTTACCTGTCAGGACTCAGCCGGATCTGGCGGTACACTGGTGGAAGTTAAATATGCCCTGACTACGCCGGAATTAGCCCAGACAATGGCTGATTTCAGTCAAGAATTTTCGACGAGTGTGTATGTTCGTGACCTCAATTAAATGCTAAAGTAATAAAGACAATGAATAAAACAACTGCCCGATCTGGCCAAATAGGATTGGTAATTTTACTGGTGATGGTGGTCGTATCGACCATCGGTCTGTCAGTAGCCAGCCGTTCAACTCAGGAGGTAACCACAAGCCGTCAATCTCAGGAAGCCGCCAAAACGTTTGCGGCCGCTGAGTCCGCTATCGAGCGCATTCTCTCAGACTCCGAAGGCGATATCTTTTTGTTTGATTCCGATTCCAGGTCATTACCAATGGGCGACTTAGCGACTGACACTACGGTCGATGTCTCAATTGATAAAGTCTACCGTCTGGAAACAAACCTAAAAGAGGGCGTGACTGCCGAAGTTGATGTGACTGGCGCTGTTTCTGGAGACCTTTTGCGGATAGAATGGGCGGATTCCAGAGATTGTGGCACTCAGCCGGCCTCGCTTGTGGTGCAAGTTGTCAATGATGATGGCAGTAATGTTAGCACTCGTTATCTGGCTTTTGGTTTGTGTAATCAAGAAGATGATAATTTTACATTGCACCCCGACATTCCATCTAACCGTGGTACGACTCATGCGCTTAGATATGATTTATCATTAGCCGACAATGATATAAAAGTCCGGATAATTCCAGTTTACAATGACACGCCTTTAACGGTGTCGGCTGATTGGGATCTTCCCGCTCAGCAATTCAGAATTACTTCAGTTGGACAAAATTTAGCAGAAGGGGGTCGTGAGGCCAAGGCGGTCCAGGTTGAAAGGACTCAACCGCAACTGCCTGGGATATTTGACTTTGCGTTGGTATCCGGCGAGACCATAGAAAAATAATATGAAAAGAGTTGGATTAGACATCGGAAGTTATGCCATAAAAGCGGTGGTTGGTCAGCGCCGTGGCGATAAACTCATAATTGAGTCAGCTGTTGAACACCCTAACCCGGCCGGTGCCACCTTGCCTTCAGATCCGCGCCTTAGGGAACAATTAATTACGGAATTAAAAAACTTTTGGCAAAAGCATAACCTTCCCACACGCAATGTGCGGGTTAGTATGCCAGAATCTGCCTTGGTAACCAAAATTATCAAAATGCCTAGATTGTCAGACGCCGAGCTAGCGTCAGCCATTCACTGGCAAATCGAACAGCACATTCCGATTCCTTACGACGAATTGCAGTATGAATATACCGTCTTGCGCCGAAGTGAAGGTGAGGGCGAGCAAACAATGGATGTCTTGGTTATTGGCGTACAAAAGCAGTATGTTCAGAATTTAGCTGAGTTACTTTTAGAGGTAGGTCTGGATGTAATTGATGTTGAAACCGACACGTTGGCTCAACTAAGATGTCTAGAGACAAAAATTCCATTAGATCAAAACATTGCCTTGCTTCATGTTGGCGCCAACAGCAGTACGGTCACGATAATTAATAACGGTGTTTTGGTCTTTGTTTATGCCATTAACATGGCGGGATTTCTTTTTACCAGATCTATTGAAAAAGCCATTCAGTTGGATCCAGCCAGGTCAGAAGAATACAAGCGAAGTTATGGTTTACTGCCTGACAAAGTTGAAGGAAAAGTTAAGCAGGCTTTATTGCCGGTCGCCCAGTCATTAGCCGTAGAAGTACAAAAGTCACTGCACTACTTTACTTCTCAGTATCCAGGTGCCGTGATCAATAAACTGCTAGTTCATGGTGGATCGCAATATCTACCGGATCTTCTGCCATATTTATCAGAGAATCTTGGCCTGGAGGTATTGCCCACCAGATTATATGATCTGCAAAACTTAGAATGGCCTCAAAATGTACCTCAGGATAGCCGATTTGTGACAGCAGTTGGACTGGCACTAAAGGAAGCGAAGGGATAAGCCGCTCATGGCTAAAGCGGTTGCCACTCCATCACTGAACTTTCTCCGCCAAAGACGGCAGAAACTTTCCGTTTTACGAAAACAGGATTCTTTGATTTTGTATGTTTCCCTGGGAATTATGGCCGTGGTGCTATTAGTTACTTTAGGACTAATTGGCTATACCATTAATCAAAAACAGCAGTTAAATCGAATTTCCAATGCTGACTCAGAAATTTCTAAAACTCTAAGCTCAATGACTGATAAAGAAGCCGAGTATTTAGTCTATTCAGCCCGCTTAAAAACCTTGGCCAATATTTGGCCCATGCGTGGCTCTCAGCAAAAAACTTTAGATTTTCTGACCGACATTACCATGACTGATGTTTCGTATCAGCAAGTTACATTTGACCAAGCCAAACGAATGCTTGAATTTTCCGTGGTAACGACTGACTATTTTGCCTTAGAGGAATTTATTTCTTTAGTTAGAACTCCTCTAATTCAGGAACGATTGGAATCATTTGCTATCGGTGCTGTGCGACGTGATGATCAAGGGCGCTACTCATTCAGTGTCGAAATGGAGTTAAAGGCGGATTCATGAGCACTCAAGACCTCCAACAGCTATTACAAATGTTCTGGATTGAGCGCCGACGATTGTTGGTGTCAGTACTGCTAATTGTGGTGTCGGTTTTACTGGTGGCATTTTCCGTTTGGCCCAGTTGGCAGAAAATTCAAGCTTCTAACAGGCAGATTAAAAAGATTGAAACTCAGCTCAACAAAAACCAAAAACGACTTGATTTGATTAACCAGTTGTCTGAAAACGACAATCAGCTCTTTGAACGGGTAGCCATTGCCCTGCCTGAATACAAACAACCCTTAAATTATCTGTTAATAATGGATGATATAGCGGAGCGCAGTGGCGTAACGGTAGTGGAATACAATCTTAATCCGGGAATTGTCTCAACCGATTCAGCTGATACTAGCACTGCGCGCCAGCCAGCCAGCGGCGCTTTGGCCTTTGAGTTTGACGTATCTATAAAAGGTTCGCTTGAACAGATAAAAAATGCCTTTGCACAGATAGAGACAAGCTTGCCTTTAATGCAGATCACAGTTTTTGATTTAAATGTCAACTCAGTCGAAAATAGTGATGAAATTTCCTATAGCGCTTCCCTATCCTTGAGTACGAATTACGCCAAATTAGAGGTTAAAGACGTGGCCAAACAAACAGTTGAAGAGCTAGATCCAGACCAGCAAGCAGTGCTTGATCAGATCGAGTCCTACTTTTTACCTGGTGAGGGAACTAAGGTTTCCCCACAAAAATTTAATAATCAGTCATTCTTTGAAAAGTCTGAAGAAGGCGATGTTCAGGAAATCCAGGCTGAGCCAGCCTTAGGCCAAGAGGATGAGCAAGCTGAAGGCGGTCAGGCAGATACTCAAATTGAAGATGCTCAGAATACTCAGCAAACTCAAGAAACTCAAGAAACTCAAGAAACTCAGGAAACTCAGGTAGAGACTGGTGAATAGTCAACTCAGACTGAGAATAACTAAGAAGTCGCTTAGAAGACACTAAGAAATAATATTAGTTTGTTAGCCGAAAAATTTTGAAATAAATTAAGCTAATTGATCTGCTGATTCATCAATTTCGTCGACTGAGACTTCAACTTCTACAGATGTGTCAACTTCATCAACTGTGTTGTCAGCAGGAACAGCAGGATCAGCGGTTTCATTAGCAGTGCTATCAGCTGTGCCATCAGTCTCATCAACTGAATCGTCAACGTTAATTCGGACTCTTAAGTTGTCCTGAATGGCCCTGACTTTGGCTAAAGTGCGGATAGCTTGAATGGTCCGACCTTGGCGGCCAATGATTCGGCCGATATCTTCGGGGTGAACTTTGAGGGTAAACTCAGTGTGATCAGCCATTTCAGTCTCGGTGACTTCAATCGCATCAGGATGCTTTACTAAATGTAAAAGAATAAATTCCAGGAGATTACGCATATATTTACTTTTCAGCTGTTTTTGGTTGGGCTGGTTGTTTACTAAAACGGGTAAAAAGATTGGCGACAGTTTGGGTGGGCTGAGCGCCTTTACCGAGCCAACTTTCGTACAGAGATTTATCAAATTTCAATTCTTTGCTGACGGGGTTGTAGAAACCAACTTGTTCCACGTACTTACCGTCGCGTTTATCGCGGCGTTCATTAACAACGATTCGATAGGCTGGCTGGTTTTTCCGGCCTACCCGGGTTAGCTTAATCTTTAACATAACGTAGCAAATTATATCAGGTTTGGCCCATATCTGGGAAGTGGCTAAAGAGAGCCGCCTCGGCGGCCGCCTGCTCGGCCTTTTGTTTACTTGCTCCCTCGCCTAAAACTTTTATGTTATCCGCAAAAATTACCATTACTGTGAAAATTTTATCGTGATCAGGGCCCTCTTCTTTGACCACTGTATACTCAGGTGCGGCTTGCCCGCTAGCCTGAAGTTTCTCCTGAAGCAAGGATTTGGGATCCTTGGCGTCCAGAGCCGTAATGAATTCTTTTTGATGTGGAAATAGATATTTGTGAATAAAATCTCGGCAGGCTTGGTAGCCTTGATCTAGGTACAGGGCGCCGATCACCGCTTCAAAAGTGTCAGCTAAAATTGATGGATATTGGCCGTCAACCGGTGACTCTTCGCCTAAATTGGCTTGTAAATATTCACCTAGGTGCAACTCTTGAGCGACCATAGCCAGCGATTCGGTGCGCACCAAAGCGGCGCGGTAGCGGGTTAAGCGGCCTTCATCACTGTGAGGAAAGGTTTTGAATAAATACTCCGAAGTGACTAATTCCAAAACCGCGTCACCAAGAAACTCCAATCGCTCATTGGTTTCTTCGCGCTTTAATTGGCGCGCGCGTAGAGAGCGGTGTGTAAAGGCTTGGTCACGCAAAGCTGGCGATAAATTGATGAGTTCCGGCGGGAGATTGGTTTTGGAAAGAGCCATAACTTAGAGGGCGTTTAACGCCTCTTCGTCAATCAAGTCAACTAAATCATTGAGTGATTCCAGATCGCCATCATCAATCATGTCGCGAATGTCGGCTAATTCCAGTTCAATGTTGAACACCTGATTTATTTTGTGAATAAAGCGCATGTCTTCTTCAGGACCATTTAAACTGCTGTTAAAAAGACCTAAATCTTCGGCCAGATCCCAATTTTCTTGAATTTCCATTTCATCATGTCCGTAGATTACCGCAATAATTTGCTTAAGACGCTGAAAAATATCCTGTTGATCCATAATATTTAGTGCTTTCTCTGTATCTGTTTTATGGTTGTCCCAAAAGTTTCCGAGAACACCATTGATGAACTTACTAGAAGTATCACTGCCGTACTCTTTGGCAATCTCGACTGCCTCGTCAATGATAACCAAAGGAGGCGTTTTGGTGTACTTTAATTCATACAGCGCATAACGAAGAATTGCAAGATCCATCTTATTGAACTCACGAATGGTACGCTTAGGCGCGTATTCTAAGATACTTTGATCCAACTCATCTAACAGAGGAAATAGTTTACGTATGCTTTTAAACTGATCCAAGGCTGGGTCTGGCTGAAAATCCCAAGCAAAAAGCGCCAAAATGCGCTCTAGACGTTTCTGATGACGACGGTCTGCCCCTTTGGCCTTTTTTTGATCGCTTAGATCTGCCTGGTCAGCTTTTTTTGGATCGCGCAGATCTGCCTGGTTAGCTTTATTTTGATTGTGCAGATCTGTCCCATCGGCCATGTTACTTGTTGTCAGGTTGCTTCATTTCTTTGCGCTGACGCTTGGTGGTTCGAGATAGTCGGCTTCCGGTGACGTTGACTGATTTGTCTAGACGACGGCGACCACTGCGGCCGGTTGAAATGCGACGTTTTGGTAATGCACCCATATTATTCCTTTAGTTTAGCTTTAGTATTTATTGATACTTCTACTTATGATTTTTGTTTTACTTACCTGAGTTTACCTTTTAGCGATGGTTTTTAGGTAGGGAGATATTGTATCACTGAAAGTGTGTTCTCCTCAATCTGGAGATACCTGTTATTCCTTGAGTACACTCTTGTTATTTTTACTGTTTTTGTTAGTTTTGGGGACATATTAGGCAGGGAAAGCGGGTAATATAACGTAAAAATAACCCCTAAACAACAAGGGTGTGATCTGGTGATAAACGTTATCTCCAGATTGAGGGGAACTTACTTTGAACTTCCTGTACCTGTTTTAACAACGGTAAATCAAACCATGAGGCGATTTCCAAGGTGTCCCAGCCGGATTGGCGGGTGCCTAGAAATTCACCTACGCCTCTGGTTTGAAGATCTAATTCAGCTAATTCGCGACCATTATTTAAAACCTCCAACTTTTTAAGTCGCTCAACCTTGCCAATACCAGGGGATGGAACTAAAAAGCACCAGCTGGCTTGTCCCTGTCGTCCGACTCGACCACGCAGTTGATGTAGTTGAGCTAAACCAAATCTTTCGGCGCTGGTAATAGTGATAATTGAGGCATTTGGCAGGTCGATACCAACTTCAATTACTGGCGTGGCAACCAGAACATCCAGTTCACCGCGGTGCATTTTTTCCAGAGTGTCTGACTTTTCCGATTCGGAGTCTTCGCCAGTTAAAAGAGCTATCCGGGCGTCAGGTAAATTCTGTTTAGCTAGCTCAAAAAGTGAATGAGCATCAAAGATATCGGCAAAGCCTTCGGTTTCAGAGGGATGAATAAATGGCGCAATCAAAAAAGCCTGCTGATCGCTGGTAGTTACTTGCTGGTTTAGCCAGGCAAAATGATCCTTAAGTTTTTTGACCGAAAAAACGCGGGTGTTGGTCAATTTTTCCTTGCCAGGAATGAGATCCAAGAAAGAAGTGCTTTGATTGGTGAACAAGATAGTGGCCAAGGTTCGGGGAATTGGGGTGGCCGTCATGCTAATTAAATGCAGCTGAGGTTTAAGCTTTAAGAAATATTCACGCTGTTCAACACCAAAACGGTGCTCTTCGTCGCTAACCACCAGCGCTGGCTTAAAGTCGACTTTGCCTTGCAGTAAAGCATGAGTGCCTACAATAATTTCAGCTGAGGGGTCACCTTTAGCCTGGCTAGTCCACAATGAGCAGTTTAAACCAAGTTTTTCTGCCAGTGGTTGTAGAGTTTGCCAGTGCTGTTTGGCTAAAATAGTAGTTGGTGCCAGGTAAAGCACTTGGTATCCATGCTTGGCCAGGCGAAGTAAGCCAAATGCCGCCACTAAAGTTTTGCCGCTACCCACCTCACCCTGCACAATGTGACGCGTGGGAAATGTTTGGCTAAGGTCCAGGCCAATTTGTCGGCAGGCATTTTTTTGTGTTTCACTCAACTTAAAGGGCAAAAGAGACTCAAATTTAAGAATGTCCTGCTCAATGTTGTTTACCGAGACACTCGCCGCCGCCTTTTCCTGGCGCCTAGCATCATCTTGCTCGCGCAGAGTCTTGAATAGCTCCCAAAGCTCGTCGAAGGCTAGGCGGCGGCGCGCCAACTTGGCCTGCTTCATGTCTTCTGGGAAGTGGACATACTTAAGGGCTGAGTCACGACTCATCAAGCCTTCACTCACCAGTAATTTTTCTGGTAGGTATTCCGGCAGTCTTAATTCAGCGCTAAATAACGCCTGATATAAAAGCTGACGCACCCAACGCATGGATAGCGATTGAGTCTGAGCGTAAACCGGAATAATTCGGCCGGTGTGAATGTTGGTTTCTCGGTTAAGTGCTTCATAGGCAGGATTACTCAAAGATAAGCGGTTTTTATACAGTCTGGCCTGACCAGTAAAAGCATATCGCTCACCAACAGCCAGATTTTTCATCACATACGACTGATTAAAAAAAGAGATAGTCATTTGACCAGTTTCATCTTCAATAGTCGTTAAAATGATAGATTTTCGGCCATGATTGCGCACTGGAAAGTGCTTAACAACCTTGGCGTGAATGGTAGCTGTCTGCAGAGGTTGTAAATGAGCGATTGGCGTAATTTCACTAGCATCTAAATATCTAAAAGGCAAATATAGAAGCAAATCACGGAGCGAAAACAGACCAGCCTCTTCTAAGGCTACCCGTCTTTTTGGTCCTACACCCGGAAGCAGCGCCACCGAGCTATCTAGAGATACAGTGGGCATAGCGCTCATTCTACGCTATACTTTTGGCTATGTCGTGGCAAAGGTCATTTAATCGTTGGTGGCGTCGTACCAAGTGGCGTGTTCAGCGTTCAATTCGCAAACGCCGCTGGATTAGCCTGACTAAACGATCTGATCAAAGGCGAAACGTGCCAGCCAATACTCAAATTATGCGGGCTAAATTATTGCAAATTGGTTCGATTATCATGGTGGCTGGTGTTTTAGGTGCAATTCTATTATTTATTGCGATGGTAGCCTGGGTAGCTAATGATCTTCCAGATCCTAGCGGAGTAAAACGCCAGACTGGCATCAGTACCGTTATTACCGATCGTAACGGAGAAATTTTATATGATGTCTACGCTGATGAGCGTCGTGATCCAATTACGATTGACCAGGCGCCTGAATATTTGAGGCAGGCCACGGTGGCCATTGAAGACAGGGAGTTTTATCAGCACAAGGGCTTTGATCCACTAACAATTGTGCGCATTCCTTATAACGTTGTATTCCGGCGCCGGATTGTGGGTGGTTCGACTTTGACTCAGCAACTTGTTAAAAATGCTCTACTTTCCAATGAGCGCACCATTACTCGTAAATTAAAGGAGTTTATTTTAGCACTGGAAATTGAGCGTCAGTATTCTAAAGATGAGATTTTGCAGATGTATCTAAATGAGGCGCCATATGGCGGTATGTCGGTGGGTGTAGGCGCGGCTTCTCAGGCTTATTTTGGTAAGCCAGTGACGGATCTTAATCTAGTTGAATCGGCCGTTTTAGCAGGCTTGCCTCAGCGCCCAACCGCTTATTCGCCATTTTTAGGCCGAACTACAGAAGATGGCATACCGTTGTGGAAATATCGTGCGATAGGCGTACTAAACGCCATGCGCGCTCAGGGTTACATTACGGAGGAGGTTGAACAAAACGCCATTGCTCAGCTTGATCAAGTTGAGTTTGCCAAACAAACTATTCCGATAAAGGCTCCCCACTTTGTGTTTTATGTTCAGGATCAGTTAGCTGAGATGTTTGGTGATGAAATGGTGGATCAAGGCGGACTACGGGTTAAAACAACGTTAGACCTCCCCTTCCAGGAAGAAGCGCAAGCAATTGTGGCAGAAGAGGTTGAGAAGGTCAGTACTTATAACATTTCCAACGGATCAGCCATGGTAATGGATCCCCGTAACGGTGAAATTCTGACGATGGTTGGTAGTAAAGATTATTTTGCTGAAGACATTCCTGGTCAATTTAATGTGGCAGTTGATGGCTTGCGTCAGCCTGGTTCATCAATTAAGCCAATTACCTATGTCACCGCGTTTAAACAAGGCATGACGCCGGCCACGATGCTGGTAGATGCCTTTACCAATTTTGTCCCCAATGATCAGACAAAGTCATATGAGCCCCGTAATTATGACGGCCAATTCCGAGGTCCAATGCACTTACGCCGGGCGCTGGCTGAATCGAATAACGTTATCGCTGTTAAGACCTTGGCGCTAGTTGGGGTAGAGAATATGCTCAAGACGGCCTACGACATGGGATTTCAGACCTTGGAGCCCACCAAAGCCAACTTACAACGTTTTGGTCTAGCGGTTACTCTAGGAGGGGCTGAGGTTCATCTAATTGATTCAACCACCGCCTACAGTGCTTTTGCCAACGGCGGTTCAAGGATTGAGCCGGTATCGATTCTGGAAGTAAAAGATGTCGATGGCAAAGTTCTGTATCAGCATAAAGAAGTTCAGGGCAAAAAAGTCTTAGAATCTGGCGAGGCATTTCTGATTAATCATATTTTATCTGATAACTCTGCCCGCTCCGGCGCGTTTGGCACTAATTCTCAATTAAATATTGAAGGTCGGCCAATCGCAGTTAAAACTGGTACGACCAATGATATGCGCGACAACTGGACCATTGGCTGGAGCCGAAGCACCATTGTCGGCGTTTGGGTGGGTAATAATGACAACTCAGAGATGACTCAGGTTGCTTCTGGTGTTACTGGTGCTTCACCTATTTGGAATCGGATTATGCGGGCGGCCATTGCCAGTGGGCGCACGACTGATGCCTGGGAGGTGCCAGATTCGATTGAAACGGTAGCTGTTGATCGAATTTCCGGTTACCGAGCTCACGATGATCTTGAGTCATATGAAGAGCTGGTGATAAAAGGCAGTTTGCCGACTGAGCCTGATCCAATTCATCAAAAAGTCCGTCTTTGTAATGGTGAGGATAAATTAGCTACCGCCGCTGACATCCAGCGAGGCGATTATCACGAAAAGATTTATATTAATTTGTATGAGGATGATCCAGTCAGTCAAGATGGCCGAAATCGCTGGCAAGAGGCCATTGAGGCCTGGATTAGTGGTCAGCCGAACGCTGGCGATTATCAGGCGCCAACCGAAATGTGCGAGAGTTCGGATGAGGTTGAAGTCGTAATGGAAAAGCCTAAAGACAAAACTACATATGACAGTGAGGAGATCGAAATAGAGGTTCGCACATATTCTGAGAAAAAAATTGACCGCGTAGAAATCTACGTGGATGATGACCGACGCGAAACCTTAAAAGACCGGCCTTACAAGACCAAGATTCACATTAGTGAAGGCCGCCACGAAATCTATGCCAAGGCTTTTATGGAGGGCGGAGATGATGAGAAGTCTAAGACTGTCAGAATCGGTACTGGCGGTGCTGATTGGGAAAAAGAAGAGCCTACGCCGACTCCTACACCAAAGCCGAAGCCAACTCCTACTCCTACGCCGACGCCAACGCCAAAGGCAACTCCAACGCCAACTCCGACGCCAACGTCAACACTCACTCCATGAGAAGAGCCTGATTAATCTAATCTGTAATTTTGAAATTTTAATAACTGTTACTTAGCGGAAACTTGTTTGGCGATTTCTTTAAAAGCTTCAATATCGGTGACGGCCAAATCAGCTAGTGATTTACGGTCAAGTTCGATCTGTTTAACTTTTAAGCCATTGATAAATCTTGAGTAATTTAGTTCACTCTCCACCGTTTGCAATCCAGCCGAAATACGGGTAATCCATAAGCGGCGGAAGTCGCGTTTGCGTAGTTTGCGGCCGATAAAGGCATACTGCCCAGCGTGTAGTAAAGCCTCGTTAGCGACTTTATACAAACGATTCTTGGTCATGCGGAAGCCCTTGGTTTGGGCTAGAACGCTTTTGTGGCGGCGTCGGGTTACGACGCCGGTCTTAACACGGGCCATATTAGGCAACTCCTAGCATTTGCTTAATTTTCTTAGCGAAAGCGCCTTTAACTTCAACCGGAACCTTAAAGCGGCGAATAGCTTTCTTAGATTTATTACTACGAAGATGGCGCATACCCTGAGTACGACGCATTACCTTACCGGTAGCGGTAATTTTAAAACGGCGATCAGCCGCATTTCGAGTTTTGTGTTTTCTAATTCTTGCCATGATGTCTCCAGAAGATCGTAATTATAACAATAGTCGCGACATTAGTCGAGAAGCTTATTATATCCCGAATTCTTATGATTTTTTTGTCTTTGGTGCTGGCATTAGCTGACCTGTCAGCATCTTACCCTGCATCTTTGGTTCTATCTCTACCTGACCAATATCATTGACTGCGTCAAATATTCTGGTCAATACATCCATGCCAAAATCCTTTTTAGTGATTTGGCGGCCTTTAAAGCGAACGTGCAATCGCACCTTGAACCCATCTTCTAAGAATTCTCTGACGCGGTCAATCCGTGATTCCAGATCGCCATCTGCAATAAAGGGAGACAGACGAAGTTCTTTGATATCTGATTTTTTGGTTGCGCGCTTTTCTTCCTGTCTTTTCTGCTGTTGCTGATATTTGTGTTTGGAAATCTGAATGAGTTTGGCAACCGGCGGTTTGGCCGTAGCGGCAATGAGAATAATGTCCTTATCCTGCTCTTCAGCCATAGCCAAAGCGGCCTGTTTGGACAGAACCCCAATCTGCTCACCAGTTTCACTAATGAGTCTTAATTCCGACGCTCTGATTTGCTGATTGGCTACAAACCGATCAGTAGTTTCTTTGCGTTTTGGTTTACGTGGTCTAAAACGAATTATCGCCTCCTTGTTGTTTTTACTCTGGTATTATAGCAAACTTCCTGATTACTGAGCTTCAATAAACTTAACCTCTATTTCTTGAGTGATCTTGTCGATGAAGTCAGCTTGGCTCATGACGCCCAAATCCTTCTGTCCACGTTGGCGGACAGAAACCGTTCCAGCCTCCGCTTCACGACGTCCCAAGATCAACATGTAGGGAATCTTGTCACTTTCAGCTTTACGAATACGATTCTGCATGGTCTCAGCTTCCTGGAACATTTCAACTCTGATGCCTTTTGCTTGTAAAAGATCAGACACTTGAGTGGCGTAATCTGCTTGTTCATCTGAAATTGGAATAATCGCGACTTGCACAGGTGACAGCCAAACAGGAAAAGCGCCCGCATAATGCTCTATCAAAATTGAGGTGAAACGCTCAATCGAACCCATAATGGCGGCGTGGATCATAACGACTTGCTCTTCTTCACCAGCTGAATTAATGTAGGTCAGATTGAAGTTGGTCGGCATGTTGCGATCAACTTGGATCGTGGCCACTTGCCATTCACGCCCCAGTGAATCCTTGGCCATAAAGTCGATTTTAGGGCCGTAAAAAGCGGCCTCGCCAATGGCTTCTTCACACTCTACCCCTCTTGAACTTATAAACTCACGTAGCTGATTTTCGGCACGCTCCCATTCCTGCGCTGTTCCCAAATAATTTTCCATTTTGGCTGGATCGGACAAAGACAAGCGGACTCTCAACTCAGCAAAACCAGTACCCTTGTAAAAGCTATCGATAATATCCCAAATAGCTAAAGACTCGTCTTTCACCTGAGATTCGCTACAAAAAACGTGAGCATCGTCTTGGGTAATACAGCGCACCCGTGACAAACCAGACAATTCTCCGCTTTGCTCGTCGCGATAAACCATGGTGGTTTCAGCATATCGCTGAGGAAGGTCGCGGTAACTTCGCGGAATGTGCGCGTAAATCTGAGTGTGATGCGGGCAATTCATAGGCTTCATGGCAAACTCATGATTTTCACGCGTGGTAATTTTGAAAAGCTCATCACTGAATTTTTTCCAGTGGCCACTGGTCTCATACAGGTTTCTTTTAGTGATATGAGGAATTGACACTTTTTGGTAGCCCTTGGCTTTTCGTAATTCCCAGACAAAATCATCTAATAAATTGCGTAGTAAAGTTCCTTTGGGTGTCCAAAGCGGCAAACCTGAACCCACCAGATCAGAAAAGGTAAATAAATCCAATTCTTTGCCTAATCGGCGGTGGTCGCGGCGCTTGGCTTCTTCAAGCCAGATTAAATGTTCATCCAATTCAGCTTGAGAGGCAAAAGCCGTGCCATATAAGCGGGTCAGCATAGGGTTATCTTCACTTCCCCGCCAATAAGCGCCGGCGGTGTTAAGCAATTTAAAAGCTGAAATTTCCTTGGAGCTTTTAACGTGCGGGCCTTTACAGACATCCACAAAAATTCTAGTCTCGGTTAAATTTGGCAATTCGCCAGCCATGATGGACTGCAGGGCTGACTCAACTTTGTCAGCCGGAGCAGTGAGATAAAGAGTTATGGGTTCCTGGCGATCTTGAGCTTCACTAATCCATTCCTGTTTAAATTGATTGTCGGCAAAAAGTTGACGGGCAATATCTGGGTCAACCTCAACTTGTCGAAAGACCAGATCCTGATCTATAAGTTCGCGCATCTTGGCTTCAATTTCTGGGAAATTTGATTCGCTGATCTCAATATTTCGCTGATCAAAATCAAAGTAAAATCCGTCATCGGTAGCTGGACCCATAGCCATAATAATGCGATCTGGTCCGTACAAGATTTGCATAGCCATCGTTAGGATGTGCTCGGCTGAATGTCTTATTTTTTTTAGTTGATCTGAGTTACTGTTCATAGTTCCTTTCGGTCTTGGTTATAGTGTACTGTCTTGAGAAAAGGTTTTCATCCCTGATTTAGGGAAGGTTTTGCAAGGGAGAGCAGAAAAAATTACTCTCCCACGGTAGTTGAGGTAGTTGGAGAGGAGATTGGCTGGATAGTTGGTGTGCTGGTCGTAGCTGGAATAGTTGGCGATAAGGTTGGAGTTGGTACTAAGGCGTCTTCTGCCTGGTCAACTCGCTGCTGCAAGACTACTTCCAGCTCATCAATCGGTACACCAATCTGTTCTAGAAATGGTCTAAGTGTGGTGAAGAGTAAGCCGGCAATGAAACCGAAAAATAAAACGGTGGCTAGTGTTTGGCCTAAACCAAGCGCAAAACCAGCCAGCAAACTTTTACCAAATATTTCTCGGGGGCGCGCGTCATAAATTGTCCGGCGACTCTTTTCAGGAGTCTGGACTTGTGATTTATCTGATGTATCTAATCTCCAACTCATGGTGAGTCTGACAGGACTTGAACCTGTGACCTCTTCGATGTCAACGAAGCGCTCTAGCCAACTGAGCTACAGACTCGAGATATAACGAAATAAATTGTAACACGGAAAATGGTTTAAGCGGCAGGGTTGCGTTGTTGCCACGCGAGCTTGTCAGCTTGGCGTTTATCTGCTAAGTCTGCAGGTGTAGCACGTCTAAAAAATTTTGGAAACTTAATTATAGTTCCTTTTTTAGCAAGGTCTGGAGTATTTAGTGAAACAATTTTCCTTTTGGCAGTTTTAGAAGGTGCGTGGTTTTCTTGAGCGTCTAAAATAGGCTCAGTCTCAGAATTAACTTCCTCAGGAACTGGGGTATTAAGAAATTGAGAACTTTGAATTAAATTTAAGTTTTCCTGATATAGTTGCTTATTGATTTCAGCAGATCTATTGAAAATTACTCCTGCCAGAATACCTTCTCCACGAGAACGATCTTCCAATGATGGAAGTTCAATCTCTTTAACTCGAGAATTTGGACTGTATTGTGCCACGTTGCTTTTCATATCCCCCTGCTTAAGGAGCCTAATTATACCCGTAACCTCAGGTAGAATCAAGATCCCTGTATCAGGGAGAATTTGCCTCTCTTAATGTATATAAGACTACAGATTGAGCAAGTGGTCAAGTGCCTTTTGTTTGAGTAGTAAGGCGTTGACGTATTGCACATCGCGGGCGGTAATCTTGGGGCGACTTTCCTCTGGATATTGGCTCATGCGCTGCTGCAAAACGGCGCCAAGTTCGGCTTCCGTATTTTTTAGCTCGGCTGCCTGGATAATCGCGCCTAATAAGAGTTCCGCTTGTAGGTTGCCTAGAGCACGGGCGGCATAATCCTTTTCCACGTCTTCCCTGGTCTTGCCGCTATTTTTTAAGAAATCATCAAATGACATTTTTAGGTGCTCTAACTGATGTTCTAATTCGTGTAATTGAGCTTGAGTCTCATGGCGAAGCAGAAGATCCGGCACGGGAATCTCAATTTTGGACAGTAAGGCGGAAATAAGTACTTGCAGTCTATCCTGGCGAAGCTTGGTTGAGGCATCATCGGATTCATTGGCATTCTGATTTTCAGCCTCATTATCTATCTCAGCTTGATCTTTACTATCTGTTTTAGCTTTTTTAGCTGACTTCTTAGGTTCAGCAGATTTCTTCGACTTAGAATCAGTGGATTTATCAGCTTTCCATAGATCATGACCAGACTTAGTTTTGCTAACAATCTCGGCATATTTTGAAACATCGATCACTGGCCGGTTGGCAATGGTAACCTCAAAGGTCCAGTCCTTGCCATCTTCCATGGAAATGGGCTTAATTTCCGGTTCAGTCAGAGGTTGAAGTTTTTTATCCTTAAGGGCTTGTTCATAGGCTGGCGGAACAATAGTCTCCAGAGTTTGCTGGAGCAAATATTGCTGACCAACTGCTTGTTCAACAATTTTGTCAGGCGTCTTGCCTTTACGGAAGCCATTTTGATGGAGTCTAGCTCTAGCTTTTTCCAGAGCTGTTTGTTTGCCTTTGTTCACTTCCGAAGCGGGCAAAGTTATCTCAAAGGTAAAATTATCAGTTACTAGGTTCGCCTGTACCGCTGTTTTAGCAGTAGACTTTTCAGTTCCCTTGACGGCAGTTTTTGAACTTTTGGGTTTGGACTTTTTAGCAGTCGGTTTGGTCGTTTCAGCCATGCCGGAAGTATACCATACCTGGCTAGAACTACTTTTAAATGACGCGACGGATAGTGTAATTTAAGGTTCCAGCTGGGGCTTGAATTGAAACTTCTTCGCCAGCTTTTTTACCTTTAAGTGCTTGTCCTAATGGAGATTTTTCAGAAATCTTTTTTTCCTGAGGATTGGCTTCCCACTCGCCAACAATTGAAAATACTTGCGATTTTCCTTTGCCGTTAATTAAGACTTCAACTTCAGAACCTAAATCAATATAGTCGCCATTAGTTTTGGTGATAATTTCAGCGTGTTGAATTATTGATTCAAGTTCGTCGCGCTTGCCTTCAAGCATAGCCAGCTCTTCACGAGCTGAGTGATATTCGCTATTTTCGCGCAGATCACCTTGGGAACGAGCTAAAGCCACCCGATTAATGGCGGTAGGAATTTTAACTTCAGTTAATTCTTTTAGTTCGGCTACTAATTCATCGTAGCCTGGTTGAGTAAGTTGAACGAGATGATCATCAGCCATACGAGTCCTTTCGATTGCCTTTCAGAATTCAGACAGGTTCGGGTATTCTAGGACTTAATTGGGGGTTTGTAAATGGCAGAATTTGCAATTATATAGGACTATTCCGCCTTGAGGCTGGCACTGGGCGTGGCTATAATTAGTAGTCTTTTGTTGGTGGTGCCGGGCGGATAACAGGTTTGCAGAATTAACTGTTCGCGCTCCATTTGTGGCTGTAAAGCGCTGACGTCTTGAGGCTCGACAATTTGCTTGTCCTCGATGGTATAGACGTACTTCTTGCCCCAAAAGACTAGCTCAACATTTTGACCTATCTCAGCGTCTTTGAGGGCATAGAATTGGGCGTTGTAGCGCAAGATGTTCCAAGGTGAGTCAGTTGAGTGAGCAAAAAGGTACATTGTTTTATTTATTTCAAGTTGATCTGGCAAGCCGGTTCCCTGAGCATGAGCAATTCCTTCCTTAAGGGCGGTGGTGTAATGAGTTGGGTCAGTTGGATCGACATTAGGTACAACCACGCTTTGGATGTCCAAATCAGGAATATTAATGGAGAAAACATCCTCTGGCGATGCGATGGTTGGTTCTGGTGAAGGTGAAGGCTCGGGTGTTGGCTGGTCAACTTGAACGGTTGGTTTAACAAATGATGGGGATAAATTTTGAAGTGAGTCCAAAGCCTGTAAGATCAGTGGTCGGGTTTCCAAAATAATAATTGGTGTACTAAACAATAGGAAAAGAGCTAAAGCCCCGCCAAGTAAAAAGTTGCTGGCAAAGTTTAGACCTCGTTTGGCCGAGATAGTAGTGGTTTGACCTGTAGCAAGCTTGTGATGACCAGACCAAGAAAACGTGGGCCAATTAAAACTTGGTAATTTCCAAGTAGGTAAAGGCAAGGTGGGCGAGGATAAAGTTGGCAAGGATATAGTTGGTATGGATAAAGTTGGTATGGATAAAGTGGGCAAATTAAAGCTTGGCCAGATTATAATCGGCCAATTAATGCTGGGAAGTGAAAATTTGGGAAGAGATAGCTTGCGTAGAGATAATTTGGGCCAGGATAACTTTGGCCAGATGATTATCGGCCAGGCAAAAACTGGTGAAGCCTGCTCTGTGAAGTCAGAGCTTAAAGTAGCCTTCTCAATTGGCACAGAGGTAAAATCTTCAGTTGCAACTGACGAGATCGGCAAAGGAGTACGAAGTACTTTTGGCACTTCAGCATGGGAAAGCGGTTTTTGGACTGGCAGATTTACGGCTGATGACTGAGTTGTTTCAGTAATTAATTGTTCAGCATTCAACTGCTTGATTTTTGGCTGGTCAGCCCTAAGCTGATGCGTTTGTTCATCTATGAACTGCTGACGATTTTCTTCTCTTAAACGGCCAACATCTAACAGCAGAACCGGTTTTTTTGTTTTGTCCCATTCCTGCTTGGCGGACGCCAAAAAAACCTCGCCCCTCAGCTTTAGTGGCTGGGGGCGAGGCTGTGAGTCAATTTGGTGCGGAGAGTTTGGCTCCGTCATGATGATTTACGAGCTCAGCCGGCGACTTAAAAGTTTTAAGCCAATACTGAGACTGCCTAAAACGGTGGCCAAACTCATGCCGACTTGTAGCGGAGCGCCAGTAGTTGGTAACTGAGTTGGAAGCTCACCTTCTTTTGCAGATGGCTTAGAGCGGCGGTTGCCAAAGACCACCAGCTTAACCTCGTCTTCTTCAATAGTAATTTCTTTTTCGGTGGCAGTGGTGGATGTCCAGCCATCTTTGCTCTTTTCGCGAATGCGGATAACTTCGCCATCTTTAAGACCGCCGACTTCACCGCCTCGGCCGTCTTTTTCTTCATAAGTGACGTATTCTTTCCAGTTATCAACTTCATCGTCATCTACTTTGCCCCATTCGAAGGTCCAATCAAGACCGGGCTCACCATCATCGCGTGAACCATCGCCATCTTGGTCATCAAACTTGAGGACCACAAATCCGCCTCGATCCTCTTCTTTAAAGCGGTAGTGATTGGTGCATTCATCAACCACATTGTCGTGAGGGGCACATTCATCGTCCTTGCAGGGAATACAGCGGATATCAAAGTATTCACTGATTTTGATTTCAGGTGAGGTGTCATCTTTGCCTGAAGCTAACACTTCAAAGTCATCGTCGCGGTCGCGTCGGTACTCGAAGGTATAGTTATTGATGCCGTTTTCGGCTACACAGACAAACCTGACATTTTCATTTTCCTCAACTTTGACATCATCTTTGGGCTTGATGTCTTTGCAGATCGGCGCTTCCGGTTTAGGCGTTGGAGTAGGCGTCGGAGTTGGAGTTGGTGTTGGTGTTGGTGTAGGCGTAGGTGTTGGAGTTGGAGTTGGTGTTGGCGTCGGTGTTGGTGTAGGAGTCGGCGTCGGCGTAGGAGTCGGTGTAGGCGTTGGGGTTGGTGTAGGCGTTGGTGTTGGAGTTGGTGTAGGTGTAGGTGACGGACTCGGACTAGGAATGTCCTGCTCTATTACAGCCTTGAACTTGATCGTCATTAAGAAATCCCAGCAACCTTCAATATCTCCATCTCGTCCAATAGTAATTCCCTGAGAACTAGTAATTCCATCAACCTGAGACTCATTGGTATCAAATGGATCTGAGTCAAGCGTTGTTCTACCTTGGAATCTGGTTGATCCTTCAACGTAATCAAGTAAAAACGGCATATTGTCACTGATTGTGACTTCAGCTTCTACTTTTTCAGCATTTTGCGCATCAATGAAAGCCTTAAGGGTATGGCTAGCTGACTCTTGAGATGGCCAGTTACTGATTCCGGCTTTTGAGTCAAGGGCAATGGTGCCGCGAGAAACATTGTGAACATAAATCTTAAACTCAAGTTCATCACCTGGTTGGAATCCACTTACACTATTTTGCCATTCGTCTTGGCCAACTTTTCTAACTTGAAAAGTAGGTTGATCGCTGGAATGCTGATTAAAAATTGCGGTGTTGCCACTCAGAACTTCCAAGTCGTAGTAAGCAACATATTGAAAGTTCGAGCCACCAAGTAAATTGAACTTATGGAAGCCCACATTTGGCTTTGAATCATTAGTAAAAAGTAAACTTTCGCCATTTTGACTGTCAGCTTCTACTCCACCTTGCCAACCGCCAATCTCGCCATTAACGACATTAGTTTCATAATAGGTAGTGCCTGAAATGTAATCTAAATGAGAATTATCGGGAATATTGATTTTAAGATGGGGCACTCCAACTTTATCTAGATTGTCTGCTTGGATCCAAGAGTAAACACCTTCATGTCCATAGACTGAAAAGATTTGCAGATCCTCAATTGTGTTACCAGGATCTTCATTAACCACTCCCAGTTTTACTCTTACCTTATCACCTAAATCAAGGGATAATTCATTGGTGTATGTATCAGTACCTATTTCTTTAATGCCAGCTACAAATCTAGGATTAGTTCCAGCAGAAGCATTGCTAATGAAACTTAGTAATCCAAAAGAGGTTAGCGCTATAGTTAGAGAAAGAGCAACTGCAGAAGTAGTGGAGATAAAATTAAACTTTTGTTTGAGAGATTTAAACCATTGTTTATTCATATTTTCTCCTTATCTCCCTGAGCCTATATTATCTTCAACATCTCCGACACCATCACCATCCAGGTCGATTTCACCATCTATGATTTCCTCACCACCGGTTGGCGGTGATTCAGTTTCACCATCCAAATTAACTTGATCACCTACAGGATCCTTAATTTGAGTTGGTTCTACTGTTTGAGTAGGTGGCTGTGAAGTTGGTGGTTGTTGTGGAGTTGCTGATGGTGGTGTGTGTGTAAATGGAGCTGTTGGAAAAGTCTCTCCTTGGGTTGGCTCGATAATGATAATTGGAGCTTCTTGTGGTGGTTGTTCTACAGCTTCTTGTTTAACAATCGGAGGGGCAAAACCACATACTTTATACATCAAGGCGCGGTAAACTAGTTCTCCTAGAGCTTGATTCATCTCTGGAGAAACTTCATACTCTGCCGGAATATAAGTCATTGGATTAGTTGCGTCATTAACAAATTCAATTCGTAAATTATCAACTAATGCTTTTAATTTTTCTGAGAATGATGTTGCATTATTCCAAGCGTTAGATAATTCTGACCAATCTGCTACGACTGCAACTACATGTCCAGATTGAGCATCAATTTCTTCAAAGCTGGTCTCTTTGCCATCTGCAGAAACAATTTCCACCTCATTTAAACGCTCGTCTTGCTTGGTTCGATCACCATCGATAGCTGGACCAGATTCAATTCTGCAAGTTCGCCAGTTGGGTGATTGAACGTCTATTTCTGCGCTATCGAGCTCTATTACAGTCTCGTCATTGAGATAAACTCTAACTGGACGTTGATTTTCGCCTGTCCAAAGATTGCCGTTATTAATTTGTAAGACCTCAGCCGCCAAATTTAGGTCTTCTAAATCAAAAGTGACTTGTCCTTCTGCCTCTGGATTTGTTTGTTTATTAAGCTGATTAATTATTGTGGCTAATTCGAATAACACATGTTCTTGGGCTTCTTCAAGATTATCGGCATAAGTGACAGCCATAATTTGCTCATAAGTAGTTCCGTCTTGGCGAGTAATCTCAGCTTTATCAAAGACATCATCAAAATTTTCTTGAGATAGGTCAATACTGCTAACAGCTTCTCCATCAACAACTACTTTTTTAATGTGGCCACGAACAATTTGATTCCCGGCTTCCAGAGCGTCTGGATCAGCAGATTCGATAATTTTTAAACCACGTTCCTGTAATTTGGTTGATTGAGCCGCCTCACTTAAGAGCCCAAATACAACGTCACCTTGGTGTCCATCGAACCATGGAGATTCAAAAGGCCCTGTCAAGGGAACTTGATGTCGGAAAGGATCGCCATAATCATCTATGCCTTCTTTCATGTGATTGAGCCAGACATCTATGCCATCATGAGCAAAAATTGGACCATTAGATAATACGATACTTTCATCTTTATTTTCAGGAACTCCTACATATTCATGAACATTAGGAGTTGAGGCAACTTTCGGAGTTGGAGTGTTTATAGGGGTGGGGCTAGATTCTTCAGTTGGCTCCTCTGTGGTTTCTCGAGTAGCGGTAGAGGTGGACGTTGATGTAAGAGTTGGCTCGTAAGTAGGAGCTTGAAGTGTATTATTTAACTCGTCGATGATTTCAGTTGCTTGAGAAGCGAACTGGGTTGCGTATCTACTGTCCTGATCTGCCGCTTGCGTTGCGTATCTATCATCCCGTTCTGCTGCCTGGGTTGCCTGAGAATTTTGCTGTTGAGCTAATTGAGTTACGAGATGGTCTTGTTGCTCAGCCAGTATTCGTACAAGTTCCTCTTCAGATAAAGAAGTTGATGAGGAATCAGGATCAACATCTCTGCTGTCAAGAAGGAAGTCTGCCCCAACATACATACCAAGGCAGGCAAGCGCGGATGCAGCTAGTGCCATTGCTCCACTTGCAGCTTTATTTTCTTTGATAATCTTTATAACTCTATTTTCCCGCCGGCCTGCACTCGTCATATAAGCCAGATTCTACCTAAAAATATAAGGATGTCAAACACCTGCTATATATCAATAACTATTACATACTACTATGAGTGGAAGCTATCGCTTTATTCGCTTCTGTAGATCAAAGTATATCGGAGCTGCCAGGAAGGTACTGGAATAGGTGCCGGTGATGATTCCAATCAGTAAAGCAGCGGTAAACCAGCGTAAAGTGTCGCCACCCAAAAGCAGTAAAACTACCAACATGAAGATAATCGTCAGCGAATTATTAAGTGAACGTGGCAGTGTTTGAGTGATGGCCATATTGGCGAGCCAATCCAACTGGTCTCCCCTTCTGGTCTGCTTTTGTAGATCGCGGATGCGGTCAAAAATCACAATGGTGTCATGAACCGAGGTCGATAGAGTTGTCAGCAAGGCTGTCACAAAAAGCAAATCGACTTTGACGTCAAACCATAAACCAAACCAGGCAAATGCGCCTAATAAAATTAGTGAATCGTGAATCATGCCTAACACGCCGGCCAGTCCATAACGCCAGTTTTTAAATTGCCACCAGAGGTAAAGTAAAATACATAACACACCTAAAACAATGGCATAAGCCGTCTTGGTAATTAAGTCACGGCTTACGGCCGGTCCGACCGAATGGAATGATACTTCCGTTACGGGCTGTTGCAAATTGTTCATCACCGCTTGGAGAAACGCCGCTTTGGTTTCACTCGAAATTTCATTTAGTTGTAAAAAGGCATTTGAATTATCAAAACTCAGATCTTCAATAATGATGGCTTCTTGGGTCTCGTCTGCTTGGCGAATAGCTGATTCAAATGCTGAATTGTCAGCCGGCGAAGTGATGGTTAGTTCTGAACCGCCAGAAAATTCTAAAGCTGGCTGAAGGCCGCCCATTAACATAGCTGTTCCACCAGACAAAATTAAAATCAGAGAAATGGCGTAAGAAATGCCGCGCCAGCGTAGCCAGTTCATAACTTAGCCTCCGACTTATGTGATTTAGCGGCCGGCGCCTTCCAAAACAATTGCATTAGCCAACGTGAATAATACACACCAGTAAACAAGCTGATAACGATACCCAAGGCCAGCGTCACTGCAAAGCCTCGAATCGGACCGCTGGTATTTAGGAAACCCCAGTTGAAAGGATTGAACAAAATAAAGGTAATGGCTAAGGTGGCTAAATTAGCGTCTTTAATAGTATTCCAGGAGTTGGCGTAGCCATCCTTTAGAGCGATTGCGCCTGGTTTACCTTCGCGCAGTTCTTCTTTGATTCTCTCAAATGACAAAATGTTGGAATCTACCGCCATACCAATTGACAGCAGTAAGCCCGCAATACCGGGCAAAGTAACCGTTACTGGAATTAGTTTGTATAAGGCCAAGGTAATTATTCCGTAGCCAATTAAACCAACCACCGCTAAAAAACCTGGAGTGCCGTAAAGCGCCACCATAAAAATAGCTACTAAAACCAGACCGATGAGGCCGGCGCGCAAGCTTTGATTTAGGGACGCCTGCCCTAAAGACGGCTCAATGGTGTTTTGTTCCACAATGGAGATGGAAACCGGCAACGCGCCGGCGTTCAACTGAGCCGCTAACAGCTTGGCTTCTTCCAGTCCATATTGGCCAGTGATAACCGCCTGGCCGCCGTAGATTGGTTCATTGACCATGGGTAGGGTCAGTGGTTGGTTATCCAAGAAAATGCCAAGCGGCTGGCCGACATTCTCTTCGGTAAGCTGGCCAAAAAGCTCGGCACCACGCGAGTCAAACTGCAGTGACACCACCGGCTCGTTAGTATTTGGGTCAAACTGAACTTGGGCGCGGTCCAGTAAATCCCCGGTCAGCTCCGTGGGTTGAAAACTTTCAAAGTACGCCACCGCCGAGATGGTTGCTTCCGGATTACTGTCGTCAAACGTCCTAAATTGAAGTTGAGCTGTTTGACCAATTAACTGCAATGCCGCATCCGTTTGCTCAAGACCAGCTAGTTCAATGACCAGCTGATAACGGTCGCCGTAAACCACGGTGCGTAGTTTAGGTTCGTTAATGCCAAATAAATCTATTCGGCGGCGCATAACCTCGCTAGCCGATTCCAAGGCCATTAAGCGCTGATCGGCCGGTATGGGCGACATATCTGCTTCTAAAGTGACCTGAGTACCACCTTGAATGTCTAAACCTTGATGCAGTTCCATCGTGTTTGACAAGGGAATGCCAATTCGGCTGAGATCAAAGGGGACTTTGTGCAAGGTGATGTTTGTTGGTAGTTTATCTACCCCACTAAGCATCGGCCAGCCAGCCAGCGGTTGTACAACTGATTTGACTGGTAATGTTACTTGATTAGGCAAAGCAATCCAGGCGGCAAAAATAATCAGCAAAGTGCTAATAAAAAACTTCCAAAAAGACTCCGGAAAACGCGATTTTGCCATATTTTTAGACTTCTGACTTCTTCTCAACTAAGGAATCTTCATCGCCGATTACCATAATGCGACCACCGGTTAAAATTTCATTGACAAATGGGTCACGTCGCGCCTTGCGGAATTCAAACTCCTCATTAGTCATAACGGTGTAATTAATTTCATGTTCGCGCAGTTTTTCCTCAGCTTTAATTAAAGGTTCAAGCTCCTGCATTTTAACGTTGCCGACTAGCAGAATATCAACTTCATCACGACCGCGGCTTCGGTGCTGGGCAAATTTGGTAGAAAACATTACAAACCGGGGGTTGCCCACTTCGCGTCGCTTAAGCTTAATCGCTTTACCCAAGCCAAAAGACTTGGTAATCAGGTGCAAAAGTTCTGGATAATAATCGTATTGTTTATTGAGATAGTAATAAAGTCGGTTGCCACGCTTTTCGCTTTTAAGCAGGCCAGTGCCCGACATCCGCTCTAATTCTCGCCGGACAGCGTTAATTTCTTCCTCAATTAGACGAGTAATCTCACGAACATAGTAGAGCTCATTGGGATTTCTAAAGAATAGCTCCAGCATCTTAACCCGGACTTTACTGATCATGAAGTCGGTTAATTTAGCCATGGTGGTTCTGAGGTATGTTTGTACTCACTCAGCCTAGTATAACCTACTTTTTAATTACTTTAGTAGGTTATCTCGTTGCTGATATCCAAGACGGAAATCCAGATGGGACCTCGGACAAACTCAACCGGTTTACCTGCTACTGTGAAAGTTAGTTCCGCTGTACGGGTTGGCTTGCTCCAGCGAGCCTCAATAGCCTCGCCATTTTGGAAAATTAAGGCGTCACCCGTACCAATGGTGGTATAAAGCATGTGTTTAGCCTCATCAATTGGGCCGCGCTCTTGGGTTTGCAAAACCACGACATTTTTAACCTTAATTTGTTCACTATTGTTTTGGTCAACGTGAGGTTGGCCACCCATGACTCTAGCGTAAGTATTGGATTCTGGATCATAAGACCATTGGACACTAAAGTCTTGGTAGCCACTCCAAAAGTCATAACTAATTGCGGCACCAGGGCCTCTTTGATCTGCTGGAGCTTCATCAACAAAAGTCCAGGGAGTAAAGTTATTGGCTCCCTGCCAGGTAGTAATGCCACGATTCGTTTCGGCATATTCCCAAAGCCGGTCAGAGGAAGTTTCCATGGTGTGCTCGGTTGCTAAGTTCTTTCCGTTGGCTAGTTGAATCCGGTTGTAGTTACGGGCAAAGGTTGGAAAGCCGATAGAAAATTGATTTAGGTCATTTTTACCTGCCCAGCCATATTGGTTTAATTGGCCTAAAGCATCAGCTGGTCCAGGCAAATTAGCTCCACCTACATGAACGTATAAAGGCTCTTGGTAGCTGGAAGCCCAGTCAATAAAGTAGGATCGAGCCGAGCGTACTGGCGCCAAAATTACATCCTGAGCCTGGGCGTCACAGTAGACCATGGCCATAAAACGGGTAATTCCACCTTCGGCCACGGCTTCAAATACGACGTCGGAACTGCCTAAACCAGACTGTGGTCGCGCGTCAACGTGATTTTCAATCATGACTGCCAGAGGAGTTCGACCTTCCCAGGCTTCGCGCTCGGCCACTGAATATAGCTGACCATTAAGTGGACACGGCTCGGTCTTTGGCGCCGTGTCATCAACTTGGACTTGACCCTTGCCAGCTCCAGGAGTAAGAGGAGAAATTAAGTCCGCTAGGCGATTTGTTCCACCTTCGCCAGTGCCAGGCATGACAGTTCTAAAAACCGCAAAAGACAGGCTGGCAGTAGCCAAATATGTTATAAAACCGGCAATAAATAATGCTTTTTTTGTCATAGAGATCCTTATTGTTTAAACCAACAGACTTACATCATACTAATTGAACTAAAAGAGGTATAGTAGGAGATATGGCAGTAAGGCGCACCCGCGAACAGAAACTTAAGGCTCAGCAGAGGCGGTCAGAGATTTATGAATGGAATCCAGAGACCGTAGACGCCATTGTCCAAGAGTCTGACGAACTAGCAATTAAACCCAAAAAATCCGTAATTAGTGCTAAGAAAATCAAGCCAAATATGGTAGCTAGTTTAAGAAATCCTGTTGGTCCAAATAAGTCAGATCAGAACCTAATTAAATGGCTAAAAGCTGATCTTCTTCGTACGACGCTGGCCACCGGATTAATTGTCCTGTTAATAGTTCTTGCCTATTGGATTTCCTTGTAGCTCGCGAATATCACGCAAACTAAAAGCTTGTAATTTGTTAATCACCTAGTAGCTGGCGAAGTCATTCTTTCAAGTGTTTGGAATAAAACTGTAAGTCGCGCTGGACCACTTGTTCCCAATTAGGCTGAAGATTATGGTCAGCTTGTGGGTAGGTAAAATAGGAAAGATCAACTTCTTCCTCAGTTAAAAGTTCAGCCAAACTGTCTGACCACCTGAGGGGAACAGCCTCATCTGCTCCACCTTGATGAAGCTGAATTGGCCCAGATATCTGGTCAAGTCGGGATAAGATTGTGTACTCCCGAACGTCATTTTGCAGTTCTTCTTCAAAGATGGCCAAATAATGTCGAAGGCCTTTACCATAATCTGCCAGATCATCAGAATAATATAAAACTGAATAAGGGAATGGCTTGGAGACAGGCGCCCAAAGCGTAGTGGGATAACTTTTACCGGTAATTTCTAAAATAGATAAGGCGATTTGACCGCCGTTGCTGTGTCCCCAAAGTCCAACACGATCTCGGTCAAAAACCTGAGAAGTAAGCCAATCGGAAATTTCCTGAGCGTCAATCGACATGGTATCGACTCGCAAGCGCGGGTTTTCCAGATTTTTAAGGAGCTGTAAAACTGTTACTGGCCGGGCGAATCTAGCCAGCAAGATATCTTCATTGTCTGGGTCACTTCCGGCATAGCCTAAAAAGTCTGGGGCAATGGTGATGTAGCCATTTCTGGCAAAGGCGGCGGCGGCATTTTTAGTTCCGACTCCGGTCTGGTATTGATCCGCTTCCGCGTAACCGCGCATCATGACAATGACAGGAAACGGGCCGCGACCAGCTGGAATATTAAGCTGTCCAGTAACGCGCTTACTGCCCTCTCCGCTAAGCTCTGGCACATCCCAAGCGACTAGCAAGGATGAAAATTGCTCATTGGTATCCAATTGTTCTAAAACTGAGATGGGTTGGCTGTTAAAAGTCTGACTTGCCAGGGCAGAAAAACTAAAAACCGGATATGGATTAACGGGATCTTTTTCTTGAATGGATGGTAAAGCGGATAAAAGTTGAACATTAGTCTCGCTTTTAATAACCAGGTCGCGCAAGACAAACCCAGTCACAAACATGATTAATCCAGAGGCAACTGCCAATCCAACTCGCTCAACGCTTAACTTACTCATAACTGGTAGTATACCGTTCCTGATTGCCTGGCTGATATCTGACTAATTGGTTGGGTTAGTTTAGGCGCGACGGAGTTTGTGTTTTGCCTGCTTGCGTTCAGTATTTTTGCGAACTGCCCTGGTGGCGCGATCGAACGCTTCCTGAATCGCCAGGTATAGGTCATTGGCATTACGGGCGACGACAATATCTTTTCCAGGTAAGACGGCTTTAATTGTTGCCTTGGTGTGAGCTCGGGTTTTTTCAACAAAGGTTTCAATTCGAATAATGCGGTTGGTGTACTTGAGAAGTTTGGTTGATTCCCGCTCAACGTAGGCTTGTAATCCGGCTGTGATGGGGAAATCTTTGGCGCGCACAAGTACTTGCATTAGTACTCCTTCCAAAAAACCCCTCTTATCTCCGATGGGAGACTAGCGGGGTCTTAATCTTTTTGGCTTAAGTGCCATTTGGATAAATGTAGCACTAATTTCTACGCCAGGACAAGAACCGGAATGGATACGTTATAGGACGTCTTGAGGATCCCAAATTGTGAATTGTCCGTTCTCATAAATAATCTTCTCTTTACCATTGCCGAGCTTAGCTGTAACTTGCCTGTCGGTCGTGCTAATTAAGTCAGAATGCAGAGCTGAATCATTAAAGCCCAGCCTATCCCAATCTTCTTCCTTAAAGCCAGAGTGGTCACCGGCGTAGCAGTCGCGGTAGGCCGAGCCTAAGGCAATATGCGTGTTGTTGGTAATATTTTCGTCATACAGAATTTCGGCCATAAGATGGGTGATACGCGACATGCGTTCATCGGTCAAAGAAAACTCCCCGACTTTGTCAGAGTTAGGCGTTTGCAGCATTTTCTCCAAAAAAGCCTGATTTGAAGAAGCTGAATAGTCAGTAACCACGCCTTCTTTAAACTTAAGATAAATATCCTCTACGACATTGCCATAGCGATACATCGGCTGGTTAAATCTAACCCAGCCTTTTGTTCCCCGCCAATCTGGTGATGTAAAAACTTCAAAACTAGGAATATTGGCGCCACTGCCGCTTTGCCAGCGGCGTTGTTCGCCAATCTGAATTTTGAGATCAATGTCGTCTCCCTGAACATGAACCCAATCAATATCCAACTCAGAAATCTTCGTTTTTAGAACTTTCTGTTGGCGATTTAACTCCTGCCAGTGTTTAACCGGCTCCTCTTCATCTAGAAAACAAGCTTGGATAATTTGCTGCCAGTAATCTTTTAGGGATAGTCCAACAGTTTTAGCTTTGGACTCAGTTGCCCACAAGGCCGCGGTCCAGGAAAATTTATTTTGCAGTTCTTTAATAGTCAGCCAGTCACGGTATGGCTTGATACTTTCACTGGTCAGCAGAACCTTGCGCGGATCAATTAATTGAAGTTCATAGGGATCAACATCAGCAATGATGCTGACCTGATGATCGATCGTGTCGGCTTGCGCTTTAAAGTAAGCGCTTGGGAAAAAGCTGAGCTGATCTTCACTGGCGTACTCAAAAAAATCTTTTTCAAAATTGCCGGTGGGACTCAGACGTACGATCGGGTGTCCACCAGCTTGCAAGACTTTAACTTGTAGAGCTCTGGCTAGATCTTTGGCCACGTCTGGAACGCGCAGTAAAACTACTTCACCTTTAGTCAGTCCCTGACCATGGTTTAAAGCAAAATTAACCAAGACGTCAGCGTATTTGTCCAATATCTGTGAAGGTGGTTGGTATGAATTGTTGTCATCAGACATATCTGGCAAGTATATTAAAACGAGCAAAAATTAGCAAACTAAGAAATTGAGTGCTAATCCTCCTTAGAGACGGATTTTAATGCTTTAGGGTCAACCTCTAGTGCCTCGAATTGTCCGCGGCCTAGTAGGACACCGAGATTGGCATATACGGCAATATCAATGAAAGTCTCTTCGATGGTCTCATTAGTTGGCGCTTCACCTTTTAAAAGCAGATGCTTTAGGCGTTCAACCTTTTCGGCTATTCTAAGAGCAATTCCGATCTCGCGAACCGAGAGAATATTGCCCTTGCCATAATCTTTATGCTTTTTGAGGAACATTTGAAGTAACTCATCATTGACTTGTTCAAAGGCTGAGTCCAAGGTGACTGGGTCTTTAGTTGACATGTTCTTACCTTTCATAATTATGCAGGCTTATTACAGCTCAAAGGCACGCTAATGACAAGCCCAAACTTGGTGTCAGTTTCTGTTTCGGGTTATCTAGGTATCGACAATCACAGCAAATACCTTTACAAATACTAAAACGGCAGAAGGAGATGAGTATGGCAAATCCCAGAAGTAATGGACACCAAGAAAAAGTAGAAGCCAGCCAAGTGTTTGGATGGCAAACTCCTGATAGACCCGACCCTTTTACTGAAGTGGAATTTGATTCTTCAGGAGTATACTCATCAAGCATTCAAGCGGTATTAGGAGAAATTGGTTTTATAGGTAGAGTCCGAGTTCAGATTAAAGACAATCAAGTTTATTATGTAATTGATGACTTGATTGGTGAAAAGAAAAATAAATTTATTAGTGCACTTACTGAGTATTTTACCTTTCAATTAGCCAACTATGATTTTGTTGCTGGAGCAACCAGAGAAGGTGATGCTGGTGTAGCTATTCCGGAATCTTGTATTGTCCCTAAGAGAAATACTACTCGCTAGCCTTATTATATTTAAATAATTGTAGATTTATAAACTTAATTAGTTAGCTATTTGTTAATAAATTTAGGCGTTATTTGCCCATTCTGTTGGTTATTAACAACTATTACAAATTTCTTACAAGCCTCCATCACAATCCTCACGAGATACGTTGA